>CABUKW010000157.1 GCA_902492275.1 uncultured Peptococcaceae bacterium
TCCTTTTCATTTTCCTCTTGACATATTACCAAATTGCTTCCCCCGGCAGTACGATAATCTGCTCTGTAGAAATCTGCAACACTGTCGCCGCTGCCTGTAGCAATTGCTCCTGTACCTTGGCCTGTTCAGCTCCCTCGGCCACAATCAACACGCCGCAAATCTCCGGTGTCGTTTCTTCCACCAATAAAGCACCGCCTGTCTGACTACCTGATTGCTGCACAATTGTCTGCGTTTCTTGCACTTCTGTCGTCTGCTGCTGGCTATCCCCACTAGTATCATTGCTGTTGCGCTCAGTTCGTTGCAAATCTTTGGCATACTCCTTGCGGCCCAAATCATGAACTGTAATCTGCACCGCCACTGCACCGGCCCCTTTAACCTGTGATAAGGTTTGTGCCAACCGGGCCTCCATTACTGATACAGAAGTTGTTTCCTGCCGTTCTTCTGCCTCTAAAGTCGGCAAAGAACTGTTATACTGCACCGATTGTTGCTGGACTGCCGCGCTTTTGCTTCCAGCCAATAACAACGCGATACCCAAGAGCGCCAACAATCCCAACCGAAACAAATTTTTATTTAAGTTCTTCCAATCCATTAGCATCTGTCTCCTCTGTTTCTACTGTAATTTGTTCTACAGCCAAACCGTAATAGCCGCTTAATGCTTGCACAATTCTTTGTTTGTCCACATCTGTACCAGCGGGAATTTGCACATGAAGCTGCTGCAGACATTGTTCTTCCACCACACTTTCTACCTGCACCTGCTCTAAATCGGTGGTCAACAAAAGCAATGACCGCACCTGCTCGTTGAGCTTTTCACTGTACATCTGCTCCAATTGCTGCACCTGTTCCTGGTAAACCTCGCTATCCACAGCCAGACTCTCTGCCGTAGCTGTCGCCGGCATTGTAAGCTGCCATTGTGCCAACATAGCTTCTGGATTGGCTAGCTGCATAACTGGCTGCAATAAGGTCAGCACCACAAAAAAGCCCATTGTCATCTTCACATAGCCCCGCAGAGAACCTTCCGGCAATAAAAAATCCAACAGTGTGGTCAAAAATATCATCACCAGAATATTCAACATCATGGCACGCAGTGTTTCCACAGCAAAGCCCCTCCTTCTCAAGCATCAACCCATTAAATAAATGATGCTGGCCTAACTGCCTTTTATTCACTGCCATGTCCTACAGCGTCGCGCCGCTGGCTACCAGTACAATTAAAATCATGAAAAAAAACAGCACGCCAGTCAGCGCCACCACTGCAAAGGCCAGCATAAAACTGCCTGCCGCCTGTTCCAACAGTGAAATCATCCGGCTATCACCTAAGGGCTGTAGCAGTGCAGCGGCAAAACTATAGAGAAAATATAAAATCAATATTTTTAACGCTGGCAGCACTGTCAACAGTAAAATGACTAACAATCCGATAAAACCTAAGGCATTGCGAATCATCATACCGCCGCTTAATAGCGTATCCAACAGACCCGACAACATACCGCCCACCACCGGTACCGCAGCACTGGTTACGTATTTGACCGCCCGCAATGATAAACGGTCCAACGCCTGTCCACTGATGCCCTGAATACTCAATACTGCCAAAAACAACATAGTACTAAAGCTAATACTGGTTAAAATTACTTTGCGCAAAAAAGCAGCCAAGCTGCTTAAACGATAGGTATCACTAAAGCTATTGACCAGCTTCAACAGCAGCTCCATAATAATCAAGGGCAACAGAATATGCTGACAAAAGAAAGCTGCCGACTGCACGATAAGCAACAAAGAAGGCTGCAACAGTCCAGCCGTTTTCACATTACCCAGCCCGGCCATCAATATCAGCTGCAACGGTAAAAGCAGCTCCATCAGTTCCGTCATGCCAGTCACTGCCTGCTGCGCGCATGCTAATACCTGTCGGCCGCTTTGCAAAATCAAGAGCACAGCGATGGCCTGTATCACCAGTCCGGAAACTTTCTGGATATTGCTATGCGAAAAACTACTCTCCAACTGCTTTAGCACTGCGAAAACGATAGCTAGCAAAATCAGTTGACCTAGCAATGAAAACTGCGCCGTTGCCGATTGCCACAAAAGATGTATCAGTTGCTGCCCTATCTGCAAAAAATCAAATTCCAAATGACCACTCAGCAATTGTGCAAATAACTGCCGCACCGACAAAGCAGGAAAATCGTTTTGCAAGTGCTGCTCAATGGCTTCCAGCAACGTATCCGTATCCAGCCCTTCTAGCCAATCCATGCGCCACCTCCTACAGAATGGTCAAAACACTCTCCAACACGGCTGTCAAGATTGGAAAGGCCAACAATAAAATAGTCAGCTTCGCGGCAAATTCTAACTTCACGGCCAGCGCACTGCTGCCTGCATCTCTACATACCTGACAGAGAAATTCAGTAAGCCAAGCAATGCCCATAATTTTGAAAATCGTGGTTAAATAAATCACGTTAACACCAGCCTGCTCACTGAGCTGCAGCAATGTCTGCAACAACTCCTGCAATTGACCAGCCATACTCAAAAACAATACAAGACCGAAAGCAATTACCACAAAAACACTGAAATTGCTTTTATATTGCTGCAGCACCAGCCAAAGCACCAAGGTTAAAAAGCCACAGCCTAGAATTTGAAAAATACCCATGACCGCCTCCGGTTAATACAACAAAAATACCGTTTTTACATAGGTAAACAACTCAGACAACAAATCAATCACCATAAATAATACAATCGCCAGTCCCGCCAAGGCAGCCAAATTGGCCTGATCCTCTTTGCCCATAGATTTCAGTACGCTGTGCAGCACAGCCGTTAAAATGCCAATTCCTGCAATTTTGAAAATAATGTCAATCTGCATCCGTTATACGCCTCCTACCACAATAAAATCGCTACTGCTAAACTAACACAGACACCCATATACTGCCAAATTCGTCCTTGCTGCAACCTCTGCCGTTCTGCTTCTTCTAAAGCATATTGCAAACGTTGCTGCAATAATTGAAAATTTTTTTGCTGTGCTGTCAAATCCCCTTCACCCAAACTCAAACCAAAACTACGCACAGCGCCCAATTCCTCCGCACCACAAAAAGTGGTCTGCTCTAACTGTGAAAGGCCATACTCCCAAGCGTGAAACACTGGCAAGTGCTCCTGCTCCATGGCAACCCAAACCCGATGAAAAAACTGCTGCAAAGGCTGCGGCAACTTTTCTTCCAATACCTCCATTGCCACCGGCACCGGCGTCAATGTATAAAAAATTTCTGTTTCCAACAATCGAAACGCATTTTGCAGCATAATAATATCCGCAATACGCCGCCGAAACCCATACGCCTTATAAAATCCAATGGCCGTACCGGCGCCAATCAATAAACAAATACCGCCCCATTTCATGCCAATACCTCCCTCTCATACTGTAACGCAACCTTTCCTCCTTGCCAACGCAAAGAAACCACCAAGGAAAAACAATCTCGCTGCAGCAAAGGCCCTAAAGCCGGATGCTGTAATAAATCCTCCAAGCCATCGCCATGGGCTGTCGTCAAAATATGCACACCACTTTGTAAAGCCTCTTCCAAAGCCTGTACATCAGCAATGCTGCCAATTTCGTCAGCAGCTACCACCTGCGGCGCCATGGAGCGGATTAACATACGGATTCCTTCACTTTTGGGGCAACCGTCCAGTACATCGGTCCGGCACCCTACGTCCAACTGCGGAACGCCGCTGACACAGCCGGCTAATTCAGAGCGCTCGTCCACCACGCCTACATTGACACCGGTAAATTGCAACCCAGGAACCCCCTCGCTCAGTTGACGTATCAAATCCCGCAGCAGGGTTGTCTTTCCGCAGCCTGGCGGCGATACTAACAGTGTGTTATGAAGCTGACCGTCAGCCACCACTTTGGCAATCAATTCATTAGCCGCGCCCTTAACCGCCCTGGCAATTCGAAAATTCAGACCGCTAATTTGCTTTAAGGTGCGAATATGGCCATGCTCTAAAACACCTTTGCCCACAAAGCCTACACGGTGACCACCGGGCAATGTCAAATAGCCCTGTCGGAATTCCTCCTCCCAAGCATAGGCCGAACCCTGACTGATACGGCTGACCAAGTGTTGTAACTGCGTTGTAGACAAGCATTCCGTTACCATCCGTTCCTTGCCTTGTCCCAACCGCAATAGCAACGGCCGTTCAACCCGGCAGCGAATCTCCTGCACCTGTCCCAGTTCCTGTTCATATCGCCAAATTTGCTGTTGCAACTCCGGTGGGAAATATTGCCCCACAATTTTTCTTACCTCTTCTTCTACCACGGGCCTGTCTCCTTTCTGCAAACAATTCTGTACGTTTGTAATTACTATATGCAGACAAGCCAAAGGCTAGAACAAAAATAACGCATAAAAAATCCCCGCATAACTGAACATACATTTATCAGCTATACGAGGAATATCTCTTCCTATTTTATTTAATACCTACATAAATTTTGAAATAACTAAACATTTCCTCCAGCAGTTCCCTACGAGCTGCCAACTGCTTATAATCGGAGCTGCGCCCTTGTCCGAGCTGCCGCAGTTGCTCCATTTTCAGACAGATCTGCTCCTGTTCCCGCTGCAGTTGCTCAAACAGATTTTCAAAACGTCCCAGCCGCTGCACCGGTTCTCCTCGATACCAGCCATTTTCAAAAACCAAATCCCGTCTGATAATTTCATACCGTTGCTTTTCCTCTTGCCATACTGTACATCGCTTCATTGTGCAGCCCCTTTCTGTGTATCCTCTGCCGGACAAGCAGGCAATGCGAAAGACAACACCGTCCCCTTTCCTTGCTTGCTCTCTGCCCAGATATGTCCCTGATGCAGTTCTATAATAGAACGGCAAATCCATAACCCTAAACCTGTATTTTTTTCTTCCCCAGACCGGTCTTGCCCTTTGGAAAAAGGCTGAAATAACTGCATCAGTTTTTCCTCGCTGATTCCACAGCCATCATCGGCCACATGGGTAAGCAAATATCCGTCCTTTCGAGAAAAAGAAACAATGATCGTTCCGCCAGGTTCTGTAAATTTGATGCTGTTGCTGATTAAATTAACCAGAACTTCTCTTAACCGGCCCCAATCTCCGTTGATAGTAGCCCAGTCCACCTCCATGACCTGATAGGTAATTTGTTTTTCTCGCATCCGTAACTCCAACAAATTACCCACCTCCACCGCAATCCGGCATAAATCCAAAGGCTGCGAATCCAAAATGATTTGGTTGGATTCCAGCTTGGCCCAATCTAAAATCTGATTGACCACCAGTAATAATTTTTGGGCACTATCGGTCATTTTCAACAGATATTTCTTTTGTACGTCGTTCAACTCGCCCACCTGTTCCTCCACCAACAAATCGCCAAAGCCCTTGATCGCATTCAGTGGTGTACGAATTTCATGACCAATCTGGGCCAAAAAGCGGGCAAATTCTAATTGCTCTCTACTTTTATCCGTCATGCCTTGTTCCTTCCTTCACCTGCTGATACAGTTCCCGCATCTGCCGCAGGTGTAGCTGCTCCTCACCTCGAACTTCCTGACAAAGCCGCGCAACTTCCGGCTGCTGCACCAACTGTTCCAACGCTTCATAATAAAAAATAGCCGATTCCTCATGGGCCATATATTCAATCAAATAAAGATACAAATCATCTAAATTCTCCAGGGTTAACGGAATTTCTCCAACTTCTACCTGCTGCTGTTCCAGCATACCCAACAACTTCTGTGCATGCTGTAATTCCTCTGAGGCATACCGCAAAAAAGCCTGCTTTATAGCCACATCGCCATGCTTTCCGGCCAACGCAATATATTGAAAGGCCGAATTCATCTCATCTTGCAGACCCTGCTGCAAAACTTCTGCAAGTTGCTTATTCTCCATATTCAATAATCCTCCCGCTGTACCTTATCTTTATAAAAGAATTTGGGTGCCTTCATAACTTTCCACATCCGTACCAGCGATGATACCAGCATAATTCCCAACGCAATGGCACCAGCCAAAGCCAGCGTATGCAATCCCGTCTCAGCAAAAAGCTGCATTTCACCCTGCACACAATATTCCATTGTGTAATACATACCACCGCCAGGTACTAAGGGCAACACAGCCGTAGTCAGAAACAGTGTGACCGGCACTTTACAGACGCGGGCCATAATTTCTGCATAAATAGAAATTACCACTGTTGCAATAAAATATTTTATCACGTCGCTTGGAATATCCAACATCAAATAAGTCAACCAGCCCAATGCGCCACCCAAGCAGGTCAACGGGATTCGTTTCAGGCTTACATTATACCAGATGGAAAACGCAATGCAGGCTAGAAACGCATACAAACAAGGCAAAAAAATATTCATGTTAGAAGCCTCCCATCACAACCAAAGCAACACCAGTGCCCAACGCTAACGCCAGCGCCACTAACAACGCTTCCAAACCACGCACCATACCGGCCATCAAATCGCCAGCAATGACATCCCGCATAGAATTG
>CABUKW010000158.1 GCA_902492275.1 uncultured Peptococcaceae bacterium
GTGTCAAGGGATTTGGAAATATTTGCTTTGAAAGAAATCTCAGGGCTGTTCTGTTTGTAAGCGGCAGGACAGTTCTTTTCATGTTTCGTTTTTATTTGCTGCACTTCGCCTCTCCCTTCGTTTACCCGACCATTCGCGCAAATCGGAATTTGAGCAACGACGGCATGGATGAGAACCTCATAAGGCGACAACAAGAACTGTATACAGAATTCATCATTACCATAAAGAAACCCTATATTAAATTTCTTTTATCCTTCTGCCACTTGCGAAAAACTGCTTTTTATGCTATCGTTTCAATATCACATGATTTCATATTTTTAAGGGGGATTTTTGAAAATGAAAATGAAAAAAGTATTGGCGGCTGTTTTGGTAGGCGCTATGGCAATCGGGATGTTCGGCTGCGGCAGTAGCAGTAACTCTGACGCCAACGAACAGGATGGACAAGCTGAAGCAGAAAACAGCAATCAGTTAAAAATCGGTATGGAATGTGGCTATGCGCCATTTAACTGGACCCAGCAGGATGATTCCAACGGCGCAGTGGCCATCGAAGGCGGCAGCGGATATGCCAACGGCTACGACGTGCAGATTGCCAAGAGAATTGCAGAAGATATGGGCAAAGAATTAGTCATTGTGAAAACTGAATGGGGCGGCTTAGTGCCTGCTGTGCAGTCCGGTGTGATTGACGGTATCATTGCCGGGATGTCTCCAACTCTGGAAAGATTAGAACAGATTGATTTCTCTGACAACTACTATATTTCTGACTTGGTAATGGTTGTACGTGCGGACGGTCCTTATGCCGACGCTACTTCTATTCAGGATTTTTCCGGCGCTAAAGTTACTGGTCAGTTAAATACCTTCCACGATACTGTCATTGACCAAATTGAAGGGGTAAGCCATGAACCAGCCATGGACGATTTCCCAGCCATGCGTGTGGCACTGGAAAGTGGTGTAATTGACGGCTATGTTTCTGAACGTCCAGAAGGTTTATCTGCCAGTGCAGCAAATCCAAACTTCACCTTCATTGATTTTGCCGAAGGGCAGGGATTTGAATACAGACCAGATGATGCAGCTTTAGCTGTAGGCTTGAAAAAAGATTCTGAATTAACAGATGCAATTAATGCCGCTATCGCTAAAATTAGTGAAGAAGATCGTCAGCAATTAATGGATGAAGCAATTGCGAATCAGCCTGCCGCTGAATAATTGCTCGTGAAAATTCACAATATGTAATATCATAAAAGAAATTGCTCTTTTGGGCAATTTCTTTTATTGTGTTCAGTTATATTTGCGTATATAATAAAAGTACCGTCATTTTTCAGGAAAGGAGTTATTAATTTCATGCGATTATTTTTTCAACAGGTGCAAAGCATTTTAGATAAATATGGCGCTTTGATGCTGGAAGGTACCGGCGTTACAATTTTATTGGCCATCGTGGGTACCGTTGTTGGGTTTGCGATTGGTCTTTTGATTGGCATTTACAAAACAATTCCCATTCGCAAGGAAGATCCACTGCTTAAACGTATTGTCTATAAGATTTTAAATTTTATTCTTTCGGCTTACATAGAAATTTTCCGCAGTACGCCCATGATGGTACAAGCTATGATTATTTTCTACGGGACTGCGGCTATTTTTAACATTACATTGGATCGTTTGATAGCTGGTATGTTTATCATTTCCATCAACACAGGGGCTTATATGGCGGAAATTGTGCGCGGCGGAATTATTTCTGTGGATAAGGGGCAGTTTGAAGCCACCCATTCCATTGGCATGACCCATTTTCAGTCTATGCTTTTCATTATTCTGCCACAAGCTATTCGCAATATTATGCCGGCGGTGGGTAACCAGCTCATTATTAACATGAAAGATAGCTGCGTATTGAGCGTAATCAGTGTGGCCGATTTATTTTTCACAACAAAATCTGCTGCAGGCGCTACCTTTATCTTTTTCCCTACCTTCTTTATTGCTGGGGTTATTTATTTTGTTTTATGTTTCAGCAGCACACAAATCCTGCGTTTTCTGGAAACCAAGATGGACGGCGCCGACACCTATACCATCTATGGCACAGAGCCAGTCATTAACGGCGCTGACACCCTGAAACGAGGTGACGTAAAATAATGGCCAACGAACCTGTCATTCAAATTAAAAATCTGAAAAAATCCTTTGGTGCGCGGGAAGTCTTAAAGGATATCAACTTTGATGTGCATAAAGGCGAGGTCGTCTGCATTATCGGCTCCAGCGGCTCGGGGAAATCTACGCTGCTGCGCTGCATCAATCTGCTGGAAACGCCGACGGCAGGCACCATTCTCTATCACGGCGAAAATATTTTGACCTCCGGTAAAACCCATAAGTATTGCGCCAAAGTGGGTATGGTATTTCAACAGTTCAATCTGTTCAACAATCTCAATGTGTTAGAGAACTGCGTAGTAGGTCAGCAGAAGGTGCTGAAGAAAGACCGCAAGGAAGCGGAAGAACGGGCCAAACGCTATCTGGAACAGGTTGGTATGCTGCAGTATATCAACGCCCGTCCCCGTCAGCTATCGGGCGGTCAGAAACAGCGTGTGGCCATCGCCCGCGCCTTATCCATGGAGCCGGACGCTCTGCTTTTCGACGAACCGACCTCGGCGCTGGACCCGGAAATGGTAGGCGAAGTATTAAAAGTTATGAAAAGCCTGGCCGAAAGCGGCTTAACCATGCTGGTCGTCACCCATGAAATGGGCTTCGCCCGCGATATCTCCGACCGCATTGTATTTATGGACGGCGGCATCATTTTAGAGGACGGTACGCCCGACGAGATTTTCAATCATCCCAAAAATGAACGTACCAGAGCTTTCTTAAACAGAGCCATGGAGAAGTAAAGACATTCAAAAAATTCAACAAGCAACTGCATATTTATATTTTACAACAGCCGGATTCTTTTGAGATTCGGCTGTTGCTTTTTGCATACAAAAAGGGACTGTCACGCTTTTCTCCGCGCAACAGTCCCTTTGCTATCCTCACTGCAAAAGCTTGCATATCAGCATTTTTTCTGTTTCAAAGCCAACCGAATCAATCGATCTATATGGTCGGCCATAAACAGCGGAATGTTCAGTACATCGTCATCCAATTTCAAATTGTCTAGCGAGAAACGCACACGAAGCTTTACCTGATTGGGAAACAACTCCTTAAACTTCTTAAGACTTTTGCTGTTCGTATTGGCTTCAGATTTGACCTCTATGGGAAATATATCATTTTCCCGCTGAATTAGAAAATCTACTTCATAGGGCGGATTTGTCTGGCTCCAATAGCGGGGAACCACTTCAAACTGCGTAAGCAAGGTCTGAAGCACAAAATTTTCCGTCAGCGCGCCTTTAAACTCGGTAAACAAACGGTTCCCTTCTCCAAAAGCGGTGGGCGACAGCTGCGCTAAACGGCGAAGCAATCCCACATCTACCAAATAAATTTTAAAGGCAGACAAATCATCATAGGCAGCTACAGGCAAACCAGGAGCCGAACTGCGATAGATCTTGTGTACCAGGCGCGCATCTACCAGCCACTGCAAGGCATCTTCATACTCACGGGCCCGTGCGCCCTCTTTAACGACCTTGTAAAGAAACTTCTTATTCTCCCTGGCCAGCTGAGACGGTATAGACTTCCAGATCATCGAGATTTTCGGAAACTCACTGATATTGGGATGCTTGGCAAAATCCCGCTCATAAGCGCCAATGATTCCAGACAACGCCTCCTGCATAGCGGACACATCCCGCGCTTCTGTCCACATCAGCACCGATTCCGGCATGCCGCCGGTCACATAGTACATTTTAAGCTTCTCATAAAGCGGATTAAAGAAGGCATCTGGAAGCGGTTCTATGGCGTCCACCGTTTCCATATACCTTGCCAAATTCTCATCGCCATTGGCAAGCAGAAACTCCGTAAAAGTCATGGGATCAATCTGCATAAAATTGACCTTGCCCACCGGGAATGAGGAAGGTTTTGCCAACGCGATCCCCAGCAAAGAACCGGCGCAGGCAACGTGATACTGCGGCGCATTCTCGCAGAAATATTTCATCGCGTTGATGACCTTCGGACAATCTTGCACCTCATCAAAAATGACGAGCGTTTTTTCCGGCACAATCTTTTGTCCGCTAGCCAGCATCAAATTTTGCAAAATACGGTCAACATCTTTCGTGGTTTCAAAAAACTGCTTATATTCTTCGTTCTCGTCAAAGTTGAAATAAGCAATATTTTCATAGTATCGTCTGCCAAATTCCTTTAGAACCCATGTTTTTCCCACTTGGCGAACGCCTTTTAAGATCAACGGTTTGCGATACGGAGAATGCTTCCATTCCAGCAGTCGTTTTAAGATCAATCGTTCCATCGCTTACACATCCTCACATAATTATAGCAGTTTGCGTGTATTTTTATCACATAATTATTATATATCAATTAATCAAAAAAGCAAACGAACATTGCAGCATTCTTTATATTTATACCCGACGCACCATAATTGGGAAAAGAAAAACTCCGCCGTATCCATAAAGAGCGCAGGCGGAGTTTGTAAGGTTCCATATTTTTTAATTACGCTGCTATAAAAATAATCTGCAGCGCTTGCTGATAATTCCTTTCTATCGCATAATGGGTGGGCGATACGCCCACCCATCCTGTCTTATGTTCAGAGCAAAAATGTTTCACGTGAAACATTTTCTGCTCCAATTCTTTGTCTTTTTCAGCGGTTTCTGTATTGGTAGCTCTATTAGGGGGGTAGCCCATACAAAAAAAATGCCGGTTTTCTGCTCAACCAATAGGGCTACGAGATTTACAGTTTGTCCTTTGCTTTTTTCTTCGGGAAAGTGGATCGCTTCTGTTGGTTTAACGGTTTTCCGGCAGGCTGTTCCACGCGGCTGCTAAATCCTGAGCTGCTTTTTTAACGTCGGGCTTGCCGAAGATGGCAGAAATGACTGCGACGCCCACAATCCCGGAGCCTTGCAGGGCGGTCATATTTTGGGCGGTGATGCCGCCGATGGCGACCACGGGAATTGGCACCGCCTGACAAATGGCCTGCAGCGTGGCAAAGTCTACCTCTACTGCGTCATCCTTGCTGCTGGTGGGAAATACAGCGCCTACACCCAGATAGTCGGCACCAGCCTGTTCTGCTGCTAAGGCCTGCTCTACTGTTTGGGCTGATACGCCCACTATTTTTTTATCGCCAATTTTTTGCCGCACAGCCGCTGCCGCCAAATCCTCCTGCCCTACGTGAATTCCGGCTGCGTCCACTGCCAAAGCCACTTCCAGATTGTCGTTGATAATCAATGGCACTTGATAGCGGTCTGTCACCTGCTTCACTTCTTGCGCCAAGGCCAAAAATTCTGCTGCGCTGGCATGCTTTTCCCGCAGCTGCACCACCGTCACGCCGCCTAAAATAGCCTGCTCCACCTGTCCGGCCAGCGTTTGCCCGTCCTCTAGCCATTTGCGGTCTGTCACCGCATACAGAGTTAATTGTTGCTCAGAGATATTCAACCCGCGCACCTCCATCCAACTGTTCGGCAGTCATGGTGCTGATGGCGTCCAATAAGCCGGTGCGGAAGGTCAGCGTTCCGCAGCCCGGCTGATAAGCCAACTCACCGGCCAGTCCCATCTCGGCCACAGCCGCCACGCAGGCGTCAAAGGGCTGCTCCGGATTGGCGGCCAGATAAGCGCCCAGCAGACAAGTCAGCATACAGCCGCTGCCGGTAATACGGGACATCATGGCATGTCCGTTGGAAACCAGACAGCTTTCCTCGCCGTCGGTCAGCAAATCCTGCTTGCCGGTAATGATAATCACCGCGCCGGTTTCCTTGGCCAGGGTGCGGGCAAATTGCAGCACATCAGGCAGCGTTTGGGCGTTCACTTCATCGGCAACGTCGGCGTCCACCCCTTTGGTCGTACCTGTGCCCAAGGCCACCGTTTTAATTTCTGAAATGTTTCCGCGGATCGCTGTAAATTTCACTTCTTTCAATAGCTGAAATACCGTATCGGTACGCAGCGCCGAAGCCCCTGCGCCCACCGGATCCAAAATCACCGGATGTCCCAAAGCGTTAGCCTTTTTGCCTGCCTTGATCATGGCGGCAATGGTGCGCTCATTCAAAGTGCCGATATTGATGACCAAACCGTTGCAAATGGAGGTAATATCCTCCACTTCCCGCCCGTCGTCGGCCATAATCGGCGAAGCGCCGCAGGCCAACACTATGTTGGCACAGTCATTTACTGTTACATAATTGGTGATGCAATGCACCAGCGGCTTTTGCTGCTGCACCTGTTGCAAATAGGAAGAAAACATGCTTCTATCACCTCATTGTCATTTTTTGTTATTGTATCATAGATTGGCTGCTGCCGCAATGTTTTCGATTTTTTTGCTATCTATCGGTTCTTTTTGCTACACTTTGCAGTTTTTCTTTTTGCTACACTTTGCAGTTTTTCTT
>CABUKW010000159.1 GCA_902492275.1 uncultured Peptococcaceae bacterium
TGGTTTTACCGATATTACAAATCGTCCAGAAATTGCAGAGGCTCAGCAGTTCTACAGCAGTTTATTAGAACGAAGAGAAGGCGCTTCCTGGAAAGAATTAAATTTGGCTTTGCAGCAAATTATGGACGATTATACCAACACCAATAAAACCCGCTCGGAAACAATTCTGAAAGCAGGTTTAACCTATCTCAATCATTTGGAAGTAGAAGCGCGTCAGGCTGTGAAATGCAGCAACGCCCACGAATTGATGCGGGCGTTGGAGTCCTTTGATTTACTGATGATGGGCAAGCTGGTGATTGTATCTGCCTTAGAACGCAAGGAATCCAGAGGGCCCCATCGCCGCTCCGATTACACCTTCACCAATCCATTGATGAACAATAAGTTTGTCACAGTGAAAAAGGTGGCTGGTGTACCAACTACGGGAATTCGTAAGATATTTTAGGAGGTAGAACCATGAATGCCATTCCTCATTTATTGCAGCCGGGAAGAATCGGCAATATGGAAGTAAAAAACAGAATTATTTATGGGCCGATGACTTTTAAATTAGGCGACCATAAAGGCCGTTTAACAGAAGCAGAAGTAAATAGTATGCTGTATCGGGCCAAACAGGAATATGGTCCAGGCGTGATCATTTTTCCCGGCTTGCTGGGCAGTGTAACGGGGAAACCGGTAGCGGCGATTAATTTGAATACTGACGATGCCATGTTTTCTTTGATGCAGCAGACAGCCCAGTTTAAAGCATACAATGTAAGAACGGTGGCTGAAATCGGTATTTTAGGTGCGCGGGAGGACGGCGTCTCTGACGGCGCCTCCAATATGAAATATCCTATCGCTTTTCGGGAGATGAGTCACGCCGAAATTCAGAATTTTGAACAGCAAATGGCCGATATGGCGGGAAGGGCGAAAAAATCAGGCTTTGATGCAGTATATATTCAAACGGCGGTTAGCAAAAAAATTCTGGGCAACTTTATTTCTCCTTACACCAATCACCGCCAGGATGCATATGGCGGCAGTATAGAAAACCGGGCCCGTATTGTTATCGAAACCTTACAGGCCATGCGGGAGCAGGTAGGTGATGATTATCCGATTATTTTGGACCTACGCGTGGATGAACTGTTGGGAGGCAAAGGCATTCAGTTGGAAGAAGGTCTTCAACTGGCCCGTTTGGTAGCGCCTTATGTAGACGCACTGACTCCTTCCGTAGGCTGTGAGTTCAGTTTGGACAACGTGTATGCAGGCTATTTTACCAAAGCCGGTTATATATTTGCATACACCAAAGCGCTAAAAGAAGCGTTGCCGGATATGACTGTGATTGCTTGCAGCAAATTGGGCGAGCCAGCGGCAATTGAGGAAGCGGCGGCACTTGGACAATTGGATTTCGCCGAGTTGGGACGGCCTTTGTTTGTGGACCCGCAGTGGATGAATAAAGCGGTCAAAGGGGAAACAGAACAGATTATGCGTTGTATCGGCTGTCTGAATTGTTATACAGAAAGCAGCCGTAAAGAAATCTATCCGATGCAGCGCTGCTGTACAGCCAATCCGGCTAATTTGCGGGAAGACGACTATTATCAGTTAAAGCCGGCGGCGCAGGTAAAGAAAATTTTAGTCGTGGGCGGGGGTTTAGCCGGTATGGAAGCGGCAGCCACCTTAGCGAAACGGGGACATTATGTACGGCTCTGTGAAAAGTCGGACCGGTTAGGCGGGCAATTTTATGTAGCTAGCCAAGAAGCAGAAAAAGTGGATTATCGTACCTTAATTCCCCATAAGCAGATGGTTTTGGAACAGTCCGGCGCAGAAGTTTGTCTGCAAACGGTTGTGGACCACGCCTATTTAGAGGCATACGCTCCAGACATTGTGGTGTTGGCCACAGGTGCTGTGCCGAAAGCCTTGCCCTATCAGGACACCGCCCATGTCAACATTGTACAGGGCAACGATGTCATTTTAGACCAGGCAAACGTGGGAGAACGGGTAGTCGTCATCGGTGGACGGTTTATCGGTTTAAGCGTTGCCACCAAGTTGGCGATGCAGGGAAAACAAGTGTCAGTGGTAGATATGGTTGAGATGGGCAAAGGGGCCAATCCCCGGTTAATCAAATATTATAATCAGAAATTAATTGCCCATCGGGCCTGCCTGTATCCGAACAGTCCAGTATTGGATATTTCTGATGCTGGTGTAGAGATTTTGCACATGAATTTTCCAGTGACCCTGCCGGCAGATACTGTGGTGCTGGCTATCGGAACCAAGCCGGTGGATACCTTAAAAGATGATTTAGAAGCATTGCACATTCCCTATGTCTGTATCGGCGATTGCAAACGCATTGGCGATGCCTTATATGCCGTGCGGGACGGTGCAGAGGTGGGAAGAATGCTGTAATAATTTGAAGCAATATACTATGTGGAAGAGGAAGCTAGAGGGAGTGAGGATTTTCTATGAGTGATGAAGTTGTATGCGTGCGAAAAGAGCGCAAAGGCTGGGTTTCGTATGCTGTACTGGCAGTCAGTGTGCTATTTTATCTGCTGTTCACACGGTTAAGCATCCCTGGTTTGGAAACAGTGGGGCAAAAAGCGTTTGCATTTACAATTGTAGTGATATTGCTATTAGTATTTGAGGTGTTTCCAATCGGGATAACATCAGTTTTGGCGGTGTTGACAGCTCCATTACTGGGAATTATCAGCCAAGCGGATGCATTTGCTAATTTTATAAGTGGTTCTGTGTTTTTTGTGTTAGGTGTTTTTATTTTGGCTGTCGCATTTACGGCTACAGGTTTTGGATACCGGATGTCCTTATATGTCAGTGGCTTGTTTGGCGATAAACCCTCTATGGTACTTTTAAGTTATATGGTTGGTACCGGTGTGTTATCTTCGGTGTTGGCGGATATTCCTTCTGCTGTTATTTTTGGTGCACTGGCAATAGAAATTTTGAAGGAAAACAAGTGTCTGCCTGGATGCTCCAATTTTGGACGCTCCATTATGATAGGTATCCCAATTGCCGCTACTGTAGGAGGGATTGGTACGCCGGCTGGCGGCGCTTTGAATATCATGACAATTTCTATCTTAGAAGGAATGGGTTTTGATATAACATTTTTGAAATGGACTTTGGTATGTTATCCCTTTGCAGCAGTGATGCTATTGGTTTGCTGGTTTGTTCTATGCAAAGTTTTTCCAGCAGAGATTGATACCGTAAAAGGATTGGAACGCTTAGAACAGAAAAAACAAGAGTTGGGCAAAATGACAGTTGCAGAAAAGAAGTATGTTTGTATTTTCATTCTTATGTTAGTGTTATGGTTTACTCAAAGTATGACAGCAATTCCTTTATGGACAACGGCCGTTGCTGGCGTGGCGTTATTTTTCTTACCTGGAATTGGAATTTTAAAATGGAAAGAAACTGCGAAAGAAGTAAATTATGAAATTCTCCTTTTATTAGGCGGTATGAATGTTGTGGCTTATGCCTTGAATGTAACTGGAGCTGCCAATTGGATTGCCAATAACACAATCGGCAGTGTTAGCAATTTAGCGCCGTGGCTGGTATTATTGGTGACTGTTGCAGTAGGGGTCTATACCCATTATATTATACCGTCTTCCGCAGCACAGTTGGCTGTACTAACGCCGATTGTCTGTCTTATGGGCGCAGGCGTTGGTTTGGGTCCAGAAATTATGGCGATTGCAATTTGTCTTGCGGCCCATGTATCAACATTATTACCATTTTCAGAACCCGTTGCTCTGACAACCTATCATTATGATTATTGGACGGCATGGGATATGATAAAGCCTTCTTTGATTTATGGAACTTTGTGGATTCCCATTACAGTAGCGTTTTTATTATTTTATCAAATGCTGGGGCTTCTCCATTGAATGTTTGTAATATTCAAGAAAATCGTGAGGGAAATCTGTTATAATAAAATTAGGATGAAATCAGTGAGAGAAAGGTGTGCGTTTCTATGAAAAGTGAATTGTGTGCAAAATTGCAATTACAATGGGAGCCGGTGGCCATTTCCTTTACCGATGGAAAGCCGGAGCAGGCGGTACAATTTGAAAAGGGCAAACGGGGCTGTGTGGCATCTATGCTTGTGGCTGCTGCATCTAAGGGTATCGTGGCTGCCTTTGATGAAGAAACCTATGGTTGCGCAGGCGGTGGAGTGGGCTTGTGTTTTGGCAATGCTTTTCAAAAGAAAAATCACCCGACAAAGGCGTTGCTTTCCACTGGCGATGAAGCGCTGGCGCAGTTGGGACAGACTTATACGCGCAGTTTGGGCAGGGGTGAACGATTTTTTGCCACGCCGGAATTGGTAGAGGCGTGGCAAAATCAACTTCCCTTTACAGAAACGCCGCAAAAATATGTAATATTTCAACCGCTGTCCATGGTAGCAGCAGAGGAAAAGCCGGATTTAATCTGTATGTTTGCCAATCCCGACCAACTTTCAGCGTTGGTGATTCTCTCCGGTTTTTATCGGGGCAAATCGCTGAATGTGGTGGCGCCTTTCGCCTCTGCCTGTCAATCGATTTTACTGGCCTATCAGCAAATCGGAAATGAGATGCCGCATGGCGTTTTGGGCTTCTTTGATATTTCACAGCGTGCAGGCATTCCCAAAGAATTGCTGAGTTTCACAGTTCCTTTTGCCATGTTTCAGGAGTTGGAAATTGCTGCGCCCGAAGGTTGTTTGACAACACCGGTGTGGGAAAATCTTGCAAAGCGTCTGTAAATTATACAATTACAACAGAGTTTTAAAAGGTTATAAAAATAAAAAGAACCCTTTGCACCATCGACTGCAGAGGATTCTTTTTTATTGGGCTAAGAACGTAAAATTTGATGTTCTACTGCACTGCCGTGGTTAGTGTGTGCCAAATATTGAGCCCTGTGTTGCTATCGGTGGGGATGGTACCCAAACGCCAGATAGAAAGTCCCCGTAATCCTAAAAGACGGGCCAGCTCTGCTTTGGCGGCTACCGATTGCTCGTTTTCAAACCAGAGAATGTTCTGGGTTTGGTCGGTGTTGTCGGTGTAACTGGCGTAAGGATTATAGCTGTAATTGGGATAGATGATTTCACAGCCGGTGGCAAGACGGGCGCTGACTGCGGCATAGGAAGGCCGGTACGGCGTATTGTTGATGACGGCGCCGTTTTGCAGCTTCCACTGTACCGTATCCATGGAGATGCCTAACAATAATTTATCGGCGGAAATTCCACCGTTCAGGCAGGCTCGTATTGCACTGTATACCTGATTGAGCGGCGACATGGGCGTTTGGGTATAGCCCTGGGCCATCTCGCTTTCCGTGAGCGCTTTGGCGTCAAAATCGTAGGCCATCAGGATAACTCGGTCTGCCAACTGACCGATGGCGGCATAATCGTAACCGTCATAGTAAGCGGAACCGTTTAGCACTGGATGGATGGCCACATAAATTGGTTGCGCGCCCATAATTGCTCGCAGCTCCTGTAAAAAGGCGGTGTAATTGGCCTTTTGTCCGGCGCGCAGAGATTCAAAATCCAGCACGACACCGTCAAAGCTGGCGGTTTGTCCATCTCTGCCGCTGCTGGCAACTGCTGCAGCAATGGCACTGGCCGCTTCGCTGCGTAAGGCCGGTTGGGAGAGGATTTGTGTTAATAGGCCGTTGTTATCGTCGGCATAAACGGAAAGCAGTGCTTTTCCGCCCGTATTGCGGACTGTCTGCAGCGGTTCCGTGAAGCCTGCTGGAATGTTATATTCGTTTTGTCCTGTGGAACTGGTGTTGACTGCGGCATGGCCATCGTTTAGGGTGAGTCTGGCCCAGCCAAAGCCAGTGCTGTCCAGTCGGGAGAGAAAGTTGCTCTGTGAAGCGGAAGAGATGGCATAGAACCCGTGCAGCTCGTCCAATTGCTTTTCATTGGTATGATACAGCCGCACCAACATGGCGGCGGCCTGCTCTCTAGTAGCGGTGGCGTCGGGCGCAAAGCTGGCAGCGCTCATACCGCCGGCCAATCCTAAATCGTTGGCCAGCGTGATAAATCCTTTCCGCGAAGATACATCGGGAAAAGGGCAATCTATGCTGTTTAATTGGTTGCCTAATTCATAAAAACCCAGCGCGCCCACCATCATTTCCGTCATTTCGGCCCGGGTGATGGGATCGTTGGGACGAAAGGCGCCGGTCTGGCTGGTAACATGATTGGCTGCCATGGCATTTAAGGTGCCGTAATACCAGGCGTTGGAATCGGTGTTATCGGTATAGGCCTGTGGATAACTGCCGTTATAGCCTTCTATTTTAGCGATAAAAGCGGCAAACTGGGCCCGGGTAATGGTTTGTCCCAAGCCAAATTGATTGTCGCCGATGCCGTCAGAAAAGCCCAAGGTTCGTAATTCTTCTACTGCCGACGCGGCCCAATGGTCAGAGGGA
>CABUKW010000160.1 GCA_902492275.1 uncultured Peptococcaceae bacterium
GCCGTGCCGCAGCCGCCGGAGCGGTGCTTAAGCCGTCAGGCGGGAATTGTGCGGTGTTGCCCTAACAAAACACCTCCTGCACGCCCCGCCGCATTGCGGCATAGGGTAGTGCAGGAGGTGTTTTTATGCCAAGTGGAACCTTGCAAGTGTATACAGCACTGGCCGAAAACGCTGCGCCGCTGCCCGGCGTGACGGTGCTGGTGCTGAACGAAGCGGGAACACAGATTGCACGCCTGACCACCAACGATGTCGGTTCCGCCCCGGAACTGGTGCTGACTGCCCCGGACGAAGCCTACAGCCTGGATGAAGCCAACACCACGGTGCGCCCCTATGCGGTGTACCAGCTGCGGGCGGAGATGACTGGCTTCCAGACGATCGAACTGGAGGGGGTGCAGGTGTTTGCCGGGCAGCAGACGGTGGCGCGGCTGCAATTTTTGCCCGCTGCCCGCACCCTGCCCGAAGTGGAGCCGGAAACGATCCCAGAACACCCGCTGTTTGCCGGGAACGGCGGCAGCGGCCCGGCCCCCATCGGCCAGTGCGCCGATGCCCGCGTGCTGAGTGAGGTGGTGGTGCCGAAGAAAATTACCGTCCACCTGGCCCGCCCGGCGGTCAGTGCAGCAAACGTGACGGTCAGCTTCCAGGATTACATTGCCAATGTCGCATCCAGCGAGGTATATCCCACCTGGGTAAGGTATCAATCCTCACACCCCGCTAAGCAGGAACCACATTTTCACGAGTTCACCCACTAACTTTCGTATAAAAATGCATCTTACAAGAACAAAATAACGTACCTGACACAATCACTCACTGGCTGCCACAGACAATGAATCTGGTGCAGCCATTTTTTTGTCTGTTTGAAAGGCCGCCTCCGTTTGAATCTTTTTTGGAGGTTACCATGAATAATAACAACGCTAAGCAACTCACTCGTTTCCCATATTGCCGCATCTATCGACGTTTTCTCAAGAATTTAACAGAAAATCATCTTATTCGTAAGCATGGAGACGGCTTGCTATATCGGTATATAGTTCTTTTCGCACTAGCAAACTTTCGTTCTGCAATACGTACAATTAATGGACAACGTTATGTTATGCATGCAGGAGAATGGGTTTCCACTTACAGCGAGCTCTGCGAAAAACTCCATCTTCATACGCACAGGCAACTTCATGAAGTCCTTTATCGCCTATCCGAGCTTCATTTTGTTGAGAGCCAGAATGATCCGCACCAGAAAATCGTGCGTTTCAAAATCACTTGCTGGCCAAAGACCAACACCACGCTCTCTTACTCTGCCCCGTGTCCTAAAGACAAGGGGTTCTTTTTCTTTCCCGTAAAGCAGCTTACTGCCCTTATTGGAACCGATCGTTGCTCCGAGGCTGATATGCTATTGGATTTGTGGATAAATACATTTTTCCAAGATCCTCAGGTTCCCGGATCTGAACTATGTCCTGTGGTATATTTCCACAACGAAGGAAGTCTTCCTTTGGTCAGCTGCGCGTTTTTAGCAGCGAGATGGAATGTTTCCAAGGCCACTGTGCATCGTGTTCTTAAGAAATTCGAATCGATTGGCCTTCTTACATCTTACCATTGCACAGGAAAACGCGGCTCTGTACTCATGCTTCGCGGCTATCTGTCTACCATGTTCTGTATGGATGACGCTTCTCCCACTGCACAGGAACTGGGCTTTCGGATGCAATCTGATCACAAAGAAGATGGTTCTACCATAAGGCAATGCCCCTTGGATAATACCCCAAAGCCTTCCACCGAGACCTCCTTTCTGGCTGAAATCGTTTCAAAACCCGACATTCCTCTTATTCTGGAAAATCTGCGCAATGCCCTTTTTGCAAGCGGTTTTCGCTGTTCTGCGTGTTCTCACGCTCTATATAGATTATCAAATTTGTCCGACTGCAGGAAAGGGGAAGATCCTTACGATTTAGCCATATTTTGCGGCTCCAGTGGGGCTCTCTATCACTTCAGCCTGAAATTGGAGTCTGGTATAGGCTGTCTCGATGATGTGGATGTGGAGGTGATTTAACAATGGCAGGGAAAACAAAAAAAGTGCCCGAAGAACATCCGTTCTATCATGACACCTGGAAATTACTTAAGAATTATCGTGATGTTGCTTGGAATCTAGAACTTGCCAGGCAGGACCTACAGGCAGAATTTAGAGCAGAATACGGTACTGATGATCGAAGTGATGTTTTAGAATCTATCAACGCAGACACAAACGAAATTCGAATTGAATCTTTTGCGCGTTCCTTAGAACGTAGTCGCAAGATGATGCAGTTACTGGATGCAGCTATACAACTCATGCGGTCCCACCACAAAAGAGGTGAATTGTATTATTGGATTCTCTACTACACCTACCTATCTCCCCAAGCATATGCAAACTATCGTGAAATTCTCAATGCATTAGCGATCCATTTTCCTTCTATGTCTCGCCGCACATACTATACCTACCGAGAAGAAGCCATTTCCACTCTAAGCAGTGTTCTGTGGGGGTACACGTCACGAGAGTTCTCAGATGTGCTAGGAAAATTAGGATTGTGAGCATTCCTCATCTGAATGTAAAATGCAATCTTTCAATTCAGCAATTGCATATCCGAAAGCATCCTCCAAAGAAGGGATAGCATTTGGCGGACACCACTCTTGCAGTTGTCGCCTTGTTACTCTGGAAGGAATAAATCCGTGCGAATCCGCATAAGCTTGCAATTCATGTATGCACTGTTCTGCATAAGCAACCGTTTTTTTTCTAAGTAACTCGCTATTTAAATAGACGACCGCAAAGAACTTATCTTCGTTACGCGAAATGATGACAACCGAGTTACCAAATCCTTGCCAGCAATAAAGGATACTGTCATCGGCTTGTTTTTTGCATTGATCGGTATACGCTTTATCCGAAATCTGTTCCATGCTATTTACAGCTACTTTAAACCGTGTGCTTAGTTGCAAACACTCCTGTTCGGAAATCACACCAATTTCAACAGCACGCCTTAGATCTTGTAGCCGGTCTGCATACCACGAAGGAGGAATTTTTCCCTCATGTGCCATTGAGATATCTATATCAACTTCTTCATACAATATCTTGCGTAAATCTCTTTTTTGCATATATTCATCCATAGACAAACACCTATTGATTGTACTATATTCTATTGGTATTCATTATAGCATGTATAACGATTTTCTGAAAGACCAGTTTATTATACTATACCCTGCAATAGAGAGAATTGCAAAAGAAGTCCCTAAGGAAAAGAAATCGCCAACGCATTTCTGCGCTGGCTCATCTTAAGTATGTATACCTTATTTTTTTTCTTCCGTCAGAAAAGGCAGAGTCTCCAATATAGAATCCAATATCTTCAAAACGGCTGTACGTTGCCTAGGGGACATTTGATTCAGTTTACTGCTCACCTCTGCATCAACCAAATAGTCTGCACGCTTCACTTGATCTTTCAAAAGTTCATCAGCCGAAATATCTAGTTCATTTACCAAACGAATGAATGTCGCCATACTAGGCAGTTTTTTCCCTCGCTCAATATCTCCCAAGTAATTTGGTGACAAGCCTACCCGTTCAGCCAACTGCTCAATGGTCAGTCCCTTTTCTTTCCGAAATGCGCGCAGTCGAGTTCCAAACAATTCATTTGTCACCGAGCGCCCCTCCCGTTTGTGTTGATTCAATTCTATTAGTATATCTACAATATATCGATTGAAACACAATCCAAATATGTTGTAACAACGCGTTTAGCGTTAGTTATTATTGCCTTTTCTATCACTTTGACTGCAAAACGACTCATTTAGCCTGTTTGCACAAAAAATGCACACAAATTATACATACTAGACCCTTTTTCCTGCAATTTGACTGTGTTATAATGATACCGTCAAAAAGGCTAAGCAAAGGCGTTCCTTTGATTGAGAAATCAGAGGAGCGCCTTTTCCATTGCCTGTATCTCTTATCTTCACAAGGAGGAACCCATGCGATTACTCAAAATTCACCGCCTCAAGGCGAAAACCATCATGCGTCTGGCTGACCAGCTTTCTTTTAGTTGTCTGCTGATCGGCACCACGATGCTGCCGGCAGGAGCAACGTCCGACGGTGCCACCGTCTGGACCAAGGCATCCGAGATCATGCAGGACGTTTACTCCCAGATTGTTTCCATCTCTACCATCACCGCCATTGTCTGTGCTTCCGTGGCGCTTTTGCTCATGAACTTTTCCAAAAACGGAAGAACTGTGGATGACTCCCGAGCCTGGCTCAAACGAATCGTCATCACCTGGGCGATTCTCAACGGCTTAGGCTTCATCATGGCTTATATCACTCCGTTCTTTGCCGGCGGCACCTGGACTCCCGGAGCCAACTCGTAAAGGAGGCCTGTAATGGGAATCTTAGACGGCATTGTGGACTGGCTGGCAACACAGATCATGAATCTGCTGGATCTCCTTTCCTCTTCGGTTCTGGGCGCCCTGGGCTGTGATATGTCCACCTTCAAGCGGTATTTTCCCGCCGCCGAAACCATGTACGAGATCTTCGTATGGCTGGGCGTGGGTCTGCTCCTGTTAAATCTGGTCTGGTCCCTGTTCAAGAACTATGCTGCCGGACTGGATGTAGAGACTGAAGATCCGGTGAAACTGCTGTTCCGCAGTGGCGTTTTTCTGCTGTGCATCTGGTATGCGGATGACATTGTCAATTTAGCTTTGCGTATCGGGGGAACCCCGTACCATTGGGTTCTTGACAGTGATCTTCCCGCTGTCCAGTTTGGCAGCTTTAATTCTGTGCTGCTGGTCATTATCGGTGTGCTCGCCAATGGCTCCGTTGCCCTCATTGCCCTGATTCTTCCCTACAATATGCGGGATGTGGCCGCATTGCTGCCACTGCACATTCGGCGCCGCCGGGCAGTATCCATTGACGCAGATTGCCCTTTCTGCGGAGATACAAAAGGCAAGCTGAATATCAACTTTGAAAAACAGGTATTTAACTGTAACCGTTGCCGTACGCATGGAGGCATGGTGGAACTGTACGCAAAATTCTTTGGTGTTTCCAACACCCAGGCCAATGCCGAGATTTTTTCCATCGTCTGCCGCCACGAAACGCCACGAATCGCTCCCACCCCCATTGCATCTCCCAAAGAATTGCCGAAGGAAGCATCCAGAGCCGATGCGCAAGCCATCGATCAGACTTTCCGTACTTTGTTGGCCATGTTGCCGCTGGCTGAAAGCCACCGCAGCGATCTGTACCGACGAGGGCTGAACGATGATCAAATCGAGCAATATCTGTACCGCAGTGTACCGGCCTTCGGCTATCGCGCACTCACGGGGCAGTTGCTGCAGATGGGTTGTCACCTGGAAGGCGTTCCTGGCTTCTACCAGGACGAGCAGAAGGACTGGACCCTGGCCTGCAGCCCTCGGCGTACCGGATACTTTGTCCCCGTCATTTCGGTAGACGGTCTGCTGCAGGGTTGTCAGATCCGCATGGATCATCCTGGGAAACAGGGTGGCAAATACATATGGCTTTCCAGTGCAGAGCGAAATGGCGGCGTGACCTCCGGCTCCCCGGTTCACTTCGTGGGAGATCCGGCCGCAGACACCGTCTGGATCACAGAAGGACCACTGAAAGCAACGGTTGCCCACTGCCTGTCTGGTCACAGCTTTCTGGCCGTAGCCGGAGCCAATCAGCTCAACGGTCTGCCGGATTCTCTGTCATTGCTCAAGCGGTTCGGATGCCGCACCGTCTGTGAAGCCTTTGACATGGACAAGCTGCAGAATCCTCATGTAGCCAACGGCACCGCCAAAGTGTTGGAACTGGCAAAAAACATGGGCTTTTCCGTCCGTCAGATACGCTGGAATCCCCAATACAAGGGGATCGATGATTACTTACTAAGCAAGCAAAAAAACGTATAGAAAAAGGGAGGATGGCGTTGGCCATCCTCCCCATTTTTGGAGGCAATTCATGTGTAATTCTACCGTTCTCCCTGACAGCGGAACACGAACGATTTCCGGAATCCTGCCGAAGGCGACTGCATTTTATTATTTGGTTTCCTACAGCTTCTCTGCAGACGGTTACACCGTCGGTCCTTTTCCGGACTATGACAAATGCTGGAAAGCAATGTGCCGGCATTCGCAAGAAGAATGTCGTATCGACACGCAAGAGAATTGCTACGACGCAGAACTCAATAAGGACGAACAGGAAGGGACCATCCGCCTTGTAGATCGGTTTCCCGACCATGAGAATCATACCACCTGGACTGCATTTTCTCTCCCGTCGCCTGAACATCTCAAAATAGAATTTTGAATATAAGGAGAAATATTTCTATGAATTTAAATGGAATCGACGCAAGTGCTTTC
>CABUKW010000161.1 GCA_902492275.1 uncultured Peptococcaceae bacterium
ATGAAAAAGCCCATCCCAAACAGCCCGCCATCGTGCGGAAATTGTTTGGGATAGGGGAGGCCACCGATGAGGATTTAAGCTTTTTGGAGGAATAATTTTTTCTTTCTTTTGATCTTTTCTTTTGCTGCCACATCGGATTTTTTGCTACCCTTCGCCTATCCCTCCGTGGCTTCGGACATTTCTCTCGGTTGTCCGCTTTTGTCAAACTGCGTTTGCCACAGCTAGGACAACCATCGTCAATGTCCGCCCCAAGTCGGAATTTTGGCGAAGGTAGCGGGGAGTTTTAAACCCATAAAAGGGCAGAGAGTGTTTTTGTACTCTGTGCGGCAGATACGTTGTAGGGTACGCCGCCCACAGCTGTCCGCTGGCCGTTAGGCCAGTAAATGTGAGCAACAATAGCATAAATTCCTATAAAATACAAGGATATTTCCTTGCTACCAATGAATAAAGTATAAACATTCTGATAATATTGTATAATGTATATTTATAAGAGGGGATAAAGGAGGTCTTGCATGGCGTATTTAAGAAAATGGAAACGTATTGTAGCCATTGTGCCAATCACCAGAAAAAATGGCCGCACCAGTTCGCTGGTATACTATGACGACGGCAGTCATGAACGCTTTGAATGCCGGTGTGAGCGGATTGTGGAGGTACTGGCGCTGCATTTTTCTACTACCCGGGAACAGGCCAGGCGCTGGTCGGCGGCTATGATTGGAAAAGGCGGGCAGCGCAAGCCGCCGCTTGTTTTGCAGGAGCATTTCTGTCTGGTGCAGGTAAAATGCCGTCCAGAAAGCCGGCACAACAGCGGCACGCTGGGGTATCTGGTTCTGCAGAAGATTGGGCAGGTGCAGGCCCATGGCGCGGGCAGCAGGGTGCAGTTTCATAAGGAAGGAGGCCATCTGGACATTGTACAGAAGCAGCGCAGTGTAACGGAGCAAATCAATTTGGCCTGGACGCTGGTGGAACAGTACCGAGAACTGCGAGAGCGGGATTAGGGAGTGGATAACGACAAAGAAATATGGTAAAATAGATTGACAGTAGGTAGGAACAAACGGTATAATAAACATAATCTGGAACAGAAAAAGCATAGGTTTCTGGCATAAAAAATACATAGTGTAAGTAGTGGAGATATGGAGTAAAAACTCTATATCTCCACTTTTTTTATTATGTGCTGTCATGAAAAGCTCATGTTAAAAATGTATAGGAAAAAAGATTTTAAAGACGTAGAGGGAGGAATGAAGAGGGAGGAATGAATAAGAAGGCGTTTTGTTATTGAAGAAAAATATTTTTTAAATTTAAGGAGGAAGCTTCTGTGAAAAAGTTTTATTTTTTCTTGTTAACAGTATGTTTGATAATGAGCTTTTCCTGCGCAGCTTTTGCTGCAGATGAAATGGTGATTTCCTGTAGTCAAGCAGATATAGATGCTGTCAATGGCGTAATCGCGGAAGAACAGCAGGAAAGCATACAACAATTGCTGGATAGCTATTTTTATGCAAGAGCCCTGGACTTTCATGAGGGCGCATCCGATACATGGGGAGTTTTAAGGTCACAATTAAGTGAAACCGTGTATCAGGATGAATTATTACGATTAGAAGCAATTTTACCGTGGAAAACAGAATGCGGTGTTATCCCTACAGATGTGCAATATCAGTATACCGTAGAAGAAGCAGTGCTGATAAATAACGTTTTGCAGTTGACGGTATATGAGCGTTTGGATATTGTGTATGGCCCTACGGAAATGGATGTTATGGGCTTTGGAACAAAGCATGAAATGCATATTGCGCTAAGCAAGGATGCAAGTATTGTAACAGATAGCTATTCGGAAGATGATTTATGGGGATTTATGTCTTCCAGTTATGCAGGTTCACAGTTGGAGCAGGATAGAGCGGCAGCCTATGCATTGGAGTTGGAGGGCGAAGCCGACGCAGAAAGTACGCAAATAGGAGCAGCAATGCCAATGCTGGCTGCTGCCCGTGCCACATCTGGTATCAATTATGATTCTGATGCTGCAGTGCGTTATGCAGATCAATATGCACTTAACTATAATTCGAAATGGCCGAATTTCAATAGTGTAGGCGGGGACTGCGCGAATTTTGTTTCACAATGTCTGTATGCAGGTGGCTTACCAATGGACTCATCTTGGTATTGCTATTCAAACAATAATTATAAAAACTGGGCAAGTTCTACTGGACTGAGAAATTATTTGATGAATTCTGGAATTGGTATAAGAGAATTTACTCCAACCAAAGCCAGTGATTTCGAAAAAGGAATGCCAATATTTTGGGATACTGATGGTTATGGTGTAGGAAATCCTTCTAATACATGGTATCATTCTGAGATTTGTGTAGGATTTAATTCTTCTAGTGTGCCGATTTATGATGCGCATAATACAGATCGGTATCATATGCCAATGTATGCGTCAAATTATAAATATTGTAGGTGTGTGCAAATGCCTGGCGGTTTCCTCTTGCCTGGAACGCCGGTATTGAAAAATATGCAGTCGCAATATTCTTCTATGTTAGGCGTTGATTTCAATTGGGATTCTGTAAGCAATGCGGTACGGTACGCTTTGATTATTGACCGTTGGGATAGTGCTAGCCAGACCTATGTGCGCCATTGGGAGCATTGGTGGACAGAAAGCGGCGTTCATGTTGATTTGGAAGAAGGTGCTTACCGGGCCTATGTACGCGCTGCCAGCCAAAACGGAAATGATCTGTACTGGGGCGATGGTGAAATTTCTACATTCACCGTATACAAAGATACTGTCACACCTGGAAAACCAACATTGAAGGATATGAAAACTTCTTATAATGCCAATGAAGGCATTACCTTTAATTGGGATGCTACGGTAAATACAACCAACTATGGTTTACGCATCAGTAAATGGAATGAAAGCACCAGTGGTTGGGACAGAATTGTGACCAATTGGTATGCAGAAAGCGGCGTTCATTATGATTTAGAAGCAGGAACCTACCTGATTACGTTCCAGTCCATCAATGCAACAGCCGATGGCTGGGTTTCCAATTTTGACGAAGAATACACGATAACAGTCTACACACCGGAACCGGGAACAACAAATTTAGAAGACATGCGTACAAGCTATACCGATGTGGAAGGAATAACGTTTAACTGGAAACCGGCGGAAAATGCGGTGCGCTATGCGTTGATTATAGATCGTTTGAACGCGACAAATCAGACCTATGAAAGATACTGGGAGAATTGGTGGACGGAAAGTAATGTGCATTTAGATTTAGAGCAAGGCTCTTATCGGGCATATGTACGTTGCGCCAGCGGCTCTGGTGATGCGTTGAAATGGAGTGGCGAGGGTGTAATCAGTTATTTTACTGTGACGAAGGATATGGTAAACCCGGGGCGCCCTGCATTAAAAAATATGACAGCTAGTTATGATGTTTCAACCGGCGTTTATTTTCAATGGGATGAAACGGTGAATACGACAAACTATGGATTATTGATAGATCAATGGGATGATACGCAAAATGATTTTGTGCGCTATATATCAAACTGGTATGCAGAAAGCGGCATTCACTATGATTTGCCAGCGGGAAAATATCGTGTAGCCATGCAGTCTATTAATAATAGCAATAGCGATTGGCTCTATAGCCAGAGTGATCCCTATTGGACGGAATTTGAGGTTGTAATCACAGCGCCTAAGCAAGTAACATTGACAGATTTAGAAGAAAGCTATGCTGTTTCTGACGGCGTAACATTTTTCTGGAATTATCCAGATGAATATACCACACGATATGCGTTAATTGTCAGCAGATTAGACGAAGTCAGTCAAACTTATGTGGAATATTATTCCGATTTGTGGGCAGAAAGTGGCGAACAGATGAAGCTACCGGCAGGAAGCTACAAAGCTGAATTAAAGTCTGCAAACGGAATGGATGAAGATTGGCTCTGGTCTGCGCCTGATGTCCAATATTTTACTGTTATCGATAATAATCCGCCGCAAAATGATGTGATTAATTTTATGGTGGGCAGTGGAGTGCTTACCAAGAGTGGAACGGCTGTTACCGAAATTTCTATGACGAACAATCCAGGGGCGGCAGTTTTTAATGCAGAGGTTGTGTATGATCCTGATGTTGTTACGCCAGTAGCGGTAACAAAGGGGGCGTTATTAACAGGTACCTTGACATCCAATATTTCAGATGTTGAAACGGCGAAGAAATTATATATTACCTGCTGGAGTCAGAACGGAGAGAATATCGTTGAAGATGGAAACTTGTTTAACATTGAGTGGAAAGTGGCAGATACCTTTGCAGAACCGACCGGCAGCAGTTCTATTTCCTTACTTTTTGCTGACGATGGTATCTGTGACAGCGAAAATAATCTGCTAGCGTCTTCTGTTACAGCGGGAGAAATTCAAGTGCAGAGTTATTTAGTAGGTGATATTTATATTGATAACGCAATCAATATGAAAGATCTTCTGTATCTGGCCAGATATATGAATAAGCAGGAAACGTTAACCACACAACAATTTTATGCGGCAGATCTTGATGGGAATGGAAAGGTTAATGCGATTGATGTGCTGCAATTAGTAAAAAGGTTAAGCAGCGGCGCAGTGACAAGAACAACAGGAGATTTTATCAGCAATGGTATGCTGAAAGGAAATGGGAAAGAAGTATTGGCCAATGATACCTATGAAATTGTCATTGGCGATGTCGCTTTAGACGCTAATGGCGACGCGGAGGTTGAAATTCAAGGGAAAAATTGTCCAGGAATTGCAGCGTTTCGTTTTGTTCTCAGTGTGCCGGAGGGCTGTACAGTAAATGATGTAACGCCGTCAGAAATACTGCAACGCGGTAACTTTGAATATAATAAAGATTCTAACATTATGTATTGGTATACAACAAATAATCAAGTTTTGGATGGGACGTTGTTTACAGTAAAACTGCACAGTGATTCAGCTCAAGCAGATTTAGACTTGAACTATGACCCAGAAGATATTAGCGATGAGCAGTACAATACAATTCCGATAACGATTACAAAAACACAATCTGTTTCGACAGGATCAACTATCAGCGGTACTATCACAAGCTACGGTGATGACAATGCAGAAACGATCATTTGTTTGCTGCAGGACGGAGCCGAAGTTTATACAACTACAGGCACTGACGGTTATTTCATTGTCAATGTAGTGGCAGGTACTTATATCATGGAGGTAATGAAGCAAAACCATGTCACTCGTGAATATACTGTAACAATTGATACGAGTAATGTAACACAGGATGTGAAGATTCATCTATTGGGTGATATTGATGGTAATGGGGAAGTTACAACAATGGATTATATGAGAGTGAATTCCCACGCAAAAGGAATAGCTCTTCTTACCGATTACGCTCTGAAATGCGCAGATGTTGTCGGTACAGATGGAAAAGTTACCACTATGGATGCAATGCGCATCAATGCACACGCTAAGGGTACTGCAAAACTTTGGTGATACAAGAGCAGGGGCTTAAAGTTGTCTTAATACCAATGTTTCTACCTCATACGCCTAGGGTAGAAACATTGGTTTAAGAATATAAAAAATTGTGGAGTAACATCCACGCCACTGCTTTTGAGACTAAGCGAGACCTTGGAAGCGGTGTGAAGAGAGATGTCCCGCAAATATATTTCAAAGGAGGAAGCTTGGTTATGAGCAAGCGAATCACATCTCTAACACTGGTGTTAGTCATGATTTTGTCCATGCTAGTAACTGCAACGCCAGTATTGGCTACACCGATTGAAGCTACACAGCTTAAAGTTACCGCAGATACAACATCAGTAGAGACAGGTGATATAATTACTTTTACCATCACAATGGGTCCTGTATCGGATATGGGGTCTATGCAGATGTGTTTGGATATTCCAACAGGGTTAACCTATGTTGCGAATTCCGCTGAATTAGCCGATGGGCTAAAAGCCACTCTCGGTTTTGATGATGTGGCTTGGACAGAAGTGTCTAATGGTGTAGCGTCTGCTGCTGACTACGAAAGCGAATCAGATACTGTAATTGCAAAATTTCAGTGTATGGTGGATGAGGGATTTAGTGGGGTAGTAGAAGTTGGCTTAACGAATCTTGAATTTGGTTCTTGCAAGACTTTTGAGTATCATACAGATAGATTCTCTGTTGTTAAAGCAACAATTAATGTCGCTGACCTGCATACTCATGTG
>CABUKW010000162.1 GCA_902492275.1 uncultured Peptococcaceae bacterium
CGTGAAGGTGGCCGTACCGTAGGTTCTGGCGTTGTTTCCAGCATCATTGAATAATCAGCATTGACAGCTTAGTATATCGCAATTAGAACGAGCAGGGCAGAAATTCCTGCTCGTTTTATATTCAGCTACATTCAAGTCAGGAAAACTTTTTATTGACAGGGCTATGTTGTTATGCTAAACTAGATAGGCGTGAAAAATAGGTATAAAAATAACCTTTTTTATAGAATTTCTTTCGGGAGGTGTTGGAAATGCGCGTTGGAATTACCTTGGCTTGTACAGAATGCAAAAGACGTAACTATAGTACGACAAAAAACAAAAAGAATAATCCAGATAGAGTTGAGTTGAAAAAATACTGCCCGTTTTGTAAAACTCACACTTTGCACAAAGAAACTAAATAAGGTAGGATGATTGCCGAATGAGTGAAAAACAACCTGAAAAGAAAGTTGGTTTCTTTGCGAAAGCCAAAAGATCCAGTAAAGCCTCTCTGAATGAATTGAAAAAGGTTCACTGGCCTACAAAAAAAGAGCTAATCACTTATACAAATGTTGTATTAGTAACAGTGGTTTTAATTGCAGCTTTAATTTGGATTGTGGATTCTATTGTAGGTGGAATTTTTGGTTTATTAATTTAAGTTAGGAGCCTGATTATATGGAAGAAAAAAGCTGGTATGCAGTACATACCTATTCAGGTTACGAAAACAAAGTAAAAACCAACTTGGAAAAACGAATTGAATCCATGAATATGGAAGATTATATCTTTCGAATTATGGTTCCAACAGAAGATGTTGAGGAAAAAAAGAACGACAAGGTAAAAGTCAATAAAAGAAAAGTTTTTCCGGGATATGTTCTGGTGGAAATGATTATGACTGACGATTCCTGGTATGTTGTGCGCAACACAACAGGGGTAACGGGTTTTGTCGGTGCTGGAACCAAGCCGGTTCCGCTGCATGAAGCAGAAGTGCAGACACTGCTGCGGCAGCAGGGATTGGAAGACGCAAGACGGGTAACCGATTATGAAATCGGCGATAATGTAGAAATTTTAGATCCGTCCTTCCGCGGCATGATAGGACGAGTTAGCGCCATTGATATGGAAAAAGGCAAGGTAACAGTGATGCTTTCTCTGTTTGGTGGCCGTGAAACACCTGTCGATTTGGAATATGATCAGGTTTTTAAAGTTTAGATATGCTTGCATATCTAGTTTTAGTGGGAGGGAAACCCCCGTTATACCACATTCTGTTTTAAGGAGGTGCACCAATAATGGCAAAGAAAGTCGTTGGTTTTGTAAAATTGCAAGTGCCTGCTGGGAAAGCAAATCCTGCACCACCAGTTGGTCCTGCATTAGGTCAGCATGGTGTTAATATCATGGGATTCTGTAAAGAATTCAATGAAAGAACAAAAAATCAGGCAGGGTTAATTATTCCTGTTGAAATTACAGTTTACGCTGACCGTTCTTTCAGTTTTATCACAAAAACTCCACCAGCCGCAGTACTGCTGAAAAAAGCTGCTGGAATTGAAAGAGCTTCTGGCGAACCAAACCGCAAAAAGGTTGCAAAAGTGCCTGCTTCTAAAGTAAAAGCAATTGCTGAAGAAAAAATGCAGGATTTAAACGCTGCCAGCCTGGAAGCTGCAATCAGCATGATTGAAGGTACTGCAAGAAGCATGGGTATTGAAATTGTAGAAGACTAATTGTTTTCTGCCGCGTAATGATGTGGGAGGAATTTTCCGCAGAACCACAGAGGAGGAAAAGAACGTATGCCAAAGCATGGTAAAAAATATGTGGAAGCCAGCAAGCAGGTTGAAAAAGGAACTTTATACGAAGTAAACGATGCAATCGCGCTGGTGAAAAAAACTGCTGCTGCTAAATTCGATGAAACAGTGGAAGTTGCATTTAGACTTGGCGTTGACCCAAGACAATCCGATCAGCAGATTCGTGGTGCAGTTGTACTGCCACACGGAACTGGGAAAAGCCAGACCGTATTAGTATTTGCAAAAGGCGAAAAAGCAAAGGAAGCCGAAGCAGCCGGTGCAGACTTTGTCGGCGCTGAAGATATGGTAGCTAAAATCCAGGGCGGTTGGTTCGGATTTGATGTTGCCGTTGCAACCCCTGATATGATGGGCGTTGTTGGTAAAATTGGTCGTCTGTTAGGGCCAAAAGGTTTAATGCCAAACCCAAAAACAGGTACTGTAACCATGGATGTTACCAAAGCTGTTAATGAAGTAAAAGCTGGTAAAATTGAATACCGTGTTGATAAAACAGGGATTATTCATGCACCAATCGGAAAAGTTAGCTTTGAACAGGCGCAACTGGAAGATAACTTCAAGACTTTAGTTGACGTTATTGTAAAAGCAAAACCAGCCAGTCAGAAAGGTCAATACATTAAGAGCGTATCTGTTTCTTCAACAATGGGCCCTGGTGTAAAAATCAATCCTTTAAAATTGCAATAGTTTTATTGACAAGCAAGGATGAAATAGATATAATATGAATGCTTAACTGAATAGATTTTCGCTGTAGACAGTAGGTGTCGCAAGACTTAATTTCCTACCGAGGCCATTGTTGCTATGCAATTTCTGCCTTTGTGTTTCTACGCAAAGGCTTTTTATATGGTCGGTCAGTAATTTCAGTTCTGTATTAATTATAATACACTCGTTAGGAGGTGCTGAAATGGGTAGTTTAGAAGGAAAAAAGGCTATTGTAGCTGAATTAGTTGAGAAGTTTAATACTTCTAAAACAATCGTAGTTGTAGACTACCGTGGTTTAACGGTAGCACAGGCTACAAAATTGAGAAAACAGTTGAGAGAAGCAGGTGTTGATTACCGCGTTGTAAAAAACACTTTGCTGACAATCGCTGCAAAAGAAGCTGGTGCAGATGCGCTGGTGCCTACTTTTAAAGGGGTAACTGCTATCGCGTTCGGCGGAGAAGATTTAATCGCTCCTGCGCAGATTATCGCAAAATTCTCTAAGGAAAATAAAATCCTGGAAATTAAAGGCGGTCTGTTAGAAGGCGAATATCTGGATCAGGCTGGCGTTATCGCTCTGGGCGAACTGCCACCAAAAGAAGTTCTGCTGGCTCAGGTTGCTTCTTGTTTCCAGGCTCCAATCCAGAGAATGGCTTATGTATTGGAAGAAATCCGCAAATCCAAAGAAACTGCGTAAGACTGTGCGCATAGTTTCGTAAAATAAATGAAAATAGGAGAGATTACAATGTCTAAAATTCAAACAATCATTGATACAGTAAAAGAATTATCTGTTATCGAATTATCCGAATTAGTAAAAGCTTTCGAAGAAGAATTCGGCGTAAGTGCTGCTGCTCCTGTAGCTGTAGCTGTAGCTGGCGGTGCTGCTGCTCCTGCTGAAGAAGAACAGACCGAATTTGACGTAATTCTGACTTCTGCTGGCGGCAACAAAATTGCTGTTATCAAAGCAGTACGTGAAATCACTGGCTTGGGCTTGAAAGAAGCAAAAGAAGTTGTTGACGGGGCTCCAAAACCTGTAAAAGAAAAAGTTGAAAAAGCTGAAGCAGAAGAAATTAAGAAAAAATTGGAAGATGCAGGCGCTAGCGTAGAAGTAAAATAATTTTTGCAGCAATTGATTTTCTGAGATGACCAAGGGCATTTATTCGATGTGTAAACAAAGAGTAAGTGCTCTTTGTTTTTCCACTTTATCACAGTTCCCAATAAATTCTGCAACTATTTGTAAAAAAGTGGTTTACAAATTACATAAATTGTGATAGCATATAAGAATATGACTAATAAAATGGATGGAGTTTGCAAAGAATAAACTGGTTTATTTTTGGTAAAACTAATCTAATATAATTTTTGAAGCAAGGGATTCCTTGCTGTGCTTGGTTACTCCAAGAGCAACGCTGAAAAGTGTTTTACTCTTTGGAATAGAAACGTTGATTAAAAAACTTTAAGGGGTGAGGAGCATTGGTCAATACGACACATGCACTAAGAGAAAGGCATAGTTTCGCCAAAATCAACGAGATTATGGTTATGCCTAATTTAATTGAAGTTCAACGAAATTCCTACAAATCTTTTCTGGAGGAAGGATTAAGAGAAACCTTTTCAGAAGTTTCTCCAATCCAGGATTTTACGGGAAATTTGGTCCTTGAGTTTGTAGATTATAGTTTGGGCGAGCCCAAGTATGATGTCGATGAATGCAAGGAACGTGACGCTACTTACGCCGCACCTCTACGCTTAAAGGTTCGTTTGATCAATAAAGAAACCGGGGAAGTGAAGGAACAGGAAGTGTTCATGGGAGACTTCCCTATTATGACCACCAAAGGCACCTTTATTATTAACGGTGCAGAACGTGTCATCGTCAGCCAGTTGGTGCGTTCGCCTGGCGTTTATTATTCTGAAACCATCGACCAGGCGGGGAAAAAACTGTATGGCGCTACCATTATTCCAAACCGCGGCGCATGGCTGGAATTTGAAACGGACAGCAACGATAACCTGTTTGTGCGCATTGACCGTACCAGAAAATTGCCGGCTACGGTGTTGCTGCGTGCGTTGGGTTACTCCAGCAATGGACAGATTTTAGAGCTGTTTGACAACGATGACCGCATTCGCATGACCTTAGAACGGGATCATACAGAAACGGAAAGCGAAGCTTTAGTGGAAATCTACAAACGGTTACGCCCTGGAGATCCGCCAACGGTGGAAAATGCCAGAAGCCTGTTGAATTCGTTGTTCTTTGACCCAAAACGCTATGACTTTGCCAAAGTGGGCCGTTATAAAGTCAATAAAAAATTGGGCTTGCAGATTGACCCCAAGAAAAAAGTCATCACCCATGAAGATATTATTGAAACCGTACGGTATCTGTTAGATTTGATTAAAGGTGTGGAAGGCCATACTGCCGATGACATCGACCATCTGGGCAATCGCCGTATCCGCTGTGTAGGCGAGTTGCTGCAAAATCAGTTCCGCATTGGCCTGACCCGTATGGAACGCGTCATTCGGGAAAGAATGACCATTCAGGACTCGGAAAATGTAACGCCGCAGGGGTTAATCAATATCCGTCCGGTAGTGGCTGCCATTAAAGAATTTTTTGGTTCCAGCCAGTTGTCCCAGTTTATGGACCAGATTAATCCACTGAGCGAACTGACTCACAAGAGAAGATTGAGCGCCTTGGGGCCTGGCGGTTTGAGCCGTGAACGGGCAGGGTTCGAAGTGCGTGACGTACATCCGTCCCATTATGGCCGCATGTGCCCTATTGAAACGCCGGAAGGTCCAAACATTGGGCTGATTAACTCTTTAAGTACCTACGCCAAAATAAACGAATATGGTTTTATCGAATCGCCATATCGTAAGGTGGATAAAGAAACCGGCATTGTAACAGAACAGATTGAATATCTGACTGCCGATGAAGAAGATAAATATATTGTAGCGCAGGCAAATGCTCCATTGGATGAAAATGGCCGCTTTGCTGAGAAAAAGGTAAATGCCCGTTATGGACACGCCAATGTAGTGGTGGACAGTGAAAAAATCGACTACATGGACGTATCGCCAAAACAGGTCGTTTCTATTGCAACCGCTATGATTCCGTTCCTGGAACACGACGATGCCAACCGTGCGCTGATGGGCGCCAACATGCAGCGGCAGGCTGTACCGCTGTTAAGAACCGACGCGCCTTATGTAGGCACCGGTATGGAATATCGTGCGGCTTATGACTCTGGCGTTATGGTAATTGCTGAAAACGGCGGTACGGTAGACTATGTTTCTGCCCGTGAAATTGTGATTAAACGGACTGATGGCCGAAAAGACCGTTATAAATTAACCAAATTTGAACGCTCCAACCAGGGCAGTTGTATTAATCAGAAGCCTTTGGTGAAAAAAGGGCAGGTTGTGGAAGCCGGTGATATTTTGGCCGATGGACCATCTACCGACCATGGTGAATTGGCCTTGGGCCGCAACGTGCTGATTGCCTTCATGAACTGGGAAGGCTATAACTACGAAGACGCTGTTCTGCTCAGTGAAAAACTAGTGAAAGAAGATTACTATACCTCTATCCATATTGAGGAATATGAATGCGACGCCCGCGACACCAAATTGGGGCCGGAAGAAATTACCCGCGATATCCCCAATGTCGGGGAAGATGTGCTGAAAAACCTGGATGAAAGAGGGATTATCCGC
>CABUKW010000163.1 GCA_902492275.1 uncultured Peptococcaceae bacterium
CAGGCTGTACAGCTTTGCTGATGTAAATCCATGGTGGCTTTTACAATAGCCAGACCTAAGCCAAAGCTTTGTTGATCTAAATGGCGGCTTCCGTCTGTTTTATAAAAGCTGATAAAAAGCTGCTCCAATTGATCTTCTGTGAGCGGCGGGCTGGTATTGGTGATGGCAATACGGCAAAGACCGTCGTCAAGATCTACAACCTGCAGGATAATTTCTCCGCTTTCCGGCGTGTACTTGATGGCATTTTCCAAAAGATTGATCAAGGCCTGCTCAATGCGCTGGTAATCGCCTTGTACAATGTGGTCGGTATCTTGGCAGTTCCAATGAATTTGCAGTTGCTTTTGCTGTATCAATAGATGATTGCGGTACAAAATTTCCCGCATCAGTTCTTCTATGGGAAAGTAGGATTGCTCTAATTGTACCATACCGCTTTCCAGCTTGGAGAGCTGCAAGAGCTGTGTTACCAAACTGTTCATGCGGTCACTCTCTCCCAGAATAATATCACAATATTGCCGCTGTTCTGCGGAAGAGAGCTGCTGATTGCGCAACGTTTCAGTGTAGGCTCGAATGAGTGTCAGCGGCGTTTTGAAATCGTGGGAGACATTGGCGATAAATTCCCGTCGTAATTGATTGGTTTTTGCTTCCCGCTCTAAATCTTTTTTCAATAGCTGTTGATTGATTTGCAGTTGATAAATATAATCTTGCAGCTTGACGGCCATGGCGTTGATATTTTGGCTCAGGGACTCCAATTCGTCGCCGGTAGAGATTTGGCACTGCTGGCTGAAATTCATTTGGCTGATGCGCTCAGTGGCTTGGTTAATCTGCTCGATGGGGCGAGTGATGCGGCGCGCCACAAAATAACTCATCACTGCGGTCAGCAAAAAGGAAATCAGGGCCAGATAAAGATTGTAGCGCACAGCTAAGCCAGCGGCTAGCGCCAAGGGCTCCTGGGGCGTGCGCAGAAAAATATAAATCGTTGCGCCATTATGGGAGAGTCTGCCATAATAATCCAATGTTTTAGCGCCGGGAGACTGTTCTGTACTTTCTGTTACCAGCATCGGCAAGCTGGCTGTTTGAAAGACGCCCAATCTGCTGGCTTCGGCAATCCAGCGGCTGGGTGTATAACGGAACAGGCCGCCTTCATTATGCTCTGCGGTTTTAGGATGAACAGACTTTTGACTATCAATGGGTACATTGGGCAACTGCTTGTCCAGCAGCCAGTTCTCCCGTGAATAATATTGTACATAGATTTGCTGCTGCTCTAAAGTCAGCAGCATAATCGTTGTATTATTTTTCTCAATGTCAAAAAAGGCATCCAACAATGCTTCATCAATCGTTAAATTGCAGTTTCGCTGCAATAACGTTTCGGTGATAGCCTGATAAGCGGCTTTTAAGTCTTTGGTTTTGTTCTGCATATAGAGCCGTTCCATGACCTGATTGCCAAACAGTAGGGTAATCAAAATACTAAGCAGCAGAATGGCTGCAAAGCTGAAAAAAATTTTAAGGTGAATGGGATGTTTCATTACGCAGCCTCCACTTAAAGTTCCAGTTTGTAGCCGAATTTGCGAATGGTTTTGATTTTTTGTCCCCAATCCCCTAATTTGGAGCGGATGCATTTAATGTGGGTATCTACTGTACGAACATCGCCGTAATAGTCCAAGCCCCAAACAGCATCTAAAATTCTTTCCCGGCTCAAGGCAATGTTTTTATTGTTGACCAGATAATAGAGTAAATCAAATTCTTTGGGCGTCAGCATCAGCCGTTGTCCAGCATAATAGGCAGTCCGCTGCCGGTAATTGATGGATAGCTGGTCAAGCACCACTTCGTTTTCCAGCAAGAGGTCGCACCGCTTTAGCAACGACTTGATGCGAACCATGAGGATATCAGGGCTGAAGGGTTTGGCAATATATTCGTCGGCGCCGCAATGAAAGCCGCGCAGTTCATCCAGCTCGCCATCGCGAGCTGTCAAAATTAGAACAGGCACCTTTGACTGGCTGCGGATGCGGCTGCACACCTCAAAACCATTTAACTTGGGCAGCATTAAGTCCAACACAACCAGACAATATTCATCTTCGGCAAAACGGGCCAACGCTTCTTCTCCGTCAGCCGCTTCAATAACCGTAAAATTTTCTTTGCGTAAATAAGAGGCCACTATTTGGCGCAGATGTGCTTCATCCTCCACCAACAGAATTTTATTCATAACAACACTCCTTTGCGGAATTGTAACTGGTGAAAAAACTACAAATATACTATAACAGAAAAATGTGTGTATTGTGTGAGAAAAAAGTCTTTTTTCAGAAAAATTTTTGTGCTATGCTTGCCGCAGATTTATAAAAAATAGAGATGCAAAAAGCAAATCAGGTTTGATAGTGCCGCGTTTTTTGAACGGGATGAAAAAAGTAACAGAAAACATATATTGATTGCTATTAATTTTTGCTGTTGATTTTTATACATAGAAAAAATTTCATGTTTTTTGGATTTTGTGATAGATTGCATCGTTTTTCTCCGAAATAATAAGTGTAAGGGAGAAACCGATATCGGCCGATGAAAGGAAAGAAGGAATTTTGCTATGAAAATTACAGAGAAAAATTTTGTTGCGCAGCTCAGGCGGGGCAACGAGAGAGCGTTAGAATATGTGGTGGATGCTTACGGCGGCTTGCTGTTGGCAGTGGTGCGCAAGCAGTTGGCAGCGTTGCCGGAATTGCAGCAGGAATGTGTTAATGATGTGTTATTAGCAATTTGGCAGAATATCGACCATTACGATGAAACCCGCAGTACCTTTGCCAATTGGGCTGCCGGTATCTGTCGCTATAAGGCCATTGATTGCCGCCGCGTCTGGTTAAAGCAACTGCAGGAGCAGCCTCTAGAAGCAGCAGAAGAATTTGCGGACCCACGGCGTAGTGCCGATTTGCTGGAGCAGGAAATTTTTGAAGAAGTGGAACAGATGTTGTCCTGCTTAAAGGAAGCCGACCAGCTTTTATTCCGGCAATTATTTGTAGAGGAGTTACCGGTGAATGAGGTAGCAAAACGTCAGGGTATCAGTCAGGCAGCGGTATACAACCGAGTAAGCCGGGGCAGAAAGCAGCTTCGCAAACAGTATTGGATGTCAGGAAAGGAGCAATCGTAATGAAAAACGTATACGATTTATTGAACGAAGTACAGAGTGATGTGCAGTCTTATACCATAGAGCAACCGAATGCTTTGGAATTGAAACGGATGAAACGAACTGTAAAACGATGTACAGGAAAACGAAACAGCCGCAAGAAACTGATTGGCGCAGCTTGTGCAGCCGTAATTTTATGCGGACTGGCTATGACCGATGCAGGCAGTATGGCAGTCTACGCGGCAGGAGAAAGCGCAGCTTATCATATCAGCAATTTTATGGGGCTAAACCGCAATTTGCAGGATTATGCCACCGTTATCGGAACTTCGCAGAGTGACAACGGGTATACCATCCGTTTGAATGAAGTGATTTTAGACCAGGAAAGCTTGGTGGTTTCCACCGACGTATATAAAGACGGCGCTACGCCGGAAGAAACCCAGCAGTTATTGGAAATGGGGATCCCCACCGGCATGGTGTATGTGAACGGCTGGCCTGTTCTGGGCGGAGCCAGCGGTGGGGCTTATCGAAATGAAAACGATAATTCTGTCGGCAGTGTCATTCGCTATGATTTAGATGGCATTGATACCAGCGGTGAACTGGACATCAAGCTGGTGTTTCACAATATCAGTCTGCAGGAGGGTTGCCCTGCTGGAACATGGAAATTCCATTTTATGGCCGATGGCAGTGCTTTAGCCGCTGATACTGTCACCATTCCAGTCAATCATTCCTTCACGCTGGAAAATGGTGTGACGGTTACCTTGACCGATTACACCAGCAATGTGTTGGGACAACGGGTTTATTTTACGTTGGAGGGCGGCACAGCCACTGAACGAAGCGACTATCATCTAAGGCTGGAAGGCACTGATGATTTAGGCCAGCCGATTGTATTTGAGGCTTCCCGTATGAATGGTGAGGAAGGCACCGGCTATATGGAATGGCAGCTTTTGGGCGAAAAAATCACAGCAGAAACCAAATCGTTGACGCTGACACCTTATGCGGTAGCTTTTCCCAAGGAAAGCGGACGTATGAGCAATGATTATGAAGCGGTAGGAGAACCCTTTACCATTGATATTACAGCGGCACAACGTACTTTGGCAGAATAGACAGTCATTATTTTAAAACAAATTAATAAAAAAACCTGTTATCCATTGTTGGTTTGAAAAGAACTTTCAAGGATAACAGGTTTTTGATTTTTTATTTGCCAAAACCGCAGTTGGGGAAGGTGCAGACTGGACAGGACAGACATAAGCCGCCGTGTCCTAAGGCAGATAAATCCTGTTGGGTTAATGTTTCGTCGGCCATAATACGGGGCAGTACCAAATCAAAAATGGTGCGCTTGGCGTACATCACGCAGCCTGGGAGGCCCAAAATTGGAACATGATTTTTCTGATGATAGGCCAACAAGAACATGGCGCCGGGTAAAACTGGCGCGCCATAGGAGACAATTTCTGCGCCGGAGGCCTTGATGGCGCTGGGGGTAGTATCGTCTGGATCTACGCTCATACCGCCCGTACAGCAAATGAAATCAGCACCGGCATCAATAAAATCGTTGATCGCCTTGCTGATATGCTCTGGATTATCGTCGCAAATGGTTTGACCTAAAACGTCCACATCATATTCTTTTAGTTTTTCAAAAATAACAGGGCCGAAGGTATCTTGAATGCGGCCATGATAAACTTCATTGCCGGTGGTGACGACGCCGGCTTTTTTATGCTGATAAGGCAGGATTTCCATCAAGGGCTTATCGCCAGCCAGAGCCACGGCCTGTTCCATCTTTTCTTTGGCGATAATCAGCGGAATGATACGGGTGCCAGCAATTTTATCTCCTTTTTTAACAGGAAAATTGCTATGGCGGGTGGCAATCATCATTTCTCCCAGTTCATTGATAGCCTGTAGCCGTTGGGTGTCAATTTTTAATAAGCCGTCAATGGCAGCGATTAGTTCAATCTTTCCTTCCTTGACTTCACTGGGCGTCATATGTTCATTTTTGCAAATATTATATAGAATTTCTGCTGCTTCGTTTTCGTGCAGCATACCCTCGGTTTTTTCCCAGATATAGAGATTGTCCTTGCCCATGGAAAGCAACACAGGGATGTCTTCTTCTGTGACGATATGTCCTTTGCGAAAAGCAGCGTCTTTGGTAACGCCTTTGATAATTTGCGTCAAATCATGGCAAAGGACATGACCGACTGCATCAGTTGTTTTGATTAATTTCATGAAAATCTCTCCTGGCTCTTTATTTCTATGATGGACGGTTCTGTCCAATCAGGATTGCTGCGCCCGTTCCAAAATCAGTTCCCCGGCAATGCTGACAGCGATTTCTTCCGGCGTGACAGCTTTGATGGCCAAGCCGATAGGGGCGTGTACCCGATTAAAATCGGTGTCGCTAAATCCGGCTGCCAATAATTTTTCTCTGGTTGTTTTTAATTTACTTCGGCTGCCAATCATGCCGATATAGCAGGCCTCCGTCCGCAGAGCCTGTACCAGCACGTCGTAATCATTGACATGACCGCGGGTCATAATGACGATGTAATCGGAAGAGGTAATCTGCAAGGTCTGGGAAAAAGCGGTAAACGACGTTTGTACCGTTTCCTCTGCCAGAGGAAAGCGGGCAGGGTCAGAAAATTCCGGTTTGTCATCCACTACCACACAGCGGAACCCTAAAGGATGCAGCACCGGCACCAGACTTTTGCTGATATGACCGCCGCCGAAAATATAAACCCGTCCCGCAGTTTGCAAAGGTTCGGCATAATATTTCTGCCCTTCATAAGTAATGATCGCAGTTTTGTTGGTTAGTGGCGCAGGAAATCCCATCTGAGACAGCAGTTTGCGGTCAGCCAGTTGGGTTTGTTGTGCCCAATGGCCTTCGTTGCTGATTTGCGTAACCAGCCAACTGTCAGTGTAACGGTTTAAGG
>CABUKW010000164.1 GCA_902492275.1 uncultured Peptococcaceae bacterium
TCAGCGGTGAAAACGCTAACGAACAAAATTTGATTACCGGCACCCGTTATATGAATGTGGAGGGGATGTTGCCCTTTGAAAATCTGGTGGCCGACTATGTGCAAGAAACAGGCAACCATGTATTGTATCGGGTTACGCCAGTTTTTTCCAGCGATAATTTGCTGGCTGACGGCGTACAGATGGAGGCGCTGTCGGTGGAGGACGAAGGCGCCGGTATTTGTTTCAATGTATTCGTTTATAATGTGCAGCCTGGCGTCGATATTGATTATGCTACCGGTGAAAGCAGCTTAGCAGCCACAGAGAAAATGGCTGAGCCAGCCGGTGGAGAAATCCGTGGCAATGTCAATTCTAAAATTTATCATTGTCCTGGTCAGGCCAACTATGACAGCATGGCTGATTCTAAAAATTTAGTGGTCTTTGCTACTGAAGAAGAAGCCATTGCCGCCGGATATCGGAAAGCGAAGAATTGACAAAGGTATGAACGATTGACATATGGATTGGAAAAACAGAAAAACCAGTGGTTTCTTAAATGATAACCACTGGTTTTCTGTTTTATGATTAAGGGTCTTCACTATCTTCCAACACTTGTCCCATCATACGGGCGCCTAGTTTGAACCCCTCGATAAAATCGTCTTCTGCATCAATTGTCATCAGGTCTAAATGTTCGTCTAATAAATTCTTAAATTCAACTGTTAGTTCTGCGGGCAGTTTGGCGCAGAAAGCAGCGGATTTTTGTTGGAATTGATGATAGGCTTTGTCGTAACGGGCAGATCTGTTTCTGGCATAGGGCTCAATTTTACCGTGATATAAATCTGTTAGTATGGTTTCTTTTTTTGGCATAGTATGTAACTCCTTTGAGGACAAATTTTTCAAGAATTTCTCGTTGCTGTTTATAGCGGTTTCATAGCCGAAAGTCTTTTTAGTCCATCTCCAATAAATCTGCCATAGGAACTTGTAACACCTTGGCAAAAGCCATTAATTCAAAATCTGTCACAAGGCGCAGTTGTAACTCAATACGGCTCATCGTTTTTTGGTCAAGCAGTACGCCGTATGCTTTTAGCAAGTTTGCCAACTCTGTCTGGGAAAGTTTCTGTTTCTGACGTTCTTCGCGGATTCTTTTTCCGCAAATATTTTTCAATTTATTTTTATAAAGAATTGGTCTCATGATTTCCTCCGATATGTAAAATTGCGCTTCTGTGTAGAACTCAAAATAAAACTCCTTTTGTAAAACAATTATAATTTTCTGACATCTTTAAAATATAGTTTAACATAATAATTCTTTTATTACAAGTAAACCATATGCTATGTGCGAGGAAAACGATAAACTAATTACAAAAGGATGGTGAATTAATGGACGTTTTAGCAGAATTACGAAATTTACTTGAAAAACGTGGATGGACAGAATATCGATTAGCTAAGGAATGTGGCTTGAGTAATTCGACCATTGCTAATATTTTTCGGCGCAATACGTTACCAACGATTCCCACATTGGAAATCATCTGCCGGAATGGCTTTGGAATCTCGCTGGCACAGTTTTTTGCAGAAGATAAGATGATAGAATTAACACCCGAACTGGAAGAACTTTTTGAGGCTTGGAAACCGTTAACATTAGAGGAAAAAGAGTTATTGCTGAAGATTGCTCATTCGTATCATAAATCATAATTTGTGCTTATCTATATGTAACAAAGTAATAAATATAGAAGAAGGTCTGCTCCGCTTTCGGAGACAGGCCTTTTATTTTTCTTTAGGCAAAGAAAAGATGCTTTTGCAGTTTGGGCAGTACTGTCAACTCCAAAATGGGGATAGTACCGCTTTGTATCTGTTGCTCCTTGCATGGCACAATCTTGTATGTAGTCGCTTATTTTGCAGTGCAGATACGGCGAAAGCGCTGGGAGATAAGCGGTCTGGTAATACAATGACAGACCATTTATAAGGAGTCGGTGATTCACCAACTCTTTATAAAAGGTGTTTTCAAAAGGTGATGGTTACGGTTTAGCAGTTCAGTTGGACGGAGGAGTTGGGTAACTTTTGCAGAATAAAAATATAATGATAGGTTGTGCTGCAACTTTTTTGGTGGTTTTGCGTCTAACCAAATGAGGGAATTTTTTCATATTGGGTTGTAAGGCTTAGAAGCTTTGTTGCCCATTTTTAGGAGGGGATATGATGCGAATGAAAAAGAGATTGGCGGCAGGCTGTTTGTGTGTGGCGTTGCTGCAGGGGCTGCCTGGCTGCAGCCAGCAAAGTGTGCCACGGCAGGAAATCCAGTTTGTGACAGTTGAGGATGGCAGCGTTCAACGGGCGCAAACGGCGCGATTGGCCGATTTTTCCTACACACTTTTGCGGCAGGCGGCGCTTTTGCAGGACGAAAATCTTTTGGTATCGCCGTTATCGGCTTGGCTGGCGTTATCCATGACAGGACAGGGCGCGGCTGGGGACACTGCGCAAGCATTTCAGGTGTTTTTTCGGGATTTGGACCAACAGCAGCAGCGCCTGCTGGCAGCTTGGGTGATGGAGAAGCTGCAGCAGGAACAGGGCGCTACTCGTTTGGGTTTGGCTAATAGTGTTTGGTGTGATGACGAGATGGCTGTCCGCGATGATTTTTTGCAGACTGTGCAGCAATATTACCGGGCGGAAGTCAAGTCTGTAGATTTACAAGGGGAGGGGGCCGTGCAAGCGGTTAATGCTTGGATTGCTGACGCTACTGAGCAGCGGATTCCCCGTATGCTGGAGGATCTGGACGCCGATGCGGTGCTGCTGTTGATCAATGCCGTAACCTTAGACGCCCAGTGGCAGAGCCTCTTTGACAGTGCAGATACCTATGAGCAGCTCTTTTATTGTGCCGACGGTCCTGAAAAAAGGCTGTCTTTTCTGCATCAGCGATATGAGCAGGGAACCTATTTGCAGTGGCAGCAAGGCCAGGGCATTGTGCTGCCTTATGATGATGACAGTCTGGTGCTGGTAGCGCTGCTTCCTGACGAAAACAGCCATTGCGGGCAGCTTTTGGAGCAGTTATCGGCTGATTGGGTGGAACAGCTTTTAGCAGACGGTGAAGTCTGTGCGATACAATTGGCTTTGCCTAAGTTTGAAATGAATAGCGCTTTGCAGCTGAACGATGTGTGCAGTGCGATGGGGTTGGGCATTGCCTTTGACGGACAACATGCCGATTTCTCGCAGCTGGGAAGCAGTCCTGACGGTAATATTTATATTGGCCGGGTGCTGCAAAATTGTCAGCTGCGGCTGGACGAGCTGGGTACGCAGGCCGCTGCGGCTACTGTGGTAGAGTTGAAACGGGAATCTATTGTTGAGTTGCCGGAAAATTTAGTGGAGTTGCAATTTAACCGGCCCTTTGTGTATTTAGTGCTGGATAGGGAAAGCCAGTTTCCTTTATTTGCTGGCGTTTATCAGGGAGAATAGGGGGGATGTGCGACTTCCCTATGTAGAATTTTTAATGAGGATTCTGCATGGGGAAGTTGTTTTTCTGCGGCAAATAGTGTAGAGTATAAGGGAAGATGTGGCCTGAAATGAGGGATGAAGATGATTTTTGTGTGTACGGGACAGCAATGTGGAACTGTGATGGAGCAGGACGAGCCGCTGGCTGTCTGTCCGCAGTGCGGCGGAGCGATGCAAATGATTGCGGAAGAAGAATTGAACGGCTGGCAGTGGTGTAATTTAGGTATTTTTTGGCGCTTGCAAAATACAGAAACGGGCGATGCGCGGGCCGTGCATTGCTTGACTGAGGCCGTAAAGCGGGGCGATTCTTGCGCCCGCAGCAATTTGGGCGTGTGCAAGCAATATGGTATTGGCACTGCGCAGGATGAGCACGGTGCATTTCAGTTGTATCAGCAGGCGGCAGAGGAGGGCTATGTGCCGGCTTTATATCGGTTGGCCTGTTGTTATGAATATGGCGTAGGCACGGCGCAAAGTTGGAGTCAGGCTTTCGCCCGATTTTTAGAAGCGGCTGGAGAAGGCCATATGGGGTCATTGAATATGGTGGGCTATTGCTACGAATATGGCTATGGTACAAAAGCCAATATGGAAGTTGCCTTTTCTTGGTACCGGCAGGCAGCCATGCGCGGCGATTCTATCGCCCAGGTCAATTTGGGTAAGTGCTATGAGTTTGGCAAGGGCACGGACAAAAATCTGCAGCTGGCGGCAAAATGGTACACGACTGCCGCACAAAATGGAGAGTCCGAGGCGTTTTGCCGTTTGGGACGCTGCAGAGAATACGGCATCGGGATAGAAAAAAATCCGGAACAGGCGCTACAGCTTTATATCCAGGCAGGAGAACGGGGCTATAGCTACGGGTTTTATAAAGCGGCCTGTTGCCATGAGGATGGCATCGGCACAGAGCGGGACCTTCAGCAGGCTGTAGCCTATTTGAAGCAGGCCATGGAGATGGGCGATACAGACGCCATCTGTCAGATGGGCTATTATTATGAGTATGGCATTGGCGTGGAACAGGATGTGGAGCAGGCCTTCTTGTATTATAAAAAATCCGCAGATCTGGGGAATCGGGTTGGCGTTCATAATCTAGGTATATGCTATCGGGATGGTATGGGCGTGGCTGCCAACGGCGGAAAAGCCTTTCAATGCTTTCAGGATGCTGTGGAGTTGGGGTATTATCCTGCGTATACATCGGTGGGCGGCTGTTATGAAACCGGCACCGGCGTCGAAAAGGATTTGTCCAAAGCGGTGGCTTATTATCAGACCGGCGCCGAGCTGGGACAGACGCGGGCCCAATATAATCTGGCCTGTATGTATGACGGCTATGGCTTGGAGCTTGATTATGAGAAAGCCCTGTATTGGTATAAGCAGGCGGCAAGAGACGGGCACTACGGCGCCATCAACAATCTGGGGCTGTGTTACCGGGACGGCAAGGGTTGCGATGTCGATTATGCCATGGCCATCAAGTGCTTTACCTATCTGGCCGAGCAGAATGTGGCCAGCGGCTGGCTGAATTTGGGCCATGTTTATTATTATGGCTATGGAGTGGAGCAGGATTGGTCAAAAGCGGCTCAGTGCTATCAGAAAAGCGCCGAGGGCGGCGACGCACGGGGCATGAATCAGCTTGGTTGGATGTATGATAAGGGCAAGGGCGTAGCGCAAAGCGATGCACTGGCCTATGCCTGGTATCAGAAGTCAGCCGATTTGGGAAATTTGTATGGACAGGTCCAGGTAGGGGAATGTTATCTCCATGGCCAAGGCGTGCGGCGCAATCTGAAAAAAGCGCTGCACTATATTAAAGCTGGCGTGACGCAGGAGGATGGATTTGCTCTTTATTTGCTGGGCGAATGCTATGAAACGGGTACAGGGGTAAAAGCCAATTTGGATAAAGCACTTTCTTTGTATCAAAGAGCAGCCAAGCAAAATAGCGAGGAAGGATGTTATCGTATGGCGCTGTTTTTGACCGAGGGCAAGGTGCTTTCTCAGGATAGAGAACAGGCGCTGGCCTATTGTAAGGCCGTATCGAAAAATTTGCAGTATAGCGACACCTGCATTTTTACCGGTCCCTTAAAGGAACAGGTGTTGCGGCTGTTGGAAAGTTTCAGGAAGGAAGAAGCAGAGAGAAAGGCGTGATTTTTTATGGAAGAGCAGGAAGTCTATCGGCGGATTGACCATACCCAATTAAAGCAGACCGCCGATTGGAAAGCCATAAAAGCTTTGTGCGACGAGGCGATAAGAGGCGGCGCCGCTTCGGTGTGTATTCCGCCTTGTTATGTGGCTGGCGTCAAGGCTTATGTGCAGGAGCAGATGAAAATTTGTACGGTGGTAGGGTTTCCCAATGGCTATCAAACGACGCTGGTGAAGTTAGTGGAGACCAAAGAGGCTCTGGCCAACGGCGCCGACGAGATTGATATGGTTATCAATTTATGTCATGTAAAAAATGGTCAGTGGCGCCAGGTGGCGCATGAAATCAAGGCCTTGAAGCAAGC
>CABUKW010000165.1 GCA_902492275.1 uncultured Peptococcaceae bacterium
GCGGTCAGCGAGTTCTAAAAGTCATTGTAGAAACCTGTTATTTGACAGAAGCTGAAAAACGAACTTTGTGTCAGTTGGTGACAGAGGCCGGCGCCGATTATATCAAAACCAGCACCGGTTTCGGCTCGGCTGGCGCTATGGTGGAGGATGTGGCGCTATTCCGGCAGGAAATCGGCCCTGCGGTCAAAATTAAGGCTGCTGGCGGCATTCGGAGTGTGGAAGCTGCTAAACAAATGATAGCGGCTGGCGCTGATCGGTTGGGCAGTAGCGCCCTGTTAGGGGGCAAATAGCATGGCGTGGCAGATGGACGTGGAACGGGGACGCCAAAATATGGCAGGCTTTTGCAGTTATTGCGCTGTGTGCAACGGCAAAGCTTGCGCCGGTAAAATTCCTGGCATGGGCGGCAGGGACAGCGGCCGCACCTTTCAAAATAATGTGCAGGCGCTGCAGGAGATTGCAGTGCCCATGAAAATTTTATACGACAGTCAACAGCCTCCTGACTTGCATACTAAAGTGTTGGGCTACGAACTTTCTCTGCCGGTTATGCCTTCGCCCATTGGCGGCTGTGATTTCAACATGTCTGCTACGATAGATGAGGACAGCTATGTGCAGGCTCTAATGAAGGGCTGCGTGGAGGAAGGCATTGCGGTGGGTTTAGGCGACGGCGCCCATGATATCATCGCCCAGGCGGCCAATCGGGGGATTGCACGCTATCCTGGCTGGGGATTGCCTTTTATCAAGCCCTGGAGCGATGCCATCTTTTTTGATAAGCTCAAACAATTGGAAAAGTTGGAGATTCATGCGGTCGGCATTGATTTGGATTCGCTGGGGCTTAGCAATGTAAAACTGCGGGGAGAAAGCATTCCGTTGCGTACCAATCGCCAATTGAAGGCGTTGTTGGCGCAAGTACCCTATCCTGTTGTTGTGAAGGGGGTTACCGATGCCGACGAAGCAGAAATTTTGGTAGAATTGGGGGCAGCGGGTCTTGTGGTCAGTAACCACGGCGGGCGGATTTTGGATTGCAGCCCTGGTACTGCCACGGTTTTGCCTGCCATTGTAAAGCGTTTGAAGGGTACAGTGCCCATTTTGGTAGATGGCGGTGTGCAGACCGGTTTGGATGTATATAAGATGCTGCTGCTGGGCGCTGATTCCGTGATGATCGGCAGAGCGTTTACGAGAGCAGTGATGAGCGATTTAGAGCAAGGAGCAGCCCAATATATCCGCCAGCTAAAGGCAGACTTTTCCCATGCCATGCTGATGACCGGTTGCCGGACTGTGGTGGAAATTTATAAGGGCGGAACCGGCAGTTTATCGGACAGCTAGCAGAATTGCCGGCGAGAATTGGAGAGAAACGGAGGCAAGAATATGGAAAATGGGCTGACGCATTTTGACCAACAGGGCAACGCAGTGATGGTGGATGTTAGCGAGAAGGCAATAACCCATCGGATTGCCGTTGCCAGTGGAAAAATATTTGTCAATCGGGCAGTTTATGATGCCATTGTGCAAGGAACAGTGAAAAAAGGTGACGTATTAGGCGTAGCGCGGGTGGCTGGGATTATGGCGGCGAAAAAAACCCACGAATTGATTCCCATGTGTCATCCGCTGCTGCTGACCAAATGCACGGTAGACTTTGCGTTGTTGCCGGAACAATTGGCTGTGCAGGCGGTTGCCACCGTGAAGGTGAACGGACAGACCGGCGTGGAGATGGAAGCACTGACCGCTGTGAATGTGGCGTTGCTGACCATCTATGATATGTGTAAGGCCATTGATAAAACGATGGAGCTGGGGCAAATTCATTTAGAACAGAAAGCAGGCGGGAAGAGCGGAACCTTTGTCCGTCCTGCCGGACAGAAGCAGGAGTGAGCGCGATGCAGGACCAATACGGACGGAACATCGACTATGTGCGGATTTCTATCACAGACCGCTGTAATCTGCGCTGCACCTATTGTATGCCCGAGGAAGGGATTGCGGCGCAATTGTGCCATGACGATTTATTGACCTATGAAGAAATTTTGAGGCTGGTGGGCTGCATGACAGGCTTAGGTATCAGCAAGATTAAGCTGACTGGCGGCGAGCCACTGGTGCGGTTGGGCTGCTGCGATTTGGTACGACAACTGAAAGCAGTAGAAGGCGTTTCCCAGGTGACCATCACCACCAACGGCGTGTTGCTGGAGGAGATGGCAGAGCCTTTGCTGGAGGCTGGCATTGACGGTATCAACGTCAGTCTGGATACGGTAGAGCGAGAGGTATTTGCCCGCATTACCCGGCGGGATGCCTTCGATAAAGTGATGGCTGGCTTGGAAAAGGTAAAGCAATTCAAGTTTCCTAATTTGAAAATAAATTGTGTGCCGCTGGTGCAGTTTAATCAGGAGCAAATTGTGCAGTTAGCTGCTCAAGCCAAGGACTATCCGCTGGCGGTGCGGTTTATCGAGCTGATGCCTATTGGCCTGGCCCAGTCCTATACAGCGGTAGATAAGCAGCAAATCATGCAGTTGCTGACAGCGGCCTTCGGGTCGTTGACGGTCTATTCTGGACGGTTGGGCAATGGGCCCGCCGAATATTATAGTCTGCCCGGCTTTCAGGGAAAAATCGGCTTTATCGGTGCCATTCACAATAAATTCTGCGGAAGATGCAATCGCGTTCGTTTGACCTCCAACGGCTTTTTGAAGCTGTGCCTTAATCAAAATAAAGGGATAGAATTGCTGCCGTTGCTGCGAAACGGGTGCAGTGACGCCATTTTGACAGAAAAGATAGCAGAAACCCTTTGGCAGAAACCGTTGGAGCATCATTTTTATGAAGCAGGAAAACAGCAGGATACCGATAGCCGCCAGATGTTTCAGGTGGGCGGCTGACGCTTGTTACGAAGCAAAAGGATAAAAAAGAAAAGGAAAACTGGAAAGGAGAACGATGATTGATATGTTTCAGGCTGCCATTATCACAGCCAGCGATAAAGGTTCCCGTGGTCAACGGGAGGATGTTAGCGGACAGGTTGCAAAAGAAATTTTGGAAAAGAACGGTTACACTGTGGTGCAGCAGATGATTCTGCCAGACGAACGGCAACTGCTGGCCGACGAAATGCGGCGGCTTTGCGCAGAACAGGTGGATTTGATTTTAACCACCGGCGGCACCGGCTTTTCTCCGCGGGATTGGACGCCGGAGGCTACGCTAGATGTTGTTGAACGGCAGGTGCCGGGCATTCCAGAAGCTATGCGCATGAATAGTTTGCAGATTACCAAACGGGCCATGTTAAGTCGAGCTGTGGCCGGCATTTGCCAGCAAACGTTGATTATCAATTTACCGGGCAGCCCCAAGGCTGTGCGGGAAAATTTAGAATTTATTGTCACAGAGCTGGCGCACGGCTTAGAAATTTTGCGGGGACAGGCCCAAGACTGCGCAAGACCATAAGCGAATAAAAGAGCATATACAAAGCTGCGCGAAAAGTTTTCGTTGCAGCTTTGTTTTGGATTGGCAGTTTTTTATAATGACAGTATCGAAAAAATTTGTATGAAACACTTTCAATGATAGGACGCATAAATTTGTTGGCATGTTCCGGTATTTTTACGAGGATTTTGCTGGAAAGCAGGATTTTTTTTCATGGGCAAGGAAATCTTGTACAATTATAGTTATTGACCGATTTTGACAGCCATTCTATCATAGATTGCTTTTCTGCGGCAAAAATCTATGGTATAATAAACCAGTCAAACAGGTTTTCAAAAAAAGGAGAGAATTTGTTATGTTTTTCGGAAGTTCCATCACCAGCATGGTAGCTACTTTGCTGGCGGTGCTGATGGCCATTACCTTTCATGAAACTGCCCACGGTTTTGTGGCCTACAAATTGGGGGATCCTACCGCCAAAAATCAGGGCCGGTTGACGTTAAATCCGTTGGCTCATTTAGATCCAATCGGTGCTCTGTTGATGTTGGTAGCCGGTTTTGGCTGGGCGAAACCGGTGCCGGTCAATCCTTTTTATTTTAACGGCGACCGCAATAAGGGCATGATGCTGGTATCCATAGCCGGACCTGCCACCAACCTGATGTTATCCTTTGCGGCCTACTTTATTTATGTAGCCGGCAATGGATTTATGACCATTCCCTTTGTAAACACCTTTTTGTATTATTGCATCACGTTAAATATCTATCTGGCGATCTTTAATTTAATTCCGATCCCGCCGCTGGATGGCTCTAAAATTTTAGCCGGATTTTTACCGAAAGCGACAGCGTATCAGTACCTGAATACAGTAGAAAAATATGGTTTCTTAATTTTGATGGTATTAATTCTTTTGAACATTACAGATTTGTTTTTAGTGCCGATTGCCAACGCCGTGTTGAGTCTGTTTTCGTTCCTGTTGGGACTGATTTTTTAACCGGAGGCAAAAGCATGGCGGAAAGCAAAAAATATGAAATCCATCTGGACAATTTTGATGGACCTTTAGATTTGTTACTTCATCTAATTGACAAAAATAAGGTGGATATTTATGATATTCCCATTGCCGTTATTACAGAACAATATCTGGCTTATTTAGAAGAGGCCCGGGAGATGGATTTGGAAATTGCCAGCGAATTTTTGCTGATTGCGGCGACGTTGGTGAACATCAAAGCTCGTATGCTGCTGCCAAAACGGAAAACGGCCGACGGGGAGGAAATGCCGGAGGAAGACCCGCGGGCAGAATTGGTGCAGCGTTTGGTGGAATACCGGTTTTACAAAGAAACAGCCCACATGCTGCAGCAAAGAGAGCAGGTGGAGCCTACTTATATGCTGAAACCGCAGGATGTGGAGCAGCTAACCAGTATGCTGGAACCTGGCAATCCGCTGGAGCATGTAACTTTAGAACAACTGTTGCAGGCTTTTTCCCAGGTGATGGAGCAGGCAGAAGCGGAAACGCCCCATGAACTAACCTTGGCCAAGGAAGAATATCTGGTGGAAGACAGCATTGCTCAAATCCGGCAGCGATTACAGGCAGAGAAGAGCATTGAGTTTACCACATTATTCCGGCGCAGTGACCGGAAACGGAAGATTATCACAGTCTTTATGGCGTTGCTGGAATTGTGCCGGTTGGGTGAACTGACCTTCCAGCAGCAGAATAATTTCGGTGCTCTGTGGATATTTCCGCGTAAGCAGAGCAATGAGGTGAAATAGTTGCAGTATGTAGAGAAAATTAGGGCGACCATAGAGAGCTTGCTTTTTATCACCAATGAGCCGCTGACGCCGGCCCAGCTGGCTGAACTGGCCGAACTGGAGGAGGAGGACGTGCTGGATGTGCTGAGTTGGTTGCAGGAGGATTACAGCGACGCTTCCAAGGGCATCGGCGTTATCCAGTTGGGCGACGGCTATATTATGGCCATCAAGCAGGAATATCTGCCCTATGTAGAAAAATTGTATCGGCCGCAAATTAATACGCTGTCTATGGCAGCTTTGGAGACTCTATCCATCATCGCCTATAAGCAGCCGGTAACCCGCGGCGAGGTGGAGCTAATTCGCGGCGTCAAGGCCGATAAGATTATCCAAAATCTAATCAGCAAGGAGCTGATTGAAGAACGAGGCCGCAAGGACGCGCCGGGTCGGCCCATTCTTTACGGAACCACCAGAAAATTTTTGCAGTATTTTAATATTGCTAGTTTAGATGAATTGCCTACCAATCATTTGCGGGATTTGGATATGGCGGAGGCCGAGTCGTTGGTGGCTGATGAGTTGGAATTGCTGACGCTGGAGCATGGCGAAGAATAAGAAATCTTTTTATTGTGTTTTCCGGACGGGAATAGTATAATAAAACGATATGATTTGCATATTCATAAAGAAAATAGGACGCAAACAGACCCTGTGTCTGATACCATATAGTTATGAAAGAAAAGTAGAAAAGTCGAGGGGGAAAGACGATGTGCGGAATAGTAGGATATATCGGGAAGCGAAATGCGGTGGAAGTGTTGCTGG
>CABUKW010000166.1 GCA_902492275.1 uncultured Peptococcaceae bacterium
CGCTGCTAAATGGCAATACACACCCACCATTCATACCTGCTGCCACAATCATCATGATGCAAAAAGAGATTAAATGGTCATTTCTAGGTATTTTGCATTCGTCTGCGACTTTTAAAATAAGAGACCAAAGTAAGAAAATCGCTGCCAAGCTAGCCCCCAAAATGCTGAGAATAAACGCTCCAAATACTATGCCCCCAATCAATAACCATGGCGATTTACGAAAGATTTTTCGCTTCAAAAACCAGTCTGCCAGAAAATCAGTCAGTCCAGCTTCTTCTAACGCGCCGGCAAATACCATGGTGACCAAAATCATAATCAAAGAAACATTTCCAATCCCAGCAGCAAAAGATGATAATACCGTTCCTGCACCAATCACACCCAAACCGACAAATCCAAAAATACTGGGCCAAATTAAATCAATAAAAATCCAACCGTAAAGAACACCAGCAAAAATACCTAACACTTTCATACCCGATTCTGTAATACTGCCAAAAGGCGGGCATAAACAAACAACGACAGTCAATAGCATCATTATAATAAAATGTATCCATCTTCTTTTTTGCATATCCATAGAAAATTCTCCCCCTTTATTACAAAATGTGACCGACCTACCCAACATATATAAGCCGGTCACAACGGAAAACTAGAATTTATACTTCTTCGGCAAAAATCTGATATGCCGGTGCGCCTTCACACTGGGCTGGCATCCGAACGCCGCCTAACACTGCCATTGTAGGCGCTACATCGACTTCTCGAATAACACGCTCTGTATAAAATCCCTGTTTCACACCTGCGCCAGAAGCAATAAAAATTGGAGAAACAGAAGTATCGGCATGCCCCCGCAAGGTAGATAACGCATCTCCGTGAACTCTGTTGAAGCCTTCTTCTAACCAATAAAGAATATCGCCTGATTCAGGTCCATCCAAACCCAACAGTGCGGCCTCTTGATTTCTAATGGCAAGACTAATAATTCGTTTCCCATCTTTATTGCGGTAGGCATATAAATCATCTATAATCTGCCGTTCTAATTCATATTTATCAGCAGGATCTACGATACCGTATTCATAACGGCCTCTTAAATTAATATAGATATGGTTGCCACGGCTGGCCACAGCTCTCGTTTTTGCATAATCAATTTCCCGAAGTTCTTCTCCTTTCTCATTCCGTTTCATGACAGTATAACCTAATTCCCGCATAATGGTTGTATTGACAACAAAGCCATCGCCCAATCCTGGCGGTACATCTGGTTCTTCCTTGCATAACAAACCATGGTCAGACGTAATAATGACTGTCCAGCCCTTATCAAGCAAATGAATAAAATCTCCTAAATATCTATCTGTGTCAATATATAGCTGCTGGAACAATTTTTCATAGACTTCTTCTTGTTCCAAATCGCCAAAGCCATTGTGGTGTTCAAAAAAGCAGTGTGCAAAATTATCCACGTTATGATAATGGCTGTAGACAACCTCATAGTTTTCCTGTTCAATCAGGTAATTAATCGCTTTAGCCTGCCAATCGCCATACTCCCGCCAGGTTCGATACATAAATTGTTCCATTAGATAAGGCGAAGCTCCTAAATTATTTTGCAATTCAAAACTGGGAACATAGCCTGCATGGTTTACAACATCTGTATATAGATGTTTGGGCCAGAACAAATCATCACAATCTTTTTTCATGGCATTGCCCAGCCACAATTTAAAGCCTGTACCTTCTGGCGCACAATCCAATAGAATAACGCCTCGCGTCACTGCTATTTTTTCATCATTTTTATCTAAAAGTTCATCTTCCATGTATACGATGTATTCACCATTTTTAATTGTCGCCAAAGGCTTTTCCGCTTTTTTGGACGTATATAGCTCTACCGTATCATATATACCATGTTCTCCTTTTTTCAACAAACCTACGCGACGAACTTTCCCTTCACACAGCATCAGAGAGAATTCCTTGGCATCTGTTGGCGCATTCAACCAGCCTCGAGCTGGTTTCAATGGTTCTTCAGTTGTGAAAGGTTTATCATTGCCAAAGTTCTGACTCTCTCCTTCATAAGGATTCATAGAAATGGGCTGCGGCTCTGGCATAGATAAACTGGCCATGCAATCGGCTGCATCATTCTTTTCTACTTCCAGACCATCTACGATACAGCCTGCACCATTCATACGTACTCCTTCAAAAGCATGTTCTTCTTCGTTCTTTATATTTTCATCCATCACATAAATCTTACATTGATCCACAGTTCCAATTGTATAATTAACACTGGTCGGCTGTGTACCCTCTACTACATGTAAATTTGGGCTGTCACTGGTTGGAGGCCAGGAACAGCCAGGCCAATGCCAAACCAAGGTTTTTTTGCCCGCTTCTGCAAATACATTCCACAGGGGCTCCGCTTTACACCGTCTGGAGTCATTTGCATACACAAAGGTATCGATTTTCGTCGGATGCTGGCTCCAAAAGCAGGTAATACCATGTGTAGCTGGATTGGCACCGGTAGATAGCGTGGTCCACATAGGCGGCGTAATTGTAGGTACACCGCCCAGTAAAACCAAATCCTCACGGGCAGAACCTCGCTCTAAATATTTTTTTACATTAGGCATAATACCCATATCCACATATTTTCTCGTTAAACGTGGGTCCATACCATCCACGCCCAAAACTATGATTTTTTCTGTTAAGGCTTCTCGTTTCATAATCGCTTTTCCCTCCATATACAAATTTCTGATATAAGAATAGGTTGTAGCAGTTCGACGGCCATCTATCTAATCAACAACTATCTTTTATGTATTTATCTTATCAATTTGATTTATTTATAGGAAGTGCCGTATTTTTGCACAAATTTACTGCAATCAAAAGTTGCAGCCAATTTATGCAAAACAAAAAAACAGAACCCTTGCCATCTTGAAGGGTTCTGCTTTTTTCTATCTATGCCTATTCTTTTTTATTTCACTTTATCACGCCATTCCAGCACCACTTCTCCATCGGCAGCTTTGCGGATGGTCTGGAACTTATTGTTCAGCAGCGGATTGGTAAAGGTATAATCAATTCTTCTGTGCATGCCGCGGCTTTCCTTCCGATTGCGGGAGGTGATCGCCACAGCTTCAGCCAGGTCAATCAAATCAAACAATTCCATGGTGCGCATCAGCTGATGGGCGTCCTCGCAGCCAATTTCCTGCCGAGCATAGGATTTCAAATCGCCCAGGTATTTGATACCGGCCCGCATCATGTCTTCGGAGCGTACTTTTAAGCCGATATAATCATTCATGATAACCTGCAGGGAGGAATTGGCTTCTAACCATTGCGCGCCGTTTGTCCGGTTCATCAGCTGATTGTAAAAATCGGCCCGTTGGGCAATGAGCGGATGACCGCTGACATCATAATCTTCCACTGTTTTTACATAGGCAGCCACCGATTCGCCGGCGATATCGCCCCACACAGAAGCGCTGGTGATATTGCCCCGTACATTGCCGCAGCAAATACCGGCCGCATAAATACCGGGCACATTGGTGCTGGCGTCCAGTCCAATGTCAATGCCCCTTTGGGCTAAGGAATAATCATAGGTGCCGAATTCAATCATACTCTTGTGCAAATCAATATGCCGCTGTTCCAGATAATCGGTGATAGAGTCAATGCCTTCACATTGGAACTGCTGATGCTGATAGGCGTGGTCATCTTCCGTATAACCGGTGCAGTTCATATAGGTTGGCCCCTGTGCGCTTTCCAGCCGGTCGCCGAAAATGCCGGGATATATATCCATCATGGCATCGCCCCGTTTGCGGTCCGGCTTGTCGGTGAATGGACTGATAGAATCGCCGTTAATATCAGACAATACACCAAACCAGGTGGCTTTCCCAGAGCGGGCAAAGCCTTTTACGCCGGCATGACGGTAAGGCACATCGATATTGACCAGCTTAGCGCCAGCCCGATAGGCGATGGCAGCGCCGCCGGCAGCGGCCGGACAGCTATGGGTGTTGAAAATATAGGCCGGATTTACGTTGGGATACATGCGCATAGCTTGTGCTGTAGCCACCAGCACTGCTTTGGCCTGAAATACGATAATTTCCGGTTCATCTTCAGCCAAGCTAAAACCGATTGCACCAACGGCACGACCTTCGTCATTGGTGAGAATGTCGTTAATAAATACCTTATTCATAATCTTGGCGCCGTTTTTACGTGCTTCTTTGGTCAGGCACATTTTTTGATTATGACCGTCGTATTTTAAATGGTAGCATTGCCGTTCCGGCATGGTGTGTCCTTCAAAGCGGTATTCACCGGTTGGCTTCATATTGATGCCATAAGATTCCCACCGTTCTACAATGCTCTTAGTGCGCAGCATCATTTTTTTCAGCATGGCTGGGTCTTGCCAGGGACCGCCTTCCATCCCTTCGCTGATTTCACTGATCACTTTCTGAAAATCATCGCCGTGACACTCGGGAATATAGCACATATAATGGTCATTACCGCCGCAGCCAGAGCCAGAACGGCGTGTATCTGCTTTTTCTGCAATCAGTACATCAACGCCTAATGCTGCCGCTGTAATAGCCGATTGCAGGCCGGCTACACCGCCGCCGATAATTAAATAATCTGTTTTTACAATATCTTTACGAATTTTGACTTCCATGATTCTGCACCTCTCTCACTAATTCTTTTTCTCTTCTGGAATTTCCATCGCAAACATCATGTGGGACAATGGATACCGCATGGTAATGGCTTGTTTTGGACAATCCTTTACACAAGCCCGGCAATGCCAGCATTCATAAGGATATTTTACAACAACGTGCTTCTTGCCGGTTTCGTCTTTCTGATAGCGGATCACATCCAACGGACATATCTGTGCGCAAGTTCCGCATTCTACGCATTTCTCTTTATCAATTACTGGTGGCATACACCAACACCTCTTTCTCTATGTTTTCTCTGCTTTTCTCAAATTTTATTTTTATTAAGGAATCTTTTCTTGACAAGCGGAACGCCATATCGCCGCCCCGCTTGCTATATTTAAAATAAGAAAGTACCTAAACCAACGGTTACAACTGCAATCGCCAGCCAAGACACCAATATGATAACCGGCGCTGTTTTCCAAATGGCTGCTGTATCGCACCACTCGTTACCATGCAGCAATGCGGCACTGGAGCTGGCAGCCGGCGTTAAGAAAGCCAGATGCACGCACATGACAACCATGATAACTGATAACTGTGGGCTGATGCCGGCTGCTGTACAATAGCTGTATACGATTGGCATCAAAGCTACACCGATAGCACCGTTATTCATAAAGTTGGTCACTACGGTAGCGATCAAACCGATGACAACCATAAAAAAGATTGGCGACCGACCTCCGAAGATAGGATCTAAGATTACCATCAGCATGGCGGTGATACCGCTTTCTTCTGCACTCATAGCAGCGGATAAGGGCTGTACCAGCGCCAGCAACAGGATGATGCCCCAAGTAACGCCGGAATCTACCATCTTTTTAAAGGGCAGAAGCGGTTTGCCGTCTACCTTAATACAACACATCACAGCTACTAGGAAGATACAAATCCCTGTGTTGCCAATCGCCGATAGGAATTGGGTCAGGAAAAATGTTTTTGGTAAGAAACTAGGAATCAATAACATAATCACCAGAGCAAATAAGAAGCACAACACAATCTTCTGTACCTTGTTCAGCATCAAACTGCCGTCGTTATCCAGCTTGCTGGTATCTAACGCCATCAATTTACTCATATCCGGTTTAAATACATATTTACCGATTAAGATAAACAGCAACGAGCAAACTACACAACAGACAATCGAAATCAACATATATTTTCCATATTCGATGCTAACGCCAGACATGGTTTCAAAAGCGCCCATTACCGTTAATGGAACCTGTTTGAACGGAATCATGGACATCCCTACCTGAGCGGCAAATACAATACCGAAGATCATCATGGTTGGATA
>CABUKW010000167.1 GCA_902492275.1 uncultured Peptococcaceae bacterium
GCATTTTCTCCAGCATGGAACACTTGCTGCATGAATTGAAAGCGCACAATCTGTCCAACCGTACCGTAGCGTTAATGCAAAATGGCTCCTGGGGACCAAACGCTGGCAAACAGATGAAGGATTTGCTGGAAGGCATGAAGAACATCACCATTTTAGAAAATATGGTAACCTTCAAATCCCGTCTGAAAGAAGAGCAGAATGCCGATTTGGACGCGCTGGCTGACGCCATTGTTGCTTCTATGAAATAAAAAGATAGCGATAAAAATAAAAAACTTGGCAAAAATATGAAAACTGATAGCCTGGCATGTTTAAAACAACCGGGAAACTGGTAAGATATTACTATCATCAAAACGAGGAGTGAATCAGAATGGATAAATACGAATGCCCTTGCGGATATATTTATGACCCTGCTGATGGCGATGACGAAGCTGGCATCGCGCCAGGCACTGCTTTTGCAGACCTGCCGGAAGATTGGGTTTGCCCACTGTGCGGCTTAGGTAAAAGCGAATTTTACAAACACTAAGTGCAGTGCGCATCCATATATTGAAAACACAAAAATAGACCTGTCCGTTGGCAGGTCTATTTTTGTGTTGGCGTTGCAGTTGGGTATGGGGTTGCGGTAGTTTGTATCAATGAAAAACAATTATAATTCGACACAAGCAGGTAATCGAAAAACTGTATGGGCCTTTACGGGATGGGCCGAATATGGTCAAGATTTATATAATCACCAATTCTCCGGTAAGCCCCATTTGCTGGCAAGCAGTTTGAAAGGCTTCGGCGCCGTTGGGATGCCCAAAGGTTTGCAAGAGTATTTGGGCCAGCGGTACGGCGATGCCCGATTGCATACGCAGTTGGGTAATACATTGATAAGTATCGTCTTCGCTGAGCAGAAGAGCCTGCTTGCCGGTTGCAGTCTGTTGCTGTAGCTGTAATTGTCCATCTTTTAAGAGGATAGAAAGCTGTATTTCCGGCGTTGTGTACAGGGGATAGACAGCGTCCTGCAAATCCAATTCTACAGCATTAAGAAACAAATCGTACCATTTATCCTCCAGCGATTCGGCCTCTGTACGGGTAAGCGGAATATCATTTTGCCGAAACCGGTAATTGACCGGTACCCACTGGGGATTGCCTTTGCTTAAACAGTAGGCCTGACCAAAGGTGTTGGCTTGATACAGCTTATCATAAGTTGGATTGATTTTGTAGATGACAAAAACGTCTTTGTAAAGGCTGAGCAGCTCCTGATAGGCGTCGGAGGTTTCGACGTATTGATCCAGCTCGGCCAGCGTATCGACAATGCCATTGTAATACCAGGCCTGTTTTTCTTTGGGCGCGTTGAAACGCTGCCAAAGTCTATCGCCCAGTTGTTTATGGTCGCGGGCAATGCTGCGCAGGTTGGATAGTTTGTCGGCCAATACCAGCATCTTGAGTCGGTCATCGGCTGTTTGCAGTGCGGTCAAAGCCTGTGTTTTGCGTTCCAACCAGCTTTTGCTTTTATCCTCGCTGTGATGATTCACCAATGCAGCTACATCATCGCCAAACAAGGCGGCAATTTCTGCGGCGGTGGTGTCAGTGTCCTCTAGGGTGTCATGCAGCAATCCGGCAATCTGTAAATTGATGTCGGCCTGCATATTGGATAAAATTTGCATGGTTTCCAGCGGATGCAGGATGTAAGGCAGCACAGTCCCTTTGCGTAGCTGACCGGCATGGCGCTTTGTGGCAAAGAGAATAGCCTGGTTTAAGCGGGAATTGTCTTGCAGGACCTGCTGCATGTCAAATTGGGGCTCATCATCTGGCGCGGCAGATTCCTGAGCGGCGCACTGGGCCGGGAATTGTTCTGTTTGAGCCATAAGGGCATTCCTCCAATCAATCGTTCTTTTTTCTGTAAACAGCATATCATAAATGGCTTGTTTTTTCTATCCTTCTTTTATAAACGATCAAGTTTACTGGCCTTACCATAAAATATACAAAATTTTTTGCGCAAAGCACTTGTATTCCGTTAAAAATAGGCTTAAAATATTCTGTATGCTATTTTGAGAGAGAATATTTAGGAGGCTGCTATGCAACAGGATCATATTAGAAATATAGCAATTATTGCCCATGTAGACCATGGTAAAACCACCTTGGTAGATAAGCTGTTAAGTCAGTCCGGTACCTTCCGTGAAAACGAACAGGTTGCCGAGCGGGTCATGGACTCTAACGATTTGGAACGTGAAAAAGGAATTACCATTTTAGCAAAAAATACCGCCATTCATTATGGCGATTATAAAATCAATATTGTAGATACTCCGGGTCATGCCGATTTTGGCGGAGAAGTAGAACGAATTATGAAAATGGTAGACGGCGTTCTGCTGGTGGTGGACGCTTTTGAAGGCTGTATGCCGCAGACCCGTTTTGTGTTGAAAAAGGCGTTGGAGCAGAAGCTGGCTCCTATCGTGGTTATCAATAAAATGGACCGCGAATTTGCCCGTCCGTTAGAAGTTGTCGATGAAGTGTTGGATTTGTTCATCGATTTGGGGGCCGATGAAGACCAACTGGAATTTCCGGTTATCTTTGCATCTGGTATTGCCGGCATTGCGACCAGCGATTTGAATGTAGAGGCCGTGGATTTGAAACCGCTGTTTGAATCTATCGTAGAGAATATCCCTGCCCCTAGCGGCGACCCCCATGGTCCGCTGCAGGCACAGATTACCTTGATGGATTATAATGATTTTCTGGGCCGCATTGCAGTATGTACAGTAAACCGCGGCACTATCAAAACCGGTCAGATGGTGGCTATGCAAACCCGGGAAGGCAAAGTAAAACAGGCCCGTATCAGCAAGCTGTTTGGTTTCCAGGGACTGAAAAAATTTGAAATTGAAGAAGCCTCTGTAGGCGAAATTGTGGCTGTGGCAGGTTTGGGAGAAATCAACGTAGGGGAAACCATCTGTGATCCAGAGCATATTGACCCGATGGAATTTTTGAAAATTGAAGAGCCAACGCTGGAAATGAGCTTCATGGTAAACAATTCTCCATTTGCTGGCCGAGATGGCGATCCGGTGACCTCCCGTAAGCTGGCTGCCCGTTTGTTTAAGGAAATGGAAACCGATATTGCGCTGAAGGTAAGCGCTACCGACAATGCCGATACCTTCAAAGTGGCAGGTCGTGGCGAGCTGCATTTATCCATCTTAATTGAAACCATGCGTCGGGAAGGCATGGAATTCCAGGTATCTAAACCGCAGGTTGTGATTAAGGAGATCGAAGGAAAAAAATGTGAGCCCTATGAATATCTGACTGTCGATGTGCCGGAAGAATATATGGGGCCTGTAATGGAAAAATTGGGCGCTCGTAAGGGCGAAATGACCAATATGCAGAATTTTAATGGACAGACCCGTCTGGAATATATCATTCCGGCGCGCGGCTTGGTGGGTTTCCGCACCGAATTTTTGACCGATACCAGAGGATACGGTATCATGAACAGTGTGTTTGACAGTTACCGTCCATATTCGGGCAATATTGTGGGCCGTCGTACCGGCGCGCTGCTGGCCTTTGAAACTGGCACTACCACTGCTTATGGTCTGTTCCCAGCAGAAGAACGGGGAACCTTATTCTTAGGCGCTGGCGTTGATGTATACGAAGGTATGATCATCGGCGAAGGAAACCGGGAGCAGGATATTGCAGTCAATGTCTGCAAAGGAAAAAATCTGACCAACGTTCGTGCTGCTGCCAAAGATGATACCGTTCGTCTGAAAACGCCGCGGGATTTGTCTTTGGAAGAATGCATCGCCTTTTTGAACGACGATGAATATCTGGAAGTGACCCCGCAGCATTTACGTCTGCGTAAACGGTTCCTGAAAGCTAAGGACCGCGTACAGTATGCGAAGACCCAGCAGAGTCAGGGCTAAAATCTATAAAAATAGTTAGAAAAGAACCGTCGCCTGGTAAATCAATAACTGGGCGGCGGTTTTTGCATTTCCTGATACTCAAAATATTAGTGTACACATGAATATTTACTAATTTTATGATTGATAAGCATGGAGATTCCTGCTATAATGGCTGTGAGGTGATTTATATGGAGGATAAATTAAATCAGATTGTGCTGTTATTGGAAACTATGAACAATGATATGCAGAATTTGAAGCAAGGACAGGAAGAACTGAAAGCTGGTCAGATAAGACTGGAGCAACGGCAGGAGAATTTGGAAAGACGACAAAAACGCCTGGAACAAGGGCAAAAAGAATTAAAGCTAGGTCAAGTACGATTAGAAGCAAGACAAGCGCAGTTGGAAAAAGGGCAAGAAAAATTCGGATCCGATATTGCGATGATGAAGCACAATGTAGGTCTGATTTTGGAAGCAACGAATGTAGCGCGAGCTGACCAGCGGATGGAGCTGATGCAACTGCATCAGAAGGATGAAGAGTTGGAACGTATGATTCGTGTCAACACCAACGATATTTTCAAGCTGCGGACTGCTATGTAATGGAAAAAAATCTATAACGAACAATTGAAACAATCAAACGATCCACCATATATCACACCAAACAATGAAGAAATAATACTGGATTTATACTGCGGCGAGAGATTCTTGCCGCAGTTTTTATAATGCTGCGTTTCTGTTATTCTATATGTGGAAGGGGTTTCAGACAAGATTGAAACAGAGAATGTTTTTTCCCAGAATGAAACACCGGCATGATGCATCTTGTATTTATGATACATGACGATTTTTATTTGACAGGACGGGCAGAACGGTCTATCATAAAACTAGTGGAAAAACATTTTATCTGGAGGTTTATACCATGAAAAATTTAGATTGGGCCAATATCGGTTTCGAGTATATGCAAACCGAACAGCGCTATGTTTCAAATTACAAAGATGGAAGCTGGGATGAAGGCTGCTTGACCACTGACGCCAACGTGGTTATCAATGAATGCGCCGGCATTCTGCAATATTGTCAGGAATGCTTTGAAGGCTTAAAGGCTTATCGCACAGAAGACGGCAGCATTGTCACCTTCCGTCCAGACTTGAATGCAGAACGGATGATGGATTCGGCTGCCCGCTTGGAAATGCCCCAATTTCCGAAAGAACGCTTTTTAGCAGCGGTTGGTGCTGTGGTAAAGGCCAATGCAGATTGGGTGCCGCCTTACGGCAGCGGTGCGACCTTCTATCTGCGTCCTTATATGTTTGCGTCTGGTCCGGTAATTGGCGTAAAGCCGTCTGCTGAGTATCAGTTCCGTATTTTTGGCACGCCAGTAGGGCCATACTTTAAAGGCGGTGTGAAACCGTTGACATTGTGTGTCAGCGACTTTGACCGTGCTGCGCCACATGGGACAGGCCATATCAAAGCCGGTCTGAACTATGCCATGAGTCTGCACGCTCACAGCGTTGCCCATGCGGCCGGGTATGATGAAAACATGTTCTTAGACCCTGCTACCCGCACCTATGTAGAAGAAACCGGCGGCGCTAACTTCCTGTTTATCACCAAAGATAATGAAGTGGTAACGCCAAAATCCGATTCCATTCTGCCATCCATTACCCGTCGTTCTTTGGTATATGTAGCTGAACATTATCTGGGCTTAAAAGTAACCCAGCGGCCTGTGGCTTTGGCTGAATTGGCTGACTTTGCCGAATGCGGTCTGTGCGGTACTGCAGCCGTTATTTCTCCGGTAGGCAAAGTAGTAGACCACGGCAAAGAAATTTGTTTTGCCAGCGGTATGACCGAAATGGGTCCGATTACGAAAAAACTGTACGACACCTTAACCGGCATTCAGATGGGCCGCATAGAAGCGCCAGAAGGTTGGATTCGCAAGATTCTGTAAACGAAAATGTAGCCTATAAAAGCTCCTTTCCCTGTGTGGGAATGGAGCTTTTTTGTTGCAGGATGACTATGATATTGAGATTTGGTT
>CABUKW010000168.1 GCA_902492275.1 uncultured Peptococcaceae bacterium
CTATGAGGTCATGCTCAACGAATGGGCGCAGACTTTTGTGACCTATTATACTTACAATGGCGATAGCTGGAACGGCGTGGAGTCGTTAGGGCGGCTTGTGGATTTACAGCAATCTGGCGTAGTGCTCAGCGATTTAAACGGGCAAATCCTCTATCATTATGATGTAAGTTATATTGGTAAGCAGGTGCCACAGGAAATTTACAGTCGGGGTTATATTCTGCGGCTGGATAATCAGGTGATTGGCATTTTGTATCCGGCCGCGCTGTTTAGTGATACCTTTAAACAGCTGGAACAGAACTTTGTCAAGTATGTTATGCGTGCGGTAGGCAAAGGGGTATTCTTTACCAGTCTGTTCGCCATTATTATTGGTCTGGGGGTATCCGTTGGAATTGCCCATCCTTTGCGGGAACTGACGCTGGCTACCAAGCGTATGGCCAAGGGCAGCTTTGATGAGCCATTGCCTATTTACAGTACCGATGAAATTGGTGATTTGGCACGTTCCTTCAACACCATGGCGCAGGAGTTGGAAAAAGGCATTGATTTGCGAAAACAGATGATGGCCGATATCAGCCATGAATTGCGCACACCTTTGACGGTATTGGCCAGTAAGCTGGAATTTACGCTGGAACAGAATAAACCGCTGGAAACAGAGGATGTGGTGGTGCTTTATGATGAGGTAATCCGACTGAAAGGCTTGGTGGGCGAGCTGCAGGATTTGAGCAAGCTGGAGGCCGGGCATACGATGTTGGATAAAACGTTGATTTCCTTCCGTGATTATTTTGCCGATTTTACGGTGTTGCTGGAGGCGGAGGCAGAAAGCCGGCAGATGAATTTGGTTGTTAATTTGGACAATGCCCCCGAGTATTGCTATGCAGACCCAAAACGATTGAAGCAGATTATCCTTAATCTGGTCAATAATGCCTTTCGGTATACGTCGGCTGGCGGCACAATTACCGTAGAAGCACGGCAGGAAGGCAAGGATTTTTTGTTTTCTGTGCAGGATACCGGTATGGGCATTGCGCCGGAGGATTTGGATAAAATTTTTGAGCGGTTCTATCGGACCGACCGTTCCCGTGACAGGGAAAGCGGCGGCAGCGGCTTAGGTTTGGCTATTACCAAAGCATTGGTAGAAGCCCACGGTGGTTGGATTAAAGTAGCCAGCAAGCTGAACGAAGGCACGACCTTTACTGTGATGCTGCCTGGTTGGGATGAAACAGAGGAACTGAGCAAAGGCGGAAAACAGGAAATATAGAGCAAAATAGATTACAAATAGCAGGGCTGGTGCCATGTCACCGTTTAACGGCGGCTAAAGGCAGCAGCCCTGTCTTGTGTTGGCTTCGGAACCTTATGTTTTATGGTTCATCGTAGGCGCACAAGGCGGCTTCCAACGCGTCTGCTAATGTGATACCGGCCACTGGCAGACCAATCAGGACGGCACTTTTAATTTCGTCTCGTGTGGCACCCAATGTTTTGGCCGATTTTACGTGAAAGTTTAGCCCGCCAATCATACGGATGGCAGAAAGCACTGCAATGTAAGCCAATTCCTGCGTTTTTTTGTCCAAACTGCTTGCCTGTGCGTTCTGCTTGACCATTTCCATGTAGGCTTGTCCCATTTCTGGCGTTTCGGTCATAAATGAGGTAAATCCTTTTGTTACATGCTGCATGAAATCACCTCCTCATAAATTAAGATGTACCGTTTGAGAAAAAGTCCCGGTTTGGCGCAAAAAAATTTATGAGTGGGAAAATTGAGCGATTACCGTTTCATACCATGCAGCATCAGGCGTTTGTTCGGGAATGTGTTGATAATAATAGGCCACTTTTTGTCGTACTTGGGCATCAAAGGTGTAATCGTTAGCTTTATAGTCAAGAATGGTTTCCTGCATAGTTTGTTGCAGTTTATCCCTGGTGCGGAAAAATTCAATCCAGGCGGTGCAGCGGCAGGGATTTTCGGTATTCAGAAAATAGCAGTGGTCTTGAAAGAAACTATCCAGATTCATTCTAGCGCGATATAAAAGTCCTTTTGCAGCTTTAGGGGTGGTATCCAGTAAATCGGCTACCTCTTGAATGGATAGGCCAAACATATCAATGAGCGAAAAAGCAAGCCGCTGGTTGATGGTGAGTTTTCGCGACATGGCGAGAAAACAGCCATTGCGCATACAAGCTACATCTTCTGTGGACTGCACTTCGTCCACAATGCCGGCTGGAATATTGACCAGCAGTTGACCGTCGCGCTCTAATTCTTCTAGATTATCAGTGTAAACGGTTTGGAGGCGGTTTTCCTTGCGCAGCAGCATTTTGAATTGATTGATACAGATCGTTCGGAGCCATTGCTTCAAAGCGGCAGGCTCTTGTAACTGCTCTAAATGCTTCCAGGCTTGTATAAAGGTTTCTTGGGCTAAGTCGTCTGCAAGCTCTTTTTGTCCAGCTAATTGATAAGCCAGATTATAAATATAGGCTTCGTATTGTTCCGCGATGTTTTCGATTGTTGTCATTTCCATTTCATCACCGTTCCTTTATTAGTTGTATCCGTTCATTATAGTTGCCTGCCAGCCGTATAACAAGCCCAATTTATGCAGCAGAAAATAAGGCGGCATTCTTTTTGTTGCAATTTATGTCAGAAACCTGTATGATGAAACAGAAATCCTTTTTATTTTGATCAAGTCATGTGTATAGATTGGGGAAATTGGAGCCAACAATATAATGATTCTTATGGAGGTGAGGACGATGCTAAATAAAGAAAAAATTCTATCTTATATAGAAAACGAAGCGGTACGTCCGTTAAGTGAAGCGGAATTGGCTGAGCAGCTAGATATTGATACCGTGGAAGGCTTGGTGCAGCTAAAAGGCTTGCTGCAAGAGTTGGAAAATGAAGGCGCGTTGGTGTTAAGCCGTAAAAAGCGATATGGATTGCCTGCACAGTTCAATTTGTTGATTGGTACCATCAGCCGCCATCCCAAAGGTTTTGGTTTTTTAGTTGTAGAAAATAGCCAGCAGGAAGATGTGTATATTCATGCTTCCGATTTAGGCGGCGCTTTGAATGGTGACCGGGTGCTGGTTCGGTTGAAACGGACTGCAGGCTTTGACAGTCGCACAGGCACTAAATTTCGAGCTGAGGGCGAGGTTATTCGCATTTTGCAGCGCAAGGTGCAGCATGTGGTAGGAACCTTTGAAAACAGCAAACATTTTGGCTTTGTAGTTCCTGACGATAAGCGGTTTGGCAGTGATATTTTTATTGCCAAGGACAATATGAACGGCGCTCGCAACGGTATGAAGGTGCTGGTGGAGATCATCAGCTGGCCCGAGAAAACCCGCAGTGCCGAAGGAAAAATTGTACAGCTGATTGGCTATAAGGACGCGCCGGGTGTGGATATTCTTTCCATTATTTTAGGTCATGATTTGCCGCAAAGCTTTCCGGTGGAAGTGCTGGAAAGCGCGGAAGCAGTTCCGGAGGAAATTCCAGCTGCGGAAATCAAAAAACGCCGCGACTTGCGCAAGCAGCAGATGATTACCATTGATGGTGACGACGCTAAGGATTTGGACGACGCCGTATCGGTGCAGCGGTTGGAAAATGGCAACTATTTGCTGGGCGTGCATATTGCCGATGTAGGTCATTATGTAACGGAGGACAGTATTTTAGATAAAGAGGCGTTGGAACGGGCCACCAGTATTTATCTGGTAGATCGGGTTATTCCCATGTTGCCGCAGAAGCTATCCAATGGTGTGTGCAGTTTAAATGCCGGCGAAGATAGGCTGGCCTTAACTTGTATGATGGAAGTGGATACAAAGGGCGTAGTGGTAGCCCATGAGATATTTGAATCGGTTATTCATGTGGATTTTCGCATGAGCTATAAAATAGTTACGCAGATGTTGGTTGCGCAAGATGAAGCTTTATGCAAACAATATGCAGTGCTGCTGCCTATGCTGCGGGATATGGAAGCTTTACAGGGCATTTTGGAGCGTAAGCGGATGCGCCGGGGGGCGATAGAATTTCATGCGCCGGAGAGCAAAGTGGTGGTAGATAAAAAAGGCCGTCCTGTGCGAATTGAATGGAGAGAAAGCGGCATTGCTGATAAAATCATTGAGGAATTTATGCTGTGCGCCAATGAAACGGTGGCAGAACATTATTTTTGGATGGAGGTACCGTTCTTATATCGCGTACACGAGGAACCAAAAACAGAAGATGTGATAGAGGTCAATAAATTTCTGCAAGCATTGGGGTACAGCATCAAGGGTGCTGGCAACACCATTCATCCCAAAGCTTATCAGTGTATTGTTGAGGCAGCAGCCGGACGTCCAGAAGAACAGCTTGTCAATACTGTTTTGCTGCGCTCCATGCAGCATGCTCGTTATGATACAGAAGCCTTGGGACATTTCGGATTGTCCGCACAGTATTATTCGCATTTTACATCGCCTATTCGCCGCTATCCCGATTTGGCTATCCATCGCGTGATAAAAGAATTACTGCATCATGGAAATCAGTTGGATGAAAAACGGGTGGCTGTTTTGGATGAAAAAATGGCGCAATATGCAGTGCAATCTTCACAGCGGGAAAAAATTGCAGAAGAAGCAGAGCGGGACAGCGTGGAGCTGAAAAAGGTGGAATTTATGCAGCCTTATGTAGGTGAAATCTTTACGGCGAAAATCAGTGGCGTTACTAATTTTGGATTGTTTGTACAGCTGGAAAATTCTGTGGAAGGATTGGTACATATTTCTACCCTGGTAGATGATTTTTATCAATTCCGACCGGAAAGCTTCTCTCTGTTAGGTGAACACAGCAGAAAAATTTATCAGCTGGGGCAGGAGCTCCGTGTGCGTCTAACCCGTGTGAATGTGGAAGATAGACAGATAGATTTTGAGGTGGTGAAGGAACATGAAAGTGATTACAGAAAACAGAAAGGCCAGACATGATTATACCATTGAAGAAAGCTTTGAAGCTGGCATCGAACTGAAAGGCACTGAGGTAAAATCTATGCGGGCAGGCCGCGCCAATTTAAAAGACAGCTTTGCAGTCATTGAAAACGGGGAGTTATATCTGTACGGTATGCATATTAGCCCCTATGAACACGGCAATATTTTTAATGTGGAACCTATGCGACCCCGCAAACTGTTGATGCATAAAAAAGAAATCATGCGGTTATTAGGGAAAACCAAAGAGCAAGGCCTGACTTTGGTGCCATTAAAAGCCTACTTTAAAAAAGACAAAATAAAAATTGAACTGGCATTGGCGAAAGGGAAAAAACTTTATGATAAACGAGAGGCTGCCGCTGAGAAAACAGCAAAACGAGAAATAGAAAAAGCCATGAAAGAACGCTCCAGAGGATATTAAAAGATTTTGTTTATGGGGGAAATCAATTATGAAGGAAATTCGTCAAGTTTATGTGGCACAGAAGAAAAAAGAATTTCGGAATCATTTTATGCTGGTTGGCGTGGCTGTTGCGTTGTTGGGCGCGTTGACAGCAGCAGCCAGCCAGTTGGAACGGTTACGGAAGACAGAATAGGCTTGTTTCATTTAAATAGAGAATTAACATAAAACATTGGTCACAGCAGGTGCGATGATGTGGCCGGTGTTTTTTTATTGGAAAAAAGAATGCAAGTAATCAGATGAAAATGAGCTAGAAAAAGATAATCAAAAAAGTTGAAAAAATATTGACAGAAAAACCGGTTGATGATAAAATATATCAAGTCGTTAGCAAGACGGTCACCACGGAAAAACAAAATTGAAAATAATTTGAAAAAAGTGTTGACAAAGGATTGCAGACGTGGTAATATATAAAAGCTGTCGCGAG
>CABUKW010000169.1 GCA_902492275.1 uncultured Peptococcaceae bacterium
ATGATAGACCTGCATACCGCAATCAAAGTATTTGCCGCCCACATCATAGCCCTGCTCGGTCAACTGTTTTTTGCAGATTTCATAGCCGATTTTGCCCAAATCGCCGGTTACAATGTAATCCAACTGCTGTGGTCCGCCCATATCGGCAAACCAGGCTGCGATGGTATCCACCGCTGCCGCTGCCATCGCCGAGCCCATATCGGAGCTGTTGCTGATGCCTCTGTCCACAATTTTCCCTGGCACCGCACTGGTAATCGTCCAGCAGCCATGTCCTTGCTCCAAAATATAGGCGCCGCTGCCGGTTACGGTCCATTGCGCCGACAGGGTGCGCTGCACGCCCATCTCGGTGGGATACCGCAGCTGCCGCTCGGCGGCATCGTGATGGCTGGAGGTACACACCGCAGCCAGCTTGCCAAAGCCACCGTCCAATAAACAGCTGCCCAGGATCATGCCCTCTGCCAGGGACGAGCAAGCGCCGTATAATCCAAAATAGGGCACACCGGCCGCTCTGGCTGTAAAGCTGGTAGCGATAATCTGATTGAGCAAATCGCCGCCTAAAAAATAATCCAGCTGGGCGCTGTGCAGTCCCGCCTTTTCCAAGGCCAGCTCCAACGCATATTGCTGCATTTTCTGTTCCGCCCGTTCCCAGGATTTCTCGCCAAACTGATTGTGATTTAAAATAAAATCATACTGCTCCGCCAGCTTACCGCGGGCCTCCTTGCGGCCTGCCGCAGTGGCCCAGGCACGGATTGCCACCGGCCGCTCAAATTGAATTGTCCGTTTTCCGTTTCGTTTGCCCATTGCCCGCTCACCCCAATAGATAATAAATCATGCCGATAACCACCGACGCCAAAGTACCATACAAAATCACCGGTCCGGCGATGGTAAAAATTTTGGCGCCGATGCCGTAAATCATACCTTCCCGTTTAAATTCCAACGCCGCCGATACCACCGAATTGGCAAAGCCGCTGATGGGCACCATAGACCCGGCACCGCCAAAACGACCAATTTCATCATAAATACCGAAGCCGGTCAAAAAGGCTGCAATAACCACAATGGTAATGCTGGCCAAAGCTGATGCGCTCTTAAAATCAGCGCCGTACCGGACAGTAACAAAGTTAATCACCAGCTGCCCAAACAGACAGATGGCGCCACCTACCAGAAAAGCCCGACAAACGTTTTTAAACAGCGGCGCTTTCGGCGTTACAATTTTGGTCTGGGCTTGATACTGCTTGTCTATCTTTTTCTGAATCAAGAAACTTTGATTTTCATTCTGCTGCAAAAGCTGCCGGTAGTAGCCTTGCTCCGCCGGGTCAGTGCTGCCAGCTTCCGCCGCCACCAAATGCTGATGCTCCTGCCGCAGTTCGGCAAGCAGAGCATTCATGGTGGCACTGTCCATCTCCTGCAGCTTTTGCAGCTGTTTTTCTCTATTTTGTAACCGATGTTCCCAATGTTGTTCCAAATTTTCCGCCTCCTTGTTTGTGTAGTATTCCACCAGAATTGGAAACTATGCAAAAAAGGAGCGCAAAAAACCGTCGAACAATCTCTTGTCCCACGGTTTTTTGCTATTTTTATTAGATTGTCAATTGTTTTTGAAACCGGTCATAGGGTCCAACCATACAATCAAACCGGACCGCTTTTCCGCTCAAAGCATAATCGGGCCTGATACCGGCCAGATAAGGGCCTTTGGCAGGCCGTTTGATCACCACTTTTTTGGGATTGGCCGCCATAGCAGCCAAAAGCAGCTCCCGTTCATCCATACAGGGCAATTCCAGCTTCTGAATCATTTGCAGCTTTTTCTTCACCAGAGCGCTCTTTTGTCTGGCTGGAAACATAGGGTCCAGCAAAATCACATCTGGAGGTGCTTGCAGCTGTTGCATGGCCTGCACACTGTCCGTCTGCACCAGCTCCATCCGCTGCACAATTTCTGCCAGCTCCGCCTGCCGGGCAGCCCGCTTTAGGGCGTCCCGCAGCAACTCATACATCACCCAATTCCGCTCATACAGCGTTACGTGAAACCCTGCCGCCGCCAACAAAAAGGAATCTTCGCCCAGCCCTGCAGTGGCGTCAATGGCAGTCAGCCAGTCTGCCCCATGTTTAATTTTTGCCGCCCGCACCAACAGCTCTTGCCCCAGGTTGTTTCGGTTCAGACGGGAAACCATGGCGTTGAAATCGCCTTTCAGCACTTGTCCGTCAGAAAGCAGCGCCAAGCCGCTCGCATCAAACTTTAAGGTTAAGCCGCAGGGTTCGTCTGCCTGCTGGCACTCCGGCCGATGGGCCTCCCAGATACGCTGTATGCGCTCCGCAGCTTTCCCATCTACATGGGCAGTATCCACAACCAGAGAAATCTTCTGCTGCGCTGTCTTGTCCTCCTTCATGATACTGTCCTGTCATCTAGTCCTGTACAATTTTGGTCAAATCGGCAATCTTGCTGCCCAAACCACTGACCCGCACCAGCAACGCCAGACGATTATTTTTCACCGCTTCGTTTTCATCCATAACCATCACACCGTCAAAGAAAGCGCTGATGGATTCTTCCAGGGTGGAAATGACCGTTAAGGCTTCGGCATATTGCCGGTTCTGTACCTGCGCTGCAATGGCGTTTTCTGCAAACTGTACATCTTGCCACAATTGTTTTTCCACGTCTTCTACCAGATAAGCCTCTTCTACCTGATTGCCAACAGCTTTCTTGGCCAGATTATTGGCCCGGGTCAAAGCGGTCAGCACTTTGGCAAAGGTATCGGTGGCCTGCATTTTATTCATGGCTTCTGCCCGTAGCAGCGTTTCCGTTAAATTGTCATAGCCGCAGGTGACAACCGCTTCAATGACATCGTAGCGGAAACCTCTGTCGTTGAGTACGTTGCGGATGCGTTGTTCAAAGAATCCGTACACCCGTTGACACAAGGCATCCTGATCGCCTACAATATCGGCCGGATAATGGCTAATGGCCTGTTCAATCAGCGCTGTCAGGCTGACCAGCACGCTGCGACCCAAAATCATACTGCAAATACCGGCAGCCTGACGGCGCAGAGCGTAAGGGTCCTGCGAACCGGTAGGCTCAATGCCGGCGGCGAAGCAGCCTACAATGGTATCCATTTTATCGGCAATGCTGACGGTTAAACCTTCAAAGGTCAGCGGAATTTCCCCGTCGGCATTTTTAGGCAGATAATGTTCCGAGATGGCTTTGGCAGCCAGCGGATGTTCGCCCTGGGCAAAGGCATATTTTTCGCCCATCAAGCCCTGCAGTTCAGGAAATTCATAGACCACATTGCTGACCAAATCGGCCTTGGCCAGATAAGCGGCCCGCAGCGCCCGCTCCTTCACGTCGGCGCCTAATTGCAGCAAATCGGCAATGACAATCACCCCTTGCTGCACCCGCAGCATTTTTTCATAGATAGTACCCAATTTTTCCTGGAACACGATGGATTTTAGTTTTTCCACATTGTCTTCCAACTTGATTTTCAAATCTTCATCATAGAAGAACTTGGCATCGGCCAAACGGGCTTCCAGCACTTTTTCGTTTCCGGCCTGCACAATGTCCAAATGGTCTGCGTTGCCGTTGCGCACGGTGATGAACTTGGGCAGCAAATGATGGCCCTTCATGACTGGGAAATACCGCTGATGTTCTTTCATGGGCGTAATAATCAGTTGTTCCGGCATCAACATATACGCCGGATCAAAATTGCCCATCAAAGCGGTCGGATACTCTACCAGATACAACACTTCTTCCAGCAATTCTTCATCAATTTCCACGGTGCCGTCCACCGAAGCAGCCAACTGTTTCATCTGCTCTACAATCATAGCTTGCCGTCTGTTCTGGTCCACGATGACAAAATCCTGTTCCATCACTGCAACATAGTCTTCGGCGCAGGGAATTTCCAACTGGGCGCTGCCCAAATAGCGATGACCGCGGGACACCTTGCCGGAGGTAATGTCTTCGATGGTAAAGGGCACAACCTGATTGCCGTGCAGAGCTACAATCCAGCGAATGGGACGGGCATAGCGCAATTCAGTATAGCCCCAGCGCATCGGTTTGGGAAAATGAATGCCGCATACCAGCTGCGGCAGCAAGGTTGGCAGCACTTCTGCCGTAGGCACACCGACTGCCCGTTTAGTGGCAAACACATACAAGCCGCCGTTCAATTCCTTTTGATACAAATCGGCCACATCCACGCCCTGTCCGCGGACAAAACCCAGCGCAGCCTTGGTGGGATTACCGTCGGCATCATAAGCCGCCTTGACTGCCGGCCCTTTGGCTTCTTCTTCCAAATCCTGCTGCTTGTCAGCAATATTTTTTACCACCAACGCAATCCGCCGAGGCGTACCATAGGTTATCACTTCATCATAGCCGATGCGCTGCTCTGTCAGTTGGGTTTCTGCCATCTGTTTCAGCTCAGCCAGCGCAGGCGGCATAAATTTGGCAGGTACTTCTTCCAGCCCGATTTCCAATAATAAATCTCTCATTATTCTTCCTCCTTCGCCTGGTCCAGATTAAGTTTGGCCCGCAGCTCCGGGTCCTTCAGCATAGGATATCCTAAAGCTTCCCGCTGCTTCACATAGCCCTTAGCGCATTCTCTGGCCATGTTACGCACCCGGGCAATATAATGGGTGCGCTCCGTCACGCTGATAGCGCCCCGGGCGTCTAACAGATTAAAGGTATGGGAGCATTTTAAGACATAATCGTAAGCCGGCTGCACCAAACCCAAGGCAACAACCCGCATCGCTTCTTTTTCATAGGCGTCAAAGAAGGTAAACAGCATATCGGTATCGGCCACTTTAAAGTTATATTCGGAATAATCTACTTCGTTCTGATGGAACACATCCCGATACTGCACATCGCCGACCCATTGAATATCATATACGCTGTCCACGCCCTGAATAAAGGTGGCCAGCCGTTCCAAGCCATAGGTGATTTCTCCGCAGACCGGCTTGCAGTCAATACCGCCGCACTGCTGGAAATAGGTAAACTGAGTGACTTCCATGCCGTCCAGCCATACTTCCCAACCCAAGCCCCAGGCGCCCAACGTCGGCGATTCCCAGTTATCTTCTACAAACCGGATGTCATGCTCCAGTTGGTTAATACCCAGCGCAGCCAGACTTTGCAGATACAACTCCTGAATATTATCCGGAGACGGCTTCAGGATGACCTGATACTGATAATAGTGCTGCAGCCGGTTGGGGTTTTCCCCATAACGGCCATCGGTTGGACGGCGGCATGGCTCAATGTAAGCCACGTTCCATGGTTCGGGCCCTAAGGCGCGCAAAAAAGTGGACGGATTCATGGTGCCGGCCCCTTTTTCAATGTCGTAAGGTTGCATAATGATACAGCCTTGCTCGCCCCAGAACTTGTTCAATGTTAAAATCATTTCCTGAAAGTTCATTGCATTGTTCACTCCTTAAAGGATTTGTAAAAATAAAAAATCTCCCTTCTCTGCCGCAACGGACAGGGACGAGAGATAACATTCCCGCGGTTCCACCCTGATTGGCACAGAAAAATTCTGCGCCCACTTTGTTGTAGATGGCTCCAGAGCGCCCTTCAACAAAACGCCGCACCAGGCTCCCACCTTCCCCGGCTCGCTTTTGCGTCTTTTTTTGCTTACTCTTCTCCTTCAACGCCATATATCGCCAAACGATTGGTTTTCAATATATCACAAGACAGGACGTCTGTCAAGCTGCCGCAAAAAAATTTATTTCTAAAAAATGTAGCGTTACAATAGATGTGAGACCAAAAAGAGGTAGAAAAAAGCGATAG
>CABUKW010000170.1 GCA_902492275.1 uncultured Peptococcaceae bacterium
ATCATACAAATATTCATCAAAAGCATCATTGGTGTTTTCAATGCAGAGGATACCGATTAGAATACCGGTCATCAGCACGATAATCACCATGATGATATTGATTTTACTGGTTAGTCTCATAATGGTCACCAAATTTATAGCCCAGACCATACACGGTCAGGATATATACTGGCTTCTGCGGATTGGGCTCAATTTTTTTGCGCAAATTGCTGACATGGGTGTCAATAGCCCGTTCATATCCGGCGTAGCTTTCCCCCAGAGTGGCGTTCAACAACTGCAAACGGCTGTACGGTCGCCCGATATTCTGGCACAGAGTAATCAAAATGGCATATTCAGAAGGCGTTAAATCCACAATTTTTCCCTGCTGCTTTACTTCTCTGCGGCCCAAATCAATTTCCAACGTGCCAAAAGTGAGAATTTCATCGGCGTTTCCTTTTACAGAACCCGACTTTGTGCGGCGCAGCACAGCCTTAATGCGCGCTTTCAACTCCCTCAGACTAAAGGGCTTGGTGATATAATCATCGGCGCCCAATTCCAAGCCCAACAGTTTGTCGATTTCTTCATCGCGGGCTGTTACCATAATAATCGGCACATCTGAATCACGGCGAATATATTTACATACTTCCAACCCGTCAATTTTAGGCAGCATCAAATCCAAAATTACCAAATCCGGTTTTTTTTCATCAAAAATTGCAATAGCTTCTTCGCCATCCTTTGCCAGCAGCGTTTCAAAATCCTCTGCCTGCAAAAATTCCGCAATATTTGCTCTGATATTTGTTTCGTCTTCTACAATCAAAATAACATCTTTCACGGCGTAGGTTCCTCCTCTTCATTTGTCGGAGGCTCGGCAACCACAGGGCGCCAATAAGCAGTCAATGAATTACTGTGTTCTGCAAAATAAGCCTCCCGCTGATTCAGATATAAATTACTGTAGCTATTCCAAGCGGGCGCAGTATTATCTTCAAACACCACGCCGTTGGCCAGCAGCGTTTGAGCCGGGTCTTTATCCTGCTGCTGCGCAAAAGAAGACGTCAACGCCTGGTTGAAACTCTCCTGCACCCAATTCTGCTGTTCTTCTGTTAAGCCATCCCACCAACTGCGCATGGTAACCACTGGCTGCAAGCTGTATACAGCCCGTAAATCATATACGGCAATGCCTTCCAGCGCTTTAGTCTGTCCCATATTCTTGAGCGTTCCATAAGGAACCCACTGCGCATCACCACTTTGCAGCAAATACTGAAAGCCATCAGGCACAAAACCGATGCCGTAATACTCAGCAGGCAAAGTATCCAGTGCTTTACGACCAACGTCGCCGGTAATATAAGTCTCTACAGCCTGTAACGTGGTAAACAGATAGGGTTGTTGATACAGTTCATAGGCCGGCTGCAGACGTTGCATCTCCGTTGGCTCCAGGCAAGCCATTTCTAAACTGCCCAGCTTGATGTACTCTACAAAGCTCTCCGACTGACTCCATGCACCGGCGCTATACAGCTTCACCAGCATGGTATTGCCCGATTTTTCCTGCAGCAGACGGGCAAAATCCTGTAGTTGCTGATACCCGATGCTGTCATCACGATAATTGGTAGCCAGCCGAATAGCGATTTCCTGCTCATTTTCCGCCGTCTGCGGGGCTGGTGCGCCGCCACAGCCCGTCAGCAGCAGTAACACTAACATGAAAATGCATATGCTCCATTTTTTCATCATTTTTTCCGTTTCATTTTTTCTATACAACCCACACAATATTTTTCCAGCAGGGTGTGCTTCATATCCCATAGGTTCTGCGATAAATCCACATAATATTTATGCGGATGCTCAAAACGCAATACTTCATCCCATAAAGTGTCAATCTGTTCTTGGCAGAATTTTTGAATTTCCTGCAGATTAGGCGACTGGTACACGCAATTTCCCTTTTCAAAAATAGGCACCTGCAGCGGTTTCGCGACAAAGTCCTGCACAAATTTTCGTTTCCAGGTATATTCCGGATCAAAAATTTCATAGGGCTGGCTGTCGTCAATCACTTCACCCTGCAATGTAATCACATCGGCGATAGCTTTGCCGGTACTGCGTTCATATAAACGCCACGGTACTTTAAATCCTGGGTTAGTGATTTTTTCAACGTTTTCACTGACTTTAATCTTCGGCACCAGCTCACCGTCCTTTTCCACCGCAGCCAACTTGTACACACCGCCGAATACCGGGTCCGATTTGGCCGTTACTAGCCGTTCCCCTACGCCAAAAGAATCCACCTGACCGCCCTGGTCTAAAATATCGCGGATAATATATTCATCCAACGAATTGGACGCTACAATGCCGCAGTCTGGAAATCCTGCTTCATCCAGCATAACCCGTGCTTTTTTCGATAAATAAGCAATATCGCCGCTGTCAATACGCACCCCTTTAGGCCGGAAGCCTCTCGGTACAACTTCCTCATTAAAAACCTTAATGGCATTGGGAATGCCCGATTGCAGCACATTATAAGTATCCACCAACAAAGTGCAATTGTCGGGATAGGTTTTGGCATAATTGCGGAAAGCATCTTCCTCGCTGGGGAACATCTGCACCCAACTGTGGGCCATAGTACCCAGCGCCGGAATATGCATATCTCTGTCTACAATGGTGCAGGCTGTACCAACACAGCCGCCAATGTAAGCTGCTCTGGCGCCCATTACAGCACCATCTACTCCTTGCGCCCGCCGGGAGCCAAATTCCATCACAGCCCGTCCATCAGCAGCCCGCACAATGCGGTTAGCCTTGGTGGCAATCAAACACTGATGGCTGATGGTCAATAAAATCATAGTTTCCAAAAATTGCGCCTGAATGGCAGGTCCCCGTACCGTCAGCAACGGCTCGCCCGGGAAGATTGGCATGCCCTCCGGTATAGCCCACACATCGCATTCAAAGCGGAAATTGGCCAGATATTCTAAAAACGTTTCGCTAAAACATTTTTTACTGCGCAAATAAGCAATATCTTCTCTGGTAAAATGCAAATTTTTGAGATACTCAATTACCTGCTCCAGCCCCGCCATAATAGCAAAGCCGCCGCCATCGGGAATTTTGCGGAAAAACATATCATAATAAGCAATTTGATCGGCCACACCATGCTCCAGATATCCATTTGCCATTGTGATTTCATAAAAATCTGCCAGTAATGTTAAGTTTGTCTTGTTACTCATTGGGATATCCTCCTTCTTAGCTCCACAGGTCTACAACGCCCTCCTGCAGAGACGCCTCCAGCCAGCACGGATTGAATACATATAGCTGTGACGGGCGATGACCGCCCTTGGTCACATACTGCTCCGTTTCCAGCACTTTATCGGCAATACTGCGCCGGAAGCTGGCTCTGGATATTTTTTTGTCAACAACCGCTTCATACACATGCTGCAGTTCGGTCAGCGTAAAGAACTCCGGCACCAGCTTAAACAGCAAATCAGTATATTTTATTTTATGCCTGAATTTTTCCAAGCCATGCTCAATAATTTTAGCATGGTCAAAGGCCAAACCATGATTTTCCACAATTTCACGCTGAATGGCCACTGTAGAACCTCGAAACCACCGTGTAACACGCACCAAAGCGCTCAGTTCTTCCCTGCTGCTTTTCAGCGCCAGACGGATATACCACACATATTCCAACTGCCCGTCTACCTTATGGGTTTCCACCTTTTCAATACGGCTGGTAAAATCAAACCAACAAGCCTCGCTGGCGTCATCCCCAGCCTTCAGATTTTTATTTTTCTCATTCACAATTGCCATATAAGATGTGCTGATAATCCGTGTGCGCGGGTCGCGGTTTACCTCACCCCAGGTGTACAACTGACCCAAATAATCAGGATCCAGTCCTGTTTCTTCATACAGCTCCCGGGCAGCCGCATCCCGCAACGATTCATCAATATTTACAAAACCGCCGGGCAGCGCCCAGCAATCCTGAAACGGATGATTTCTGCGCCGAATCAGCAGTAATTGCAAATGCCGCTTGGGTAATTGCCGGTAGGTTTCCCGCCGTCCCTTGCCAATGGTAAACACCACAATATCTGTCGCTACGGACGGCTTCTCATAAGCAGATGCATCGTACTTCTGCAAAAATTCTGCTTCTGTTTCTGTCACACCACAACCTCCTTTCGGGGTCTATACAAAATCTTTTTCCGGATCTCCGTCAGGAATGATATTCCAGCCATCATAAATGCCTTCATATTTTTCTACAAAGTCATACAGCGCGTAAGTCACTTCCAGCATGGTTTTTTGGGTCATATCATGTTTTATCAGTACCCGCAGGCCAAAATTATATTCTGGTATCCGTTCATCAAAGAAATTATCGTCTAAAATTTCACAGCCATTGTCCCGTAGCCGCACCGACGCCTGTTTGCGGGAAGCGCCGTTGTTAAAATAAAACCAGTGGGTAACCTCCCGCACTTGGCTTAAATCTTCGCCCTTTTCTTCCATCAGCTTCAACATGCGACGGTTTTTGATAATCTGCATGTCCAGCAACGATGGATAAACAACATTAAAATAGAAATTCCAGGGCGCATCCTGTTCCAACAGATAGTTAAAATCATAGTCTCCAAATTCAGAAGCAATTTTCCCTACCAAACCGGCTAAAAAGTCATCACTTTCTGCATAAAAGTACAACATCCGCGTGCCGCCGGTGGTAATGCTGGCTACATGCTTGGCGTGCGCTTCGTCCCGATAAACATCGGCAATACGATCCTCAATTTCAAACAGCTTAGGTTGCTCTTCCGCCGTATAAAATCCATCTTCCGTAGGATTTTTAATGGCAATCTGAATTCCAAACAGATAATGATAAGCTAAAATGGGCGCCACTTTGGCTACTTCCAATTCCACCATAATCAAGGCCTTCTCATCATCCAGATAGGTCACGTAAGTGTCCCAATCCTCCGCCATTTTATTTACCTCTGGCAGTTCTTCTTCTTCCAGACCAGTGGTAAATTCAATAAAATCTTTATCCTCCATAAAGTGCAGACACTCCTTTTTTATTAAAAATCATATATTGTATTATTATATCCTATCTCTATGTATTTGTCATGCTTTCCGTGTGTTTTTATCTCATTTTAGCAAAAAGAGGCCGCTTTTCATATGCAGCCTCTTTGTATTTCCTATATTGCTTTTACTGTCCTTCGCCTGTGCCCCTGCTTATCCAATTAAAAATGCGTTGGCGCAGCGATCCTTTTCGTGTCATTCTGCATCGCTATTCTGCTCTGCAATCCAAGCCGCTACTTCAGACGTAATCTGTTCCATACTGTACCCGCATTCCAACAATGTTTTTGCCAAAATTGAGATTAAAATTAAGGCAGATTGGCAAAGTGCTTCATCGCTCTGTTCACTGGTGACAAGTGCAAATAAATCACCTGTAAAGGAAGCCGCCAAGGTGGAATCCATCATAGGCCGCCGGAAAAACAGTCTGTCCAAAACCTCGCCGACAGACAGCCCCAGCTTATCGCTTTGTTCTAGTAGGGCATCATTGGTTTGATTGAGTACCTTCGCTGTAATAATTGTCGTAGTAGATGATGTCTCCATGAAAATCTCCTTTCTTTGCTTCAATAAATTCAGCGCTGCCGCCGCAAACTGCATCTCACCAACCGCAACAGCACCCTACCTGACAGTATAGCAGATTTACGACCAATCGCTACACTTTTTTGCTAATTGTTGCGCATTGCTTCTATAGGACTCAGCTTCACAGCCCGATTGGCAGGATAGA
>CABUKW010000171.1 GCA_902492275.1 uncultured Peptococcaceae bacterium
GCTCCGCTGTCCGCACAACGACCTCTACCTTGCAGTATTTTCTGTCAGATTGCAGCAGTTTCACAGTTACACTGATTTCCTCGTTCTGCGCTACCGGTTCTAAACAAATTAAATGAAGCTCATCTACTACAGTTTGCAGACGATGTAACTTGCGGACAGCAATGGTAGCTGCATTGCTGATAATCATGGTCATAGCGCCGGAACTGGCAATATTGACTTCATTCATCATAAATTGGGTGATATTGCCCAAAATCGTGATTTTATTATCTTCCGTTGTTTCCCCTAGCTTAAAGCCGCTTAGGGTTAAATTATCGACTGTTTCCCCAAACTGGGGCTGCTTCTGCGTCTGCTGCAGGGCTTGAATGATATCTTGCCGGTTGACAACGCCTACCAATCGTTCGTTCTCATCCACCACAGGAATCATGTCGCAATCTTCCCACACCAAGAGACGGGAAATATGACTGACCAAACTATCGGGCCGCGCTGTGAGCATATCGGTACTCATCACTTCTGTGATGGGCATATTGCTGCTCATGCCGGTAACATCCAAGGGTGTCACCAAGCCTAACAGCTTATTTTCTCCGTTAATCACCGGAAAATTACTGTGCCCTGATTTCAAGGTTAATTCATGCCAGTCTAAAATCGTATCGTAAGGATAGAGTGTCGCCACATCCTGTTTCATGATATCGCCAATACGCACCAAATCTTGCTGTACCAGACGCTCATAAATGGCCTTATTAATCATGGAAATGGTTTCAAAGGCATCATAGGGCGAAGCCATAACTGGTGTTCCCGTTTCCTCCGCCTGCCGCAGCAAATCATCGGGCGGCATAGTGCCGCCTACAATCAGCAACGCTGCCCCTTTTTTCACAGCATAACGCTGTAATTCCTCCACATTGCTGACAATGACCAGCGTGTTGCTGTTAATATTTTTTTTGCTCAATTCCTCTTTGCTGAAACAGGCGGCAAAGGACTTGGGAATTCTTCCGCTGTAATTTTGTCCGGTAAGAAAAGAACCCTCTACAATCAAATTGATTTCATGCAGTGTCATATCTTCCAGTTGCTTTTTTACTGGTTTTTCAATGCGGATCGTCGCTACCTTCGGAATGGAGCTAACCAGACCGACATTTTCTGCCTGCTTAATCGCACGATAAGCCGTTCCTTCACTCACTTCTAGTTCCTTGGCAATTTGCCGCACGGAGACCTTAGTGCCAACTGGTAATGCTTCAATATATTTTAAGATTTGTTCATGTTTTGTCGCAGTCATGTACTTCACCTCAATTGCTATTATACTATAACACTTGGCATATCACAACATAAAATCCAAATTGTTTTATAACAGTTTTCTAACCTGTTTTTCGATTAACCATTCCAATGGTGTTTGCGCATATAACCATGAACCATGCCGCCCAGTCTTCCGCTTTCAGCCGAGGTCAGTTCGCCCCAGCCCCATTGTCGGATTTTTTCACCATAGCCCAATTGCTGGGCCAATTCCAGTTTCAAGATATCCTTTGTATAATAGGTTTTGGTTCTGCCCATCTGAATTCGCCTCCTTATACCGTTTATTTTATCCAAAAGAAAACCAGTCAATTCCGGTTTACGGATTTGACTGGCAAGTATTCAGACCGGTTTTACAGCCTCTAAATATGCGTCAATTTTGCGAATTAATTGTAATGTATCCAACAGCACCTGTTTATCGCTCTGTTCTAAACGAAATAGGAACACCAGATCAAAAGTAAAAGAATTGCGTTTCGGCAATGGTCCAGCCAGTGTAAGGATAGGCTTGATAGCTTTGCCCTGCAGTTGTTCCTGTACAATCATTTTACGCAGCGTTGGCTTTACGAAAAGCGTGACTTTATCTTTCAAGGCTTGCTCTACGGCGTCATCCCAAGGTAAATCTTCCGTAAATACTTGATTTTTTCGTAGCTCACACATACGAGATACTACAATTTGTCCCTTTTTGTTTTCTGTAATTTCTACGTTCAGCTTTTCCTGCGCAAAGGCGACAATAATGGTTTCTTTGTGTAAACTATCTTCCATTCCGCTTTCTCCTCCTTTTAATCTGTTGTGATTTTAGCATAGCAAACACCTTCTGACAAGCCTGAAACGAAAATATTTTTTCGGAAAAATAGCAGGATATTTTCCTTTTTGCCCCGAAAGGTACTACAAGTAACCTCTATGCTTATTGTCCCTCGTACAAGAATACAAGAATTTGCAGGATTTTTATTCTCAGAAAAAGAAGTGTGATTTTTTGCGTTATACACCCGATGCCAATATAGGCTTAACCGACGAACAAGTACAAAACCGGGCGCAGCAAAATCTATTCAACTATGATACCACTGTGCCTACCAAATCTGTGGGAACCATCATACGGGAAAATTTATGTACCATTTTTAATCTCATCAATGGTATTTTAGCATTGGCTGTACTCTCTGTGGGTTCTTACAAAAATATGTTGTTTATGGGCGTAGTTCTCAGCAATCTTTTTATCGGGATTGTGCAGGAAATTCGCGCCAAGCGCGCCATTGACCGGCTTTCGCTGCTCCACGCAGCAAAAGCTACCGTTATTCGCAACGGACAGCCATTGGAAATTCCTATTCAGCAAATCGTGTTAGATGATATATTGCTGCTGCAAAATGGAAATCAGGCCGCTGTAGATATGATTGTATTAACCGGCCAGTGTGAAGTAGACGAATCCTTCATCACCGGCGAAGCTGACGCCATCTATAAAAAAACAGGCGATACCATTTTAGCCGGCAGCATTGTCATCAGCGGCAGCTGTAAGGCCCGTGCTGATAAAATCGGCGACAATACGTATATCGCTTCTATTTCTCGAGAAGCCAAATACTATAAAAAAACAAAATCAGAAATCATGCAGACTTTAAATAAAATTATCGGCACTATTTCCCTCATTATTATTCCAGTGGGACTCATTCTGCTACACAACCAACTGCAGATTGCCGGTAATACCTATACCGATGCAGTGGTGCAAACGGTAGCCGCCCTAATCGGCATGATTCCAGAAGGACTGGTACTGCTTACCAGTACGGTATTAGCCGTCAGCGTTGTTCGCTTAGCTCAGCAACAGGTTATGGTGCAGGATTTATACTGTATTGAATCATTAGCTCGCGTTGACACGCTCTGTCTGGATAAAACCGGTACGTTAACCCAAGGCGATTTATATGTTGCCGGCTTGGAGCCATGGCAGGCTCATCCTTACAGTATGGAGAAGATTTTGCAAAATTTCACTGCAGGATTGGAAGATAACAATGCCACCTTTGCAGCTTTGCGCCGTACTTGTCCGCCTAAGCAGGATTGGCAGGCAACGGCCATGTTTCCCTTTTCCAGTCAGCACAAGTGGTCGGCCGTTACATTTGCTGGGCAAGGGACATATATTCTTGGCGCTGCTGAATTTACCTATCGAAAACAAGATGCTCCATTTGCGCAGCGATTACAACAGCTTACCGCAGAAAACCGTGTGCTGCTGCTGGCTTGGACCGATCAGCCAGTTGAACCTGGCAGTTTACCAGAACAAATCAAGCCGGTAGGCTTTGTACTGCTAAAAGACCGTTTGCGTACCGCAGTACAGCAAACTCTGTCCTACTTTACGCAACAGGATGTCACCCTAAAAGTAATCTCCGGCGACAGCGCCCATACGGTCTCTGGTATTGCCCGAGAAGCCGGTGTGCCGGACTGGCAAAATTATATTGATATGACTACCGTCCAAACTGAAACACAAATAAAGCAAGCTGCGCAACAATACACCGTTTTTGGACGGGTTACACCAGAGCAGAAGAAGCAACTGGTACAAGCCCTGCAGCAAAATGGTCACACGGTTGCTATGACTGGTGATGGGGTCAACGATGTGTTGGCGCTCAAGCAGTCTGACTGCAGTATCGCCATGGCCGCAGGCACTGACGCCGCCCGTAATGTATCCCAACTGGTATTGTTAGATTCCAATTTTGATTCACTGCCCAAGATTTTGGCTGAGGGGAGGCGCTCTATCAATAATATTCAACGCTCGGCCTCCTTATTTTTGGTGAAAACCATTTATGCAACACTGTTCGCCTTAATCTTTTTATTTGTGCAGCTTCCTTATCCCTTTATTCCTATTCAGCTAACCTTGATTAGCTGTCTGACCATTGGGATTCCATCCTTCTTGTTGGCGCTGGAGCCTAACACAGACCGCGTACAAGGTCGCTTTCTGCTGAATATTTTGAGCAAGGCCTTGCCTGGCGGGCTAACAATTGTGGTCAATCTGCTACTGATTTTACTTTGCTCCTTACAGTTTGACTTTACTTCAGAAGAAATCAGCACGCTATGTGTTTTCTTGACTGGCTTTACAGGCTTTTTGGTTTTACGGCGCATCTGCCTGCCCTTTAACCGTAAGCGGTTGGTCATGTATTTATTACTGTTAACTGCTTTCATTTTGGCAATCCTTTTATTACCTGGATTATTTTCTATCACTTGGTTGGACCGTTCTGCCTTTTGTTTTATGCTCTGTTTTCTGCCTTTGGATTATGTCCTCTTCCGCCAGATTTTCAAACTGGTGCAAAAAAAGACAACAGTACTGGAATAATAGAGAAAATGGCCTGATGCGATTTGCCTTGTACCGACCTCAAAAGTTAGACGAAAAAGTTAACGATTGCAGGTCGGTATTTTAATGGCTAATTATTCGTTTAAATTTAAGAAACAAGTTGTAGAAGCATCTCTTAATGGTGAAACAAAAATCTTATTCTCTCAAAAAACTTTCTTAGGAATTGACCATAGCGCAGATACATTTCTCACGGGACGAAAATGGCATAGCATATCTCTCTTCAGCCAGATTTAAGTGCGGCCGATTTTTCACCGCCTTGTAATACCAGAATTTCTCGGCATAGCAAACCGGGAAAATTTTATTTTCTTTTCCGAGAGGTTTCGATAACCAAAAGTAAAAAGGCCAATCCACACATGACGGGTTGACCTGTATCGGCAAGGAAAAATCTCCCTGTGAACTTTTATGTATGATTTTTAAATAGAAAACAGGGAGGTACCCGTCCTATTATGGCCTGTGCACATATACCGGTAAAAGCGCCTGCCATACAGCCGGATACCAATAAAAAAGGGAAATAGACCAGCAGACCCCATCCGGCAATCAAACAGGCCGCTACAATTTGTCCAACATTGTGCAGTACCGCTCCGAACACGCTGCAAATCCAGATATATTTTTGAGGAATCAGCCTGCAAAGGAGCAACATCCCAGTCAGACAGAGCAAACTTCCTGCGAAGCTGTATAAGAGCGTCATCATATTTCCGCTGAAAACTGCGCCCAGCAATATTCTTACTAAAACAATGAGAAAAACTTCTTTTGCTCGATAGTGATATACTGCATAAACAGTAATGATATTCGCAAGACCCAGTTTTACGCCGGGTATCGGTATTGGATTTGGAATCCGAAGCTCTACCACAAAAATAATCAGGGCTACTGTTGTGAGTAGTGCCAATTCTGTTAATTTTTTTGCTCTCATTTACCTCCTCAATTCACCACAGCATCAATATCGCTGCCCCTATCCGCAAATTGTATCACCAGATGATTCGGGAGGCACACGATTGGCATGGAAGAATCCAGCCAGCCCATATTGATACAAGTGTGATCTGGACAATCCGCCTCTAACATCCGTACTTTGTGATTTTCAATCTGCACAATATTCACTCTGCCTTCAT
>CABUKW010000172.1 GCA_902492275.1 uncultured Peptococcaceae bacterium
GCCATCACATCATTTTGCCATAATCAAAATCATTCTGCTTTACCCCCTCGGAATTACAGTTTAACCCGAACAAATTCATGGTGGATGGCGGGCAGAATGGTTTCCACCAGGTCTTTTGTGCGCAGGCGCAGGCTGGAAGTATTGATGCAGGGGTGGCAGCCCACATATTCGCTGTTCAGCACATCTTCATCGATCAAAAGCTGCACATGGTTTTCGGTATCGTTCATCAGGCCCAGCACACTGACCGAGCCGGGAGTGATATCAAGGAACTTTTCCATATATTCCGGCTTGGCAAAGGACAGGCGCGCGGAGTGGATCTGGGCGGATAGATCCTTGGTGTGGAACACCTTGGTATCCGGGATCATCAACAGGTAAAACGCGGTTTCCTGACGGTTACAAAGAAAAAGATTTTTGCAGATGACCGCCTGCAGCGTTTTGTCAATTTCCTGGCAGACTTCCATCGTCATGGCCGGGGCATGGTCAATGCGGTTATATTCGATCCCAAGACTATCCAGCAAATCATAGGTACGGGTTTCTTTGGCCAATCTGCCCGTAGTATTCATCGGGCGGCCTTTTTGCAGTTCCATCAAAACATTCCCCTCTCTTCGATTTGTATGCTGTCTATTACATCGCAAATCGTGCCATCCCGCCTGCAAAAATGTGGTTTCCGTTCAGGTTTTCGGATTCTGTTCGGTTCAAGTTTTCCGCAATCGCATAATAATCCGTACGCCGCTGTTATAAACAAAATCATTCATTCGATCATCATGCCTCACTTTCAATTTGCTTTTTTATTTTTAAGGGATACTTTGCGTATACGTCCCTCATGTAGCATGAGAGCAAGAGGATTCCAGAATTTTTCTGTGCTAAACTGACATTTAATTCTTAAATTCAGAACAGGTCTAGCATATTATTGAGATAAATTTCTTCGCGGACGCGCAGCTGGTATTCTGGCTTTGTCATATAGTAAAGCAGAAACTCCAAAATTAAGGCACTGCCAAGCCCGCGGCCCTCAATTTTGAAGTTGGAAAAGCCCATGGGCAGATAGATATTTTGAATATCCTGGATGCCAATAAAACCGGGGTTGTCCATTGCTTTTGAAAAGCGATACCCTTCCTGTGCGCCAGGGGCTGCGCAGCGGTGGTCGGGGCAGGTTTCGCCAAGGTTTTTACGGCTTACATTTTCATAGCAGCGCTTTCTGTCCTTGCAGCCAAACCAGCAGCATTCATTGCAAAGGAATTCCACTTTATCTTTCTGGGGCTGGGGCAGGTTGTTCAGCTGTTCAAATTCTTTATTTAACCGGAAATCCGGCACAACATAGCGGAAGTCATCCCGATTCAATTCCGCCTGTAACTGCGGGAATTCCGTGAGCACCTTGGTTGTAGATGAAACAAAGTAAAGCCCCGGATAACGGCTTTCCAGATATCTGAGCAGCAAGTCCGAATGGACAATAACGCCGTTTTGTGCGCCGCCGCTATTTTCAAACAGCTTACACAGGGCGTTGCACTTTATGTCCGCCAGGTGTTCTTCACGCAGCAGTGAGTTACTGAATGTCAGCCGGGCGGATATCCCATATTCGCGCATCAGATCCATAACATCTTCGGGGTCCTGCACGCCAAAACTTGTGCGGCCGCCACCCCAGATGCAGTCGCCCAGGGCCCCATAAATGGAGCCGATGGCGCACCAGTTGTAAAAATATTCTCTGTGATGATAGAACAGCGGCAGGAACATGCGGTACAGCCCATAAAATTCAAACAGCCCCGGCAGATGATAATATGCCACGCCGGGCTTTGAGGTATTCTTTATTTTATCGTCCATCTTGCGTTTTTGTGTGCTCCCCTTCCGGTGTGATTTTTCAACTGCTTTATTTTAGCATCTTTTTCCGCTGAAAGCAAAGCAGGCAGCAAAAAGGCGGGCAGTTGTTTTTCGTTGCTGCCCGCCCAAATGTAACTTGTTATTTTGTTTTGTGGGAACTGTGTCAGTCATCCAGCTTAATTTTCTCTTTCAGCACCACGCAGCCTGCCATATCGCCAATAACGTTCACGCAGGTAGCGCCCATATCGCATAGGGTATTGATGCTGATATAAACGCCCATCACGCCAGCCGGGAGACCCGCCATGGTAGCCAGCGCGGCGAACAAAGCGATTGCACCACCGGGGATGCCGGGGGTGCCCACGGACAAGATCACATTTGCCAGCAGGATCACATTCATCATGGAGGTACTGACCTCAACGCCGCAGGCGTTGGCGAAAAACACGATCATGAACGACAACACGATGGAAACAGCATCCATGTTGACCGTTGCGCCCAGAGGGATAACGATACTGGTGATTTTATCGGATACGCCCATCTCGTCCTCCATGCACTGCTTGCTGAGGGGGATGGTGGCCGAACTGGAACAGGTGCCAAAGGCGTTCAGAGCTGCCGGCAGGCAGGCTTTAACAAACTTTGCCGGGCTTGCCTTGCCAAGGAACTTGACGGAACCGCCATACACGATAGCGGCAAATGAGAAGAAGGTAACATAAAGAACGACCAGCAGGGTTGTGAGGGAAAGAATGGTTTCTGTGCCGTTGGCTTCCACCACCGGAACAATGGTGCAGAAAACGCCGATGGGGGTAAAGTACATCACGGTGCTGATGATTTTCAGGCAAACCTCGTTGCCGGATTCAATCACTTTCAGCAGCGGCTCGCCTTTTTCGCCGATTGCAACAAGGGTAAAGCCGATGATAACCGCAAAAGTCAGCACCTGCAGCATATTACCGTTGGCAAAAGCAGCCACCGGATTGGCGGGAATCAGGTTTTTGACGGTGTCAAGAATGCTGGTCATTTTGCTGGCCTCGATATCGGAGGTTGCCATTTCAAACCGGGCGCCTTTTCCAAGATTGATGGCTCTGGGGATAATCAGTCCCACAAAGCTTGCCAGCGCTGTAGTGAACAGGAAGAATATCATGGCACCGCCGGTGCTTTTTCCGGTGGTTTTGGCGTTGCCGATGCTGGTAATGCCCACCACGATGGAGCAGAACACCAGCGGAAAGATCATCATGTTCAGCGCATTCATGTAAATGCTGCCAAGCAATGTGGTAACGGTCAGGACCACATCAAAGCGGCTTGCCAGGAAAAGCCCGGTCAGGATACCAAGCACCAGGCCGATAAAAATTGCGCTGGTGATGTGCTCCTGATACCGTGCAAAGAGTGACTTTTGGGTTGCTGTGCTGTCTTGCGTGGAATTCATGTCGGTAGCTCGTTTTGAATTTTGTCTTTTTTATTATATTCCTTTAGGGAGGATTGGACTAGGGAGGATTGGACAAGAAAAAACTTCAACTTCAGCACAAAAAAGCCACTTTATATTTACGATGTACGCATGGAACGATTGATTTTACCAGCATACAATAAAGATAAGCCCTGACCTTTAATGGCCGGGGCTTTTGGTATTTTTGAGAGGTGATTTTTTTATGGACGGTGGAGATTTTGCTTTGGCTATTTTATGTTTTTTGCAACTATAGGGATGTCATATATGTTGCAGAAAGTGTTTGTACTCCTTTTTATGTTTTTAGATATATAAGAGGACTATCCTTAATATCTCGTCTTACACTTCACGCATACTCGGTCAACCTTGTTCGTCAGGAACCCGGTAAGGGGCGACCACTTGCGGGGAACCATCTGGAACTCGGTACAGCCACACTTGGGGCAGCGAGGGCGAGAAGCTTCTTCCGCTGCGCGACGGTGGCACTCTTCCATCTCTACGGCGTTTTCGTATTCCCATTCGGCACGCATGTCAAACTTGGCTTGATCAAAGAGGGGGTTGTTGTAGACGTATTTTTTATAGAGGAGCTCATTGCGCACTGCTCTATATTTAATTGCCTTTTGTTCTCTCAAGTCGTTTTTTCGTTTTTCAAGACAAAATTTATCCTCTGGGCTTAGTTTTATATTTTCTTGAAATTCTAATGGAGACAAACTGTTTGCTTGCGCAATTAGATCCTCTATAACATTAGTCCAAATGATTAAATTATTATGATTTTTGCAGAAATCGCAACTAGGAGAAGAATCCTCAGAAGAAAAAAAACGGCCACAAACAGGACAAACATAATCACGTCTTTCGTTAAAGTTCATATTTTTATACCTCCCAGATAAGCTATTTTGTAACCTTATACTGATTATACCACACAATAATTAGTAGAACAACCTGATTTTGAATCTATTTAACTTGTTTGGAACAGGTAACGATCTGAACACTGGGTCTTTTGTGACTCTTAACGGAAAAGAATGGCGAGAATCCATTACAGATTTTAGAAAAGCCTTCTCTGAAGCTAATGATATAGGAGTTACGAAAAAAGGAACTCTATTTTCTTGGCTGACCGGTAATTTCAATAATGACTATGACTTTGTTAAGGATTTAGATGCAGATACTGAGGCATTGAAAAAATTCAAAGACGCTTATACCAATGAAAGTAGTCTTACTTTCAAGAAAAAAAATGAATCATTTGACGCCACCCTCAAAAACTCCTCTGTAATTCTCCAGGACTTTGTAAAACACACAGACAAGGCTAATATCTCTGTAGAAAACTTCTTTAGTTCCGTAACCGGCGCAGGCAAACTGACAAACGCTATCAAGGGTATTGGCCTGCAGATGTTGACAACTGCTGCTCAGGCCGCGGCCATTTGGGCTATTACTGAAGGATTTAGATTAGCCGTAAATGCTGTTCAGGATTATGTCAACCGTGCTGAGATCGCCAAAGAAAAAATGGAAGAGAGCAAACAGGCGTACCGCTTCACGATGACATCCACGAACTTCGGGTCAAACTCAATGCCCCGGCACACATGGTCTGTTTTCTCACCGGCAATCAGCGTAGCGCCGCTGCCAAGGAACGGATCAAGGACGATGCCATTGGTCATGGTAGAGTTTCGGATAGGATACTGGCAGAAATTGAGGATAATCACATGCGTGAAAGAGACACAAAAATCGGATTAGCTGAACAAAGGCCGGTGGCTTTTCTGGAGATAGCGTTCCAAATTTTACCACTCAAAAGCAAACAAAAAAGAGCACCCTAAGAGGTAAACTCTCAAAGTGCTCTTTCAGAAAGCAATCAGCTAATTAGCCCTTAACAGCGGCGGCAACTTCAGCAGCGAAGTCGTCAACGCGCTTTTCCAGGCCTTCGCCCTTGATGAAGTGGGTGTACTCGACGATCTTGATATCGCCGCCCAGCTTCTTAGCGGTAGCGTTCACATAGGCGTTCACGTCCATGTTGCCATCCTTGATGAAAGCCTGATCGACCAGGCAGTTCTCCTTGTAGAACTTGCCCAGACGGCCGGTAGCCATCTTCTCTTTGATAGCGTCGGGCTTGTTGGCGGCCTTCGGATCGTTAGCCATCTGAGCGATGATAATCTTCTTCTCGTTCTCGATAGCCTCAGCAGGCACAGCCTCACGGTTCAGGTAGCTCGGGTTTGCAGCAGCAATCTGCATTGCAATATCCTTGCCAAACTCAACGAACTCCGGCTTAGCAGCAACTTCATCGGTGGTATCGAACTTAACGATAACGCCGTGGGTGCCGCCGCCGTGAACGTAAGCGGCGCAATGGCCCTCATAGAAAGCAAAACGGCGAACCTTGATGTTCTCCTTG
>CABUKW010000173.1 GCA_902492275.1 uncultured Peptococcaceae bacterium
TGACACCTTGATAAAATTGCAGGAGAAAAATGCTTCACATCAGAACGATGGGCGCTTAGTAGGACGAAACACTACCTGATATGGAAAACCGCTACAACACTAGAACGTGTAAACAACAGTTGACACCTTCTGCGGAAATTTAATTTACTGATTTTCACATTGTGCAAACAAAAAAGAGTACCAGCCCCTGGGACTGATACTCCTTATGTTTCGGCAATTAGCCTCTATTAAATTTCTTGTTAAATGCTTCTACTCTACCAGCAGCAGCATGGACACGCTGTTTACCGCTGTAGAAAGGATGGCACTGAGAGCAGATTTCTACTTTAATATCATGTTTAGAAGTAGATCTGGTTTCGAATTCATTACCGCAAGCGCAGATAACTTTTACAGTCTCATATTTTGGGTGAATACCTTCTTTCATCCGTTACACCTCTTTCTATTGGAATTCCCGAATTGCACATTACATTTAGTTAGTATAATATTTTCGGCACAATTAGTCAATGATTTTTTTACCGATTTTTCGTTTTTCTGCGAAAAGGTTTGGTGTAATTACCAATGGCCACCTGCGGCAATTCTTCCGCTAAAATCTGCAAAAAAGCAGGCACGCCCAATGGTTCTTCCGTCAGCAATCCGAAAATAGGCTTCATCGTTTCTGGGTCGATATTAAGGTTGCGTACCTGGATAGCTTTTACGTCATGCTCCCGCACGAGCTGCAGTAAACTTTCCACCTCGTCGCTGCAATCGTTTATCCCCGGGAAGGTCAAAAGATTCAGATAGGTATACACGCCATGATCGGCGGCATACCGCAAGGACTGACGCACGTTGTCCAACGTATAATTGGCGGGCCGGTAATAAGCCCGATACACTTCATCGGTACCGCTGTTTAAGCTCACCCGCAGAGAGTCAATGCCTGCATCCACAATCTTTTGAATGCCTGCCGTATTGCCAGCATTGGTATTCATATTGATGGTGCCGTTGTTGGTTTGACGGCGGATTTCCACAATAGCTTCCGCAATCAAATCAGCCTGCATGCTGGGATCGCCCTCGCAGCCCTGTCCAAAGCTGATAATGCCGTCCTCCGCATCTTGCAGATGATGCACCGCCAATTCCACAACTTCCTGCACCGTAGGCACAAAAGTCAGCCGGCTCTGCGGCGACGGACAGCATTCGCTAGGCTGCAAAGAAATACAACCTAAACAGCGGGCATTGCACACCGGCGACACAGGAATGCCGCCTTCCCAGCGATGATAAAAAATATTCTGCGCCGTAAAGCAGCCATACTCCAGCGCACAGTGTCCCAACTGCTTCAACAAACGGTTTTCTGGGAATTTACGCTGCAACGTCTCTATACGCGCCGCCAAATCTGTGGTGTTAAAATACTGGGGATTCCACTTGTAATCTTCATCGGTAGGCACCGCCGCCACATATAATTCGCCATCTTGGGCAAACACCGCCGCATAACCAAAAAGCGGCAAACCATCTGCACCGTCCCGATTGACAAAGGCAGGCAGCAGCGTGCGGGTATAACCTTGCGGCAATAGCGCCCCCATCACCCATCCTTCACCAGGATACAGCACAAACTGGTCATTATCATCAATGACCACCGGCGCCCGGTTGGGAATCATGGTGAGACTGGCGCCCTCCGGCAGCGGAATCACTTCTTCCTCGCTGGGTTCTACAAATTGAGCGCCCAGCAAGCCCAAGGCAAAATAATCTTCATCAATATAGCCGTTGCCCTCTTCATCGGCATAAACAAACTGGAACATGTTTCTCCATCCTTTCTTCATTTCTCCGGTTACTCTGCATAATTTTTTATATTCTTATGAAACATTCTGCTAAAACCTGTCGGCCTTTTTGTTCAGCCTCTTTCCAAAAGCAAAAGGGCATAATTTCCTGCTTCCCGTCCACAAAGAACATTTATGGCTCCTGCATAAAGATTTTTCAAATTCACGGCGTCGTCGATATGCAGTCTGTATGTTCCGTTTCCGGCTCCAAAATGCGTAATACTTCAAATAAAGGTAGTTTCAAGGTTTCCGCAATTACCTCTGGCGCAATAATCCCTTTAAAAGCAAGAATTGTTTCTCGCACACCTTCGCTTCTGCCCTTTTCCATACCTTGTTTGATGCCTTTCTCCATGCCCTTTTCAATACCTTGTTCGATACCTTGTTCTAAGCCTTTCGCAATACCTTGCTCCAAGCCTTCTTCAATCCCCTTTGCGATACCCTGTTCCAGACCTTGGGCAAAACCTTGTTCCATCGCTTCTTCTTTGGCAACCCGGCAAGCGTCTTCCATATTCCATTCGGTGTATAACATATTCCGCACCTCGCTCCCATGTTTTTCTAAAAATCCGCACATGATGCCATGCGCAATACAATAGTCTACTGCATCTTTGAGCGCTTCTTCAAAAAATTTACCTTCCCGTTTTCCCTGCTGCAATTGATAAACAAATTGGCTGTACTCTTTCAGGCTCTGGCTGCGTTCAATCAAAGCCGCCTGTACCACCGCATGCTCGGTATAATTGACATTATACACCTCTACCCGCAAATTTAACATGGGATTTTCTTCCGATTCCAGAAACGCATCAGACAAATATTCCGTATCATGCTCTGGGCACGGCTCCTGCCCATTATACAAAATAATAAATTTAGGATTGGGAATCTTCACACGGGCCATACGATATACCGCATCTCTGGGAAGCAGCTTTTCATAAAGCCGCGCGCAATACAGCAACGACCGCAGCGCCATGTTGTGATTGATGGTAGACTGATGCTCTAAAAGCACCAGCAGTTGACCATTCAATATAAAGGATAAATCATTGACACGGTCCATCCACAGCACATCCTGCAGCGTGTTCACCTCCACCGGCGTATCCGGCGGATAATCGGTACCTTCCAGGGCGTTGAACAATTCTACCAGCCGTTCATTTTTCTCGCTGAAATAAGCAGAGAAAACACTGTCTTTTACATGTTTGTTTGCTTTCATAATCTGTACACACCTTTGCATTGATTTTACCGGTATGGGTGCTAGAGAGATTACTGAAATTTGTATCTATGGATTGCTAAATTGTACCAGTTTCTATTGTTTATCATACCATATTACAAAGATTATGTAAATGAAGAGAATGGAAATACGCTTTACTTATCTAATCACAATACAAAGTTCTTTACAGACATAAACGCGTTGCCGCTCTTTACACAAAAATATTTTGCCTGAATGATTAAATTCTATTATTCTTTTTCGGTAAATTGTAATTGTATTTCTATAAGACCTGTTGTATACTTTTCCCTGTCGTCATGTAAAATTTTATATGGCCATATACAAATCATTATATAAATATCTTACAGAAAGAGGTAGCAATCATGAAAACAAATCGCTGGCTCAACGGAGCCATTCCGGCAGTGGGCATCCATATCAGCATTGGCGCTGTTTACGCTTGGTCCGTATTTACCAACCCTGTTATGGACGCGCTGGACGTTTCCCTATCGCAGGTTTCCTGGATTTTCAGCATCGCCATTTTCTTTTTAGGAATGTCGGCGGCCTTTTTGGGCACCATTGTCGAAAATATGGGGCCACGTAAATCGGGGCTGCTCTGCGGTTTGTTTTATTGTACCGGCCTTATCGGCAGCGGTTTCGCCGTAAGCCAGCAATCGTTGCCGTTGCTCTATTTATTTTATGGCTGCATCGGCGGCATTGGTTTGGGAATTGGTTATATTACGCCAGTAAAAACGTTGGTCAACTGGTTCTATGACCGTCCCGGTTTAGCCACAGGCTTGGCCATCATGGGTTTCGGTTTTGCAGCAGCCATTGCCGGTCCTGTGATTAGCTCACTCATCACCAATATTGGTTTGGTAAACACCTTCTACACCATTGGCATAGCCTATTTTATCGTCATTGCAACCTCGGCTTTTCTCATTCACCCTGTACCAGAAGGATATTTGCCAGAACAAACCGGCACCCATAAAGACCGCCGTCAGCAATTCACTGCCAACGAAGCCATGAAAACCTGGAAGTTCTATGCGCTATGGTTTTTGCTGTTCATCAATATCACCTGTGGCATTGCGCTGCTTTCGGTAGCCTCGCCAATTTTGCAGGAAACTACTGGCATGACAGCCCTGGCCGCAGCCGGCATTGTCGGCGTGATGGGACTTTTTAACGGCGGCGGACGATTATTCTGGGCCACATTATCCGACTATTTTGGTCGCGATGTAGTCTACACCGGCTTTTTTATTCTGGAGATTGTCGCCATGTTGATTTTGGGCAACGTGGGCAACGCCATTCTGTTTCAAATTTTCCTATTTATCGTGATGAGCTGCTACGGCGGCGGATTCTCCTGCATTCCTGCTTATTTGGGCGATGTATTCGGCACGAAGCATTTAAGCTCCATCCATGGACGCATTCTGACCGCCTGGGCTATGGCTGGCATTGTCGGTCCCTGCATCATCTCCTGGGCCAAAGAAACGCTGTCTACCTATCAAAGCACTTTATTCATTTTCGCGCTGCTCTATGCCGCAGCTTTGGTAGTGTCCGCCTTTCTGCTGTTCAAGCTGCGCAGCGACCGGTAAGAAAGATAATAAAAAATACACACAATATTTTTCTTGACGGTATTTTTCGCAAGTGTTACAATGAAAACATATATCAAGTACAAAAAACGCGAGGAAAGAGAAGCGGTATGTGGCGTTTACAGAAAGCTGCCGGTTGATGCAAGGCAGCAGCAAAGCATACTTGTTCCGCTCTGGAGCGGCGGATGAGGAATCCGACGGGTTCGCCCGATACAGCAAACACGAGATGGCGCAAGTCAATTTGGGTGGTACCGCGAGATAGAGAAGCTCGCCCCATAAGGGGCAGCTTCTTTTTTTATTTGTCAGAGCAGATAGTACATTCCCATCGCAATGTGACGCCATGTTTCTACCTACAACATTTTCAGGAAAGGAATGAACATATAATATGAAACGCGCCTATAATTTTAACGCCGGTCCTTCGGCCATGCCGGAATCGGTGTTAAAAGAAGCCCAGGCCGAATTTTTGAACTACCGAGATACCGGCATGGGCATTATCGAAATGAGTCATCGCAGCAGTGAATACGACGCTATGCATCAGGAAACCAAGGCTTTACTGCGGGAGCTGATGGAAATTCCAGACAATTATGAAATTCTCTTTATTCAGGGCGGCGGCAGCACCCAGTTTCTGATGACGGCAGCCAACTTTTTCACGAAAAAATACGCCGCTTATGTGAACACCGGTGTGTGGGCCAAAAAGGCCATGGCGGAAGCTAAATTCTTCGGCGAAGCTTATGAAGCCGCTTCCAGCGCCGACCGCAATCATAGCTATATTCCGCAGGAGTTCACCATCAAACCGGAAACCTCCTACGTGCATTTGACGGCCAACAACACCATTTATGGCACCGAATATCCCACGTTTCCCAAGTTTGACGTGCCGGTAATTTGCGACATGTCCAGCGATATTTTGTCCCGTCGGGTAAATGTGGCCGACTTTGACTTAATTTACGCTGGCGCGCAGAAAAACCTGGGGCCTGCCGGCGTGGTGATTGTGATAATCAAAAAAGAATTTCTGGCCACAGCCCGTACTGAGCTG
>CABUKW010000174.1 GCA_902492275.1 uncultured Peptococcaceae bacterium
TTGCTGATTTTGCAAGAGTGGGCCGCACTAAAAAATATGAACCATGGCGCGGCAGCAAAAAGACTACAAGTTTCCTTCCACAATGGTTACCAGTTCTAACAGGCTATCTAACAGGTAGTCGGGCTTTTGCAACAGCAGCTCTTCGGGATGGAACAGGGAATAGCGGACGGCGGCGGTTTGACAGCCTGCCGCTTTACCGCACTGTAAGTCGTGGCTACTGTCGCCGACAAAAATGGCCTGCTGCGGGGCAAGTTGTAATGCGGCCAGAGCTTTTTGAGCTGGCTCTGGATGGGGTTTGTGGTGTTGAGTGGATTCCGGTGTGATAAACACGTCAAAGTACCCGGCTAGTTGGAATAAATCCAAATCTCGTTTGGCGCCGCGATAAAGGCGGGAGGTTACCAGCGCTGTGCCAATTCCCATTGCTTTTAGCTGGCGCAAAGCATCTTCCACACCGGGAAAGAGGGAAATTTGGTCTTCATGGGCCAAAGTGTATTCTACAAAGGCCTGACGCAGTGGCTCGGCCTGGGATCCGCCCAATTCCTGCATAATCTGCTGCAGAGGCTTACCAAAGGTGAAGGTCAGCAAATGACGGGGGACGCTAGTGTGCAGAACGGCGTCCAGCGCGTATTCAAAGCTCTGAAAAATCAATTCATTGGTGTCGATGAGTGTACCGTCCAAATCGAACAAAACGCCTTTGATTGGCATGGAAAACGGCTCCTTTCCAGTGTGCTATAGTTCTAAATATTGAATCATGCCGGGGCCTAGCTCGTCCGTGGGACGGGCGATAAAGCCATGTTTTTGGTAAAAGGTTTCCCGCCCTTTGGCGCACATCAAATCCAGCATCATGGTAGTGCCGGGAAAACCCAGCGAGGCGGCATAAGCCATCAGCCGCTCAATTATCATGGAGCCGATGCCGTGGGCCTGAATATTGGGCACTACGATGAGATCCTGAATGTAGCAAATTACAGCGCCGTCGCCCACCAAACGGCCCATGCCCACCAGTTCGCCGTCATGGTAAGCCGACAACACATACAGGCTGTTATCCAGTGCTTTTTGCGCTTGTTGTGGGGCCAACGGCTTCCAGCGCACCTGTTGGCGCAGATGGAGGTATTGCTCCACCGTCAGATTATTTTCATCAAAGATCATCATGGGTATCACTCCGGCAAAAAAGTAGTAGCAATAGCAAAAGATTATATTTGAAAAGATTGAACGATTGGTATAGTGTTATTTTCCTTGAAATGCCGTGCAATTTCAACAGTTTTCTTACAGCGGGCTTCTGCTATAAGTGATTTTTATTTGCGGCGCGCTGACGGGCCTAGCGTGACAAACAGAAAGAACGTGGTCATAAAAAGAAAAAACGCCGAACGGCATGGACCGTTCAGCGCAATAATTGCTTTACGTATTGGGTGGCGGGGTTGGTGCGGATGGCATCCGGTTTGTCCAACTGCTGCACCTGTCCGTGATTGAGAATTAACACCCGATCCGATAAGTATAGGGCTTCTCGGATATTGTGGGTGACGAAGACGATGGTAGTTTGTAGCTGCCGGTGTAGCTGCTGAATGCTGTCCTGCAAAATCACGCGGGTAATTTCATCGACAGCGCCGAAAGGCTCGTCCATTAGCATAATGGGCGGCCGATTGGCTAGGGCTCTGGCAATGCCCACCCGCTGTTGCTGGCCGCCGCTCAGACTGATGGGATAACGGGAGAGCAGCTCTGGGGATAAGTCTACCAGCTTCATAAGCTGTTCCAATCGCTCTTGCGAAAGCTTTTTGCCGGAAAGGCTGGGTACATAGCCGATATTATCGGCCACAGTGAGGTGGGGAAAAAGAGCCGCCCCCTGAATGACATAGCCGATTTGCCGACGCAGGGCAATCAGGTCTACCTGAGCAGTATCCTGGCCCAACACCAGCACTTGGCCGGAACTGGGCAGCAACAAGCCGTTAATCAGCTTGAGCAGTGTGGTTTTGCCGCCGCCAGAGGAGCCTACCACGCTGAGAAATTCGCCGGGAGCGACATCCAGCGTGAGAGGCTCCAGGGCGTAGCGGCCGTGATACTGTTTGCTGGCCTGCCGGAACTGGATAACAGGATTGGGCGTTATCATTCGATCAGCCCTTTGGACTGCAAAAATTCGGCGGCAATGTCGCTTTCCAGCCGGTGATTGGTGTTCAGTTCATAGTTCATCTGCATCATTTCTTCGTTGCTGATTAAGCCTTCCATCAGTTCCAGCGTTTCCCGCAGCTCCGGATGGGCCTCCAGCACTGCATTGCGGATAACGGTAGAGCAGCGGTAGTCGGTGAAGAATTTTTGATCGTCGGCCAATGTTACCATGCCGTAATCGGCAATTTGGGAGTCGGTGGTGTAGGCGTTAATCACATCACATCTGCCTTCTGCCAGCGTGTGGTATTTCAGCCCCTGATCTACCTCGGCAGTATCTTTGAAATGCAGATTGTAGGCAGCGCATAACGCATTATAGCCGTCATCCCGTTCAAAATAGTCAAAGTTGGCGCCAAATACCAGTTGGTCGCTGACTGCCGACAGGTCGGAAATGGTGCGCAAATTGTACTGCTGAGCGGTTTCTGGACGTACCGCCAGCGTATAGGTGTTTTCAAAGCCGTACAGGCTAATCCAGCTCATATCATAATTTTCGTTGTATTGCTGATTGAGTTGGGTGAAAATATAGTCAGCGTCGTCGGTTTCTTCATTTTTCAGCACCAGCAGCCAGCCGGTACCAGTGTATTCGGGATATAAATCCATTTCGCCGTTTTCCATGGCAATTTGAATGTTGCTGGTGCCGCCGGCGGTGGCTTCCAGCCGTTCTACGGTTAAATCGGTTTTGGCTTCGATGAGCTGGGCCAGAATTTCCTGTAAAATCATTTGTTCCGGAATCGGTTTGCAGCCGATGCGAATGGGGTCGTTGCTGGCGGCTTGCTGTTGGCTGCCGCCGGAGCAGCCTGCCAGACTGCCGAAAGCGAGGGCGCAGATCAGCAGTAGCGCCAGTGTTTTTTTGCAAAAGTGGTTCATGTTGAAGTCTCCTTTTTTGGATAGATAATTTCTATGGTATGCTCCGGCTCCGTGATTTACATGCACAGAACCAGAGCTTGCCAACATTAAGACAGCTTGCGTTGTTTTTTCTCCGGCACTTTGCCATTTACCCGCAGCGTTACCCGTTTTTCCACCAGCCCCAGCAAAATATCGCATAGCAGAGCGATGGCGGCAATCATTAGGCTGCCCAAGTAGGTCATAGCCGGCTGATAGGTGTTGATGCCGCGGTAGATGGCAACGCCCAGGCCGCCGGCGCCGATAAAGGCAGCGATACCGCAGGTGGCAATGACCATCACCACCATGTTGCGGATACCGGCAATGATGATAGGCATGGCCAGCGGCAGCTTGATTTTCCACAAAAGCTGCCAGGAGGTGCTGCCCATACCGGTGCCCGCTTCTAAAATTACCGGGTCAATGTTGGTAAGACCGGCGTGGGTATTGCGCACAACGGGCAGTAGCGCATAGACCGTCAGCGCAATGATCGCCGATTTGTTGCCGATGCCGGTGAAAGGCAGTAAAAAGCCAAACAAGGCAATGGACGGAATGGTATAGATAAAGTTGATGGCACCCAGCACTGGCAGGGAGAGTTTGTCCTGCTGCGCGATGAGAATGCCCAGCGCTAAACCGGCGGCCAGCGCCAATGCAATGGAAATGGCGGAGAGCTGTAAATGCTCCAGCAGCAGGTCTTGAAAAAAATCCTGCCGTGCCTGATAGAGCTGTATCATTTCCTGAAGCAAAGGGTTCACCTCCTGTTGCGAACGCATTGTTATTGTTTTCTCAAAGCAAGTCTTATGCTACTATCATAGCATGTCGCAATAAAATAGAAAAGTACGAGATTTTAGGATAGCTAGTATAAATAGGCGCAAATGGGAGAACCAATATGGAAAAAGAGCCGTTGGACAGCCTGGGGCAGTGGGGCATCCGTACCTTGTTTATCTGCAAAAAAATCTGTAACTGGGACAAGAAGCGCAGTATCCTGACAACAATTCTTTTTTTCGGCGCCGTTTCAACAAGATTGTTTCATTTTTTGGCCGGTATCCATAAAAGCTGTGCATAGCGATCAGGAAGGGCAGGGATTTTTCGATGTAAGGGAAATTGATTATCAAAGACAAAAAGCTGCCGCAGAAAAGGTGTTTGTCCTGAAGCGGAGTTCGCTTTGCAATCTAGGACAAACTGGTTTCTTTTCCGCGGCAGTCTAGCGTCGCTTATCAACTAACTGCAACCCTCTGTTTTTCGCAGCGGTTTGGAGTTTGGCAATTCCTTAGAACCGGAAGTCGCGCTGTCCTTCTTCAATTTTCTTTAAGTTTTCAGTACAAATTCTGTGTTTGGTCGGGTCGGTGATTTTGGGTAATTGTTCTGCAATCACTTGATCGCCGATGGCTTTGGTTTCGGGGGAAGCATAGTCTTCCAGATATTCTTTCAAGGTCATCAAAGCGTTAGGATGGCAGAAGTTATGAATTTGTCCGGTTTTGGCAAATTCCATAAAGCGGTCGCCGGTACGGCCTGCCCGATAGCAGGCGGTGCAGAAACTGGGCACATAGCCAGTTTCCAACAGCCATTTCATCACTTCATCCAGGCTGCGGGTATCGCTGACATCAAACTGGGTGGTGTCTTCTGGACGAATATCTTCGGTGTAGCCGCCTACGCTGGTGCGGGAGCCTCCGGAAATTTGGGAGATGCCCAAATCCAACACCCGTTCTCTGGATTTCTGCGATTCGCGGGTGGAGACAATCATACCGGTGTATGGCACGGCGATACGCAGTACCGCTACGATTTTGGCAAAGGTGTCGTCGTCAATGGCATTGCTGAAAGTGCCTGGGTCGATGTCATCGGCTGGACAGATACGGGGTACGCTGATGGTATGAGGCCCTACGCCGTAAACGGCTTCCAAATGTTCGGCATGCATCAGAATGCCGACAAAGTCGTAACGGTACATGTTCAAGCCAAACAACACGCCGCAGCCGACGTCGTCAATGCCGCCCTGCATAGCCCGGTCCATGGCTTCGGTATGATAAGCGTAGTCCGATTTTGGCCCGAAGGGATGAAGCTGTTCATAGCTTTCTTTGTTGTAGGTTTCCTGGAACAGAATATAGGTGCCGATGCCGGCTTCCTTCAGTTTGCGGTAGTTTTCTACCGTGGTGGCGGCAATGTTGACATTGACGCGGCGAATGGCGCCGTTTTTATGTTTGACGCTGTAAACGGCGTCAATGCAGTCCAGAATGTATTCGATGGGGTTGTTTACCGGATCTTCCCCTGCTTCTAAAGCCAGACGTTTATGGCCCATATCCTGCAGGGCGATGACTTCCTGAATGATTTCTTCTCTGGTCAGCTTTTTGCGGGTGATGTGCTTGTTCGGCCCATGGTATGGACAGTATACGCAGCCATTGACGCAATAGTTGGACAAATACAGCGGTGCAAACAATACGATACGGTTTCCATAAAAATCTTTTTTGATCTGCTCTGCAAGTGCATAAACTTCCTGGATTTTTTCAGGGATCTCA
>CABUKW010000175.1 GCA_902492275.1 uncultured Peptococcaceae bacterium
ATACACCATGGCCCAACCCAGGGCAATATTTTGGGTTACGCAGCGTCGGCTGTCTACAATTTGTATGGGCAGTTTGATGGTGTGAAAATGCAGGGCGGCACGATTATCCCACTGCTCCTGCACCAGCTTTATTTTTTGCAATACGGCATAGCCGACGGCGCCGTCATTGTGCCGCAGCGGCCGGCGGCAGCGAACCGGCACCAGACAGAAACGGCGGTTCAGCCCAAGGGGCATTTTCCGCCAGTTGCCTTCCCCCAGCCAATTACGGGTTTGCTCCTGCAAAATTTCTATGCTGGTGTTCAGATAAGCGGCCCAATCGTCCAGCACCCAGTTGATGCGGGCCGGTATTTCGTCAATCACGCCGTCGTCGTAGTAAATCCGGCAGCCATTGACCCCTGTGGGCAGATAGGCCGGTTCAAAGAGACAGATTTTTTGCCAGTCCAGCTTATACTTGTTGATGGTCTGCTCTTGGGCGTGCAGGTTCTGTTTTTGTAACGCCTTGTGTTTCTTTTTGCTCATGGGAATGTCTCCTTTGGTTTATTTGTGGATTGTTGGCAGCGTCATTCTTCCAAAAAGGATAAATCCGTGTCGTCGGCCTCAAATTTCCGCAGACTTTTGGGCAGATGACGGCGGTTCCGCTCTTTTTCCCGGGCTTGCTGTTCTTCCAGTTTGCGCAAACGTTCGCCGCTGGGACAACGCTGCGCTTGCAGCGGATAAAAGCCTTTCCAGCGCCGTTTCAGCGATTGCTGTACAATAGAGGCCATCCTCTCGGCGCTGTCCTCGGCCAGAGCGCGCAGTTTTTCCAGCAGCGTCCACAGGCCCCAACTGGTCAGCGTCCAGCCGTTTTTCCGCCGCATTTCCACCCATTGCCGCAGATAGCCGCTGAGCATGGCGTTGTCGTAAGGCTCGTAAAATTGCTGCAAATCGGCGGAGCAAGCGTTGTTCAAAATCACGTCGCCGCCGGGAAAGGCCTCGCCGCTGATGGAAAAGGTGCTGGCGGCAGGGGACTGGGTTGGTTGGGACGCCATGGGGCTGCTTGGCTGAGCAGGGACGGCGCTGCAGTCGGTTTCCGCCGGTGCCGGTGTGCTTGGGGCAGCAGAAGGCTGCCGCCGTTCTTCCTGCACAGCGGGTTCGGGAGCAGAAGGACGGGCGTCTTTGGAACATTCGTCTTTTTGCGGCGCAGCGGCAGCAAGGGCAACCTGCCGGCCTTCCAACAACAGCGTGTAAAAGGTTTGCTGGCGGCTGTTCTGCCGGATGGCCAAAAAGCCCCATTCCACCAAAACCTGCCGAATGCGCAGAAACTGACTGCGGCTGATTTCCAGTCCATCCAGCAGCAAAGAGGTATGAATCATCACATCGTGACGGCCATAGCCGGCCAACAGCTCGTATAAAAACTGCCACAGCTGCATTTGCCGGCCGGACAAATCGTAGGCGATGGCTTGCTTGTTAAATTGTTTGTAAATCGCGCTGCTGGTGGCGGTCATGGCAATTCCTCCTGTACAAAATCTGGCAAATGATTGGAGCAATTTCCTGAAAAAAACTCTGTTAAAAAATTTTATGCAGATTGCATTTACAGATAATTGCTCTGAATGGCGGTTCCTTCCAGTCCAATATACAGGATATCGATATTTTTGTCAAATCGTACCATGGCAAATATTGCATGATTTTCATGTTGATTAACCTGCTTTTTTGTCGATTAACCTGAAATTTTGTTGATTAACCTGCTTTGTATAAAATTTACTGATAGACAAGCATAGTCGCTTATCGCCTATCCAAAAGGGTTGGGCGCAAATTTGCAAAAGCAGCTTGGCGTTTGTTTGTTTTTTCTGTTTTCCATGTTTTTTAATGTTTTAAATGTTTTATAATGTGTTATTATGTTTTAATCATGTTTTAATATTATATGATAATATATAAGCGTTTGTAGAATGAAAGCCAGACAGGCGGTGTGTCATCTTTGCGACACCGCTTGTTTTGTAGAAACTTGCAGACGGCAACCAGAAAATATAGTAAAATAGATTGACAGCAGACAGAGAAAAACGGTATAATAGACATAATCTGGAACAGAAATATTATACATTTTCAATTTTTATGGTTACAAAAATAAAAAGCGGTCATATAGTAATGGCTTACTATAAAACCGCTTTATGTAGTATCAAATTTTGTATGTAAAAATGTATAATATTTAACACACCAAAAAACGGTAAAAGATTGCTTACACCATGTGAAAGCGTCGATTGCTGAAAGGGACGGAAAGGAGGGAATGATGATACAACCAGAAAATTGGATTCCGGAGGAGGCGCGGCCCGCTTTTTCCACGGCTGATTTGCCGGAAAACAGCCGCACCTTTATGCTGCAGGTGCAAAAACAGCCGGACGGGCAGCTGCGGGGCAGTATTCATAATTTATATTTAGAACAGCCCCAAACTTTTTCTGGATTAGCGGACGCGGTATTACAAATAGACGCCATGATGGACGGGTTGGACAATCCGCAGGCCTGTACAGAGCATAGAAACTTTTTTTCGTCGGAGAAAGAGCGGAAAAATGATACGGCGGCACAACGGGAAGTCTATTATCAGTGGCTGCACAAAGAGAAAAAAGTGGTGCAGCAGTATTGGACAGAACAATCGTTACAGCCCGATTCCTGCGGCAGTCAGACCTTTTATATTCATGTGCGGTTCCGGCAGCACAGCAGCTGGCAAGGGGAAGTGATGTGGAAGCAAGGCGAGAAAAAAACATCTTTCCGCAGCGTGTTGGAATTGCTGCATTTGCTGCAGTCAGCTTTTGCAAAACAGCCGCAGAAGCCGGTGCAGGATAAGCGCAGTGAATAAGGGCAAGCCCGATTGGTCTTGTCCATATCCGCAGGCCGGCGCGGCGTTTTTTGACAAATCTGCAAATCAAGGAAAGCCGCTTGCGCGAATAAACAGAGGATGCATGAGGAGGAGAATCACATGAATTTGAAATGGAAAAAACCATTGGCAATGCTGTTGGTCGTGTGTATGCTGTTGACCATTTTGCCAGTGGCAGCCTTTGCAGAAGGGGAGCCGCCAGTAGCACAAATTGGCAATGACCAATATAACACCCTGCAGGAAGCAGTGACTGCGGCAGGCACAACGCCTTCTACGATTACTTTGCTGAAAGATACCACAGAAAATATTACGATTGGTGAAAACCAAGAAATTACTTTGAACTTAAACGATTGTACCTTGACCAATCAAAGTAACCACACCATTATCAATAACGGGAAATTGACCGTCGAAGGCAATGGAACGGTAGATAATGTAACCCATGCAAAGGCAGCATTACACAATGCTGTTGATGGTATCGCTATTTTGAATGGCGGGAATTTCACACGCAGTCAAGAAGCAAAAAATGATGTGAACAATAGCGGCGGCAATTCTTTTTATTCTATCCGAAATTATGGAACCATGACAATTAATTCCGGCGTTACAGTATGCCAAGGAGCAGACGGAAACGGGCAATTTTCCAGCTTAATTGAAAATGGCTGGTATAATGGAAGTGAGAATACGTCGGAAAAAGATGCTGTGCTGACCATTAACGGCGGTACCTTTACTGGCGGCTTGAATACCATCAAAAATGATGATTACGGCAATTTAACCATCCATGGCGGCGATTTCAACAATGTAGCGCAGCATGCAGTTATGAACTGGAATGTAGCCAAAATCATCGGTGGTACCTTTGAATCCAATGCAAGTAGTGTTATTTGGAATGGCTACGGCGATGATACGATGGATCAAGGAAAATTAGAAATTACTGGAGGTACTTTCAAAGCCCCAGATAAGTATTATGTAATTGCCCATAATAATGCGGGCGGAAGTGTATCAATCAGTGGCGGAACCTATTCCAGCCAATATGTCAGCAACGCGTCGAAATATCTGCAAGATGGGAAGGCCAGAATCAAGCAAGCAAATGGCACCTATCGAGTTGGAACGCCAACCAATGATATGGTAAAAGATGAAAACGGTATCTATTTCGAGAATAAGGACTTAGCGCAGGAGAACAATGCAGCTGTTGTAGATGGAACCTATTATTCCACCTTATCTGCTGCCATTCAAGCAGCTTCTGCTGGCGCTACAGTAACACTGATTGCTGACGTTACTGAAAGTGTAACAGTCGCCAGTGATAAAGATATCGTTTTGGATTTGAATGGGAAGACATTAACAGCTTCAGGTGATGAAAGTGTAACGGTAAAAGGCTGTTTAACGGTACAGGATTTTGCAGGAAACGGAAAAATTGTTGGCGCAAATAACCAACAGGCAATCCATGTAGACGGCGCAAATGCAGTTTTGACTGTAAACAGCGGTACCATTGAAAGTGCAACAGATTATGGCATTTATGCGTTAGAGGGTGGTTCGGTAACTGTAAATGGCGGCGAAATCAATTCTTTATACGCGCCGCTGACAGGCAACAACACCACCGGCGATATGAATTTCACTGTCAATGGCGGTACCTTAACAGCGAAGCAGGGTCCGGCTAAACAAAGCGAAGCTATTTATATGCCTGGTCAGATGAATTTGACGATTACAGATGGCACCTTAAACGGCGGCATTTCTTTGCGGATGGGACAGGTCCATATCTCCGGCGGCACGATTAATGCAGTCACTGAAAATATGGACGATCCGGCAAAGTATTATGATTATAGCGGCAATGCATGGCTGCCAGACGCGTTATATGTGTTCGGCGGCACCTATACCTCTGGAAATACGCAATATGGAAATTCGCTGAATCTTACTATTACTGGCGGTACGTTTAATTGTGCCAACGGACAGGGCAGTGCCATTGCCATTTATGACTTGGGTAAAACAGAACAAGCTGCTGCAATCAAAATTTCTGACGATGCAGTTTTAAATACCAATGCTAAAGATCGCTCTGCTTATCAGGTGTTGAATCTTGCAGATATTGGTGTAGAAAATCCGGAAAAGGGATATGGAAATGATAAATTCGTTGGAAAAGTTGATTCTGCCATTTCCGGCGGCAGTTATTCCACTTCTGTAAGCCAATATGTAGTGGATGAACTGAAGTATGAAGCAAACGCTGACGGTATGTATACCTATCATAGCGATTTGACAGAAGCCTTAGCGACTGGCGGTACAGTAAAAACAATTAGTGCCGCAAACGGCGAAGACACGTGTACGATTACCTTTGATAATGATGGTGTCACAACCTCCGTTGAAGCAGTTGACGATGATATCATCACCTTACCAACAGTCAGCCGCTCCGGTTATACCTTTGCAGGCTGGTATGCTGGCGATACCTTAGCAGGTACTGCCGGTGACAGCTATACTGTAAACGGGACTGTAACGCTGACAGCCAAATGGAATCGCAACACATCTTCCGGCGGCTCCGGCGGATTCAGCGGCGCCTATAACTATCCGGTCAAATTGGACAGCACCGGCGACGCCACCGTTACTCTGGATAAAAACTACGCTGTAGCAGGCGATCGCGTAACCATTACCGTACAGCCCAAATCTGGCAAAGCGGTAG
>CABUKW010000176.1 GCA_902492275.1 uncultured Peptococcaceae bacterium
GGCGACATGCTATTTTATCCGACCGGTATGCCAAAACCGCAGCGGGTGCAGGGCGTCTATGTTTCCGATAAGGAAATTGACCGCATTGTAGAAGCGGTAAAGGAACAAGGCAAGCCGGTCTACAACGAAGAAATCGGTACAGCGGCTGTTAGTGCCGAAAGCAACGATGAAACAGAGGAAGATTGGGACGATTTAATTCCGGAAGCTACCAAGCTCTTTATTGAAAATGGACAAGCTTCAATTTCTTTATTGCAGCGCCGGTTCCGTGTGGGTTATACCAGAGCGGCCCGCATTGTGGACCAGATGGAGCAGCGAGGGTTGGTAGGCCCCTACGAGGGCAGCAAGCCCCGTCAGATTAAGGTGACCATGACGCAGTATCTGGATATGGTGGAAAATGGCGAGCTATAGAAATGACGGCGTGTTACAAAACGGGCAGAAGCAGCGATAAATTGTGAAGTAATAATTACAAAATGATTAATATTTTGTAATGGCCTTGTGGGAATTCTGTCAAATATGATATAGTAAAAACGGGACTTAGATAAAATTTGGAGGTGACAGATTTGCAGGGAATTGGGGAAATTCTAAGAAAAACAAGAGAAGCAAAGGGAATTACCCTGGAGGAGGTCGCAGAAGCGACCAAAATCCGCCGTAAATATTTAGAAGCCATTGAACAGGAGGATTTTCAAAGTCTGCCTGGAGAAGTGTATGCCAAAGGGTTTGTCACAGCCTATTTAAAATATTTGGATATTAAGGAACGGCCCGACGTGGTGGAACTTATGCAGAAAAAGCCAGCGCCGCAGCCAGAAGCGCCCGCTCAGGTAGACGATGAAGCAGAAAAAGAGCGGCGAACCCGTGTCAGCCGTAAGACCAGTCAAACTGTCAAGCGTCGGAAAACGTCGGCAGCCAGCTTTGAAGAAAAGCCGTTGAGTAAAAAGAGCTCCATGATTATTATTTTAAGTGTGGCAGCTATCATTTTATTGTTGGCGCTGCAATGGTTTTATACCAAAAGCCAGCAGGATAATTTGCCGCCCGAAAACAACGTGCAGCAGGAGGAACAACAAGACGGCCAGCAGCAAGGGGAAAACGGCCAGCCGGAGGATGGTAGCCAGACTCCCGATGAGCCGGTAGTGCCGCAGGAGCCGGTAACGCCTGTGTATGACGGCGTGGAGATGCATCTGGAGATTTTGGACTTAAATGCCAATACTACCGAACAGTGCTGGATGCAGATTACGGTAGATGGTCAAAAAACCGAATTGACGATGTCTGAGGGTCAAGTCCAGGATTTGAAAGCCACCGACAGTATCCAACTGAATTTAGGCAATGCCGGCGTGGTAAAAGTGACCGTCAATGGTCAGGATTTGGGCACAATGGGCAAGCAGGGTCAAGTTGTAAAACGGGAATTCAAAGCAGAAGATTATGTGACAACGGGGCAGTAAAATAGTTGTTTTGCTGCCAATCTGGTGGTAAAATAAACAGGGGCAGGCGCCCTCATCGGGATAGCGCGATGGAGGTTGGCCCCTGTTTTTTGTTGCGTTGTGTCCGGCTATTTTGCGGCCGGATGCAGGCATAACAATACCAATTCTATGAATTTCCTGAATTTATAGTGAGAAATAAAAGAAAGAAGGTTATCGTTTGCAGAAAGTGAGTATTCTATCGCTGGGCTGCGCTAAAAATCTGGTACACAGTGAAACCATGATGGGCTTGTTTCAGCAGCAAGGCTATGGATTGACAGAGCAATATGACGAGGCGGATATCATTATCATCAACACCTGCGGCTTTGTCAATGCAGCAAAAGAAGAATCTATCAACGCCATTTTAGAGATGGCGCAGTGGAAACAGAACGGCGCCTGTAAGCTTCTGGTGGCAGTGGGTTGTCTGGTGCAGAAATATGCCCAGGAATTGGCCGATGAACTGCCGGAGGTAGATATTTTTGTAGGCACCAACGATTATCGGCAAATTGTGTCTATTATCAAGCAGCATCAGGAGAAGCAGGAGATTTATGTGCATCACCGCTGGACCGAGGAAAGCAAGCTGAGCAATGCGCCGCGTATTCTAACGACGTCGGCCCATTATGCCTATCTGCGTATTTCGGAGGGCTGTGATAATAATTGCACGTACTGTGTCATTCCGGAGATGCAGGGACCATACCGCAGCAAAACCATCGAGCAAATCAAAGCAGAAGCGCTGCAGTTGGCCGAGCAGGGCGTTACCGAATTGATTTTAGTGGCGCAGGATACCAGCTATTACGGCAAGGATTTGTATGGGCGCTTTGCGCTTGTGGATTTATTAAAGGAGCTGGCAGCCATCGACCAAATTCGCTGGATTCGGCTGCTTTACGCCTATCCCAACAATTTTGACGATGCACTGATTGCTTACATCGTCAACGAAGAAAAAATTTGCAAATATTTAGATATTCCGCTGCAGCATGCCGATGATGAAATTCTAAAACGGATGAACCGGAAAATTACGGCGGCAGAAATCAAAGATCTCATTGTCAAGCTGAGAACGCAAATTCCCAACATCACCCTGCGTTCCACCTTTATTGTAGGCTTTCCCGGCGAATCGGAGGAACAATATCAGCGTCTGCTGCGCTTTTTAGAAGAAATGCAGCTGGATTGCGTAGGCGCCTTCCCCTATTCGCGGGAGGAAGGTACGCCGGCTGACCGCATGGAAGGCCATTTGGAAGAAGAAGAAAAAGAAAAACGGGCAGAAAATCTGATGGACTTACAATACGATATCATGTATCACAAGCATGAGAAGGCCCTTGGGCAGCGCCGTCTGGTGAAGGTGGATGAACTGAGCCCTGACATTCCCGGTCTGCTGTTATGCCGCAGCCAGGGCGAAGCGCCTGATGTGGACCCGTGGATTCTGGTGTATGAAGCGGAAGACCATAGCTGGCAGCCCGGCGATTATGTTACAGTAGAATTGACCGGCTTGGATGAATATGATTTTATAGGAGAGATTGTGCCATGAATTTGCCAAATAAATTGACGGTTGCCCGGGTTTGCATGGTGCCGCTGTTTATGATTGCCTTATTGATTAACACCGAAACCTCCCGCATTGTGGCAACCATTCTGTTCGCGCTGGCCTCGTTAACCGATATGCTGGACGGTCAAATTGCCCGCAAATACAATTTAATCACCAACTTCGGCAAGCTGATGGACCCGCTGGCCGATAAAATTTTAACGGCGGCTGCCATGGTTTGTCTGGTGCAGCTGGGCGATTTGGCCGCCTGGATTGTGGTGATTGTGCTGTTTCGGGAATACGCCATTACCGGTTTGCGCTCGGTGGCTGCATCGGAAAATATTGTGATTGCCGCCGGCATTTGGGGCAAGGTGAAAACGGTCTGCCAGATGTTTGCCCTGATGCTTTTGATGCTCAAGCCCCAGATTGTAGCTTTATGCGGTGTGGATCTGGGTTTGCTGCTGATGTATGTGGCTTTAATTCTGACAGTTTATTCCGGCGTTGATTATGTCGTAAAGCTGAACAAACAAATTACATGGAGCTGAAAACAATGAACAAACTGATTTTATTTTTGGCCCGCGGCTGCGGCTCGGGCCTGCTGCATCCGGCGCCGGGCACCTGGGGTTCGCTGGCCGCTTTCCTCATCGGCGTCATCTGGAGCTGGTTCTTCGGCGGTATCCCACTGTGGTTTATCGTGATTGCCGGACTGGTGGGCATTTATATCTGTGACAGCGGCGAAAAACAGCTGGGCATCCATGACGCGCCGGAAATTGTGTTTGATGAATGGATTGGCATGTGGATTACCATGTGGGCAGTGCCCTTGGTGCTGACGCCAGCAGCCTTTTTGCTGTTTCGCTTTTTCGATATCAGCAAGCTGGGGCCTATCGGTAAAATTCAGGATTTGCCCGGCGGTTTAGGCATTATGGCCGACGACGTACTGGCAGGCATTGCAGGCCGATTGGTGCTGGCTGTGGTGATGGTTTTCTTTTTTTAATGGTTCCATTGATGGAACTTTCAGGTGATCAGGTAGTTGCCGATAGCAGATAGCTGTCGTTTTGCTATTTTGGGGAAGCATTTCAAAACCTATCTTTCAGCGACACAACGTTTCGGCAGCACAGAAGAAAAATGGGCGCGAAAATCGCAAATGTTTCACGTGAAACCTGTTATGCTGTTGGAGTTGGACATGGGGGTATGCAAGAGACTAACCTGGGAATGCATGGCGGTTCGTGATAGAATCGGAATTGATGGAGGAACATACTGTGAAGAAGAAAATAGGGATTGGCATTGCAATTTTAGGAATTATTATATTGTGCATATTGTGCATTTTGCTAAAGTTATTTGTAATAGGAGAACCGATTGATGGAAATCAATTAGCATATAATATCACGCAAAATAACTCAACTTTGGAGTTGCAAGTATCTGCAAAAGAACCTGCGGTTGCTCTTAAAGGATGGAAGTTTAAACAAGAGGGAAATAGCTTATTCATAAGCGCCAAAAAAGTACCTGTATCTTTTCTATTTTCAAATGGTCAATACCAAACATCTATCAATATAGATGGGATAGAAAACGTTTATTTAGGCGGTCGAATGATATGGAACAGTAAATAAATTCTAGTTTAACGGATAGTCTTGTCGCTTACTGCATCAATTTCCATCAAGGCAGTTTGGGAACACAAAAGAAAATGAACGCGGCATAAAGCCTTTACAACGTCACAGAAATGCTTCTGTGGCGTTTTTTTATTTGTGCAGACAGATAGCCTTAGCAGTAAGGCAGAATGCAGTACCTTCTCGTTCCATAAATAATAAAAATAATTAATTATAATGAAAATTTGACATAGAAATTTTTTCAAATTGAGAAAAAGTTCCGGTTTAGAGGTGTTCATTGACAGAAAAATGTTGTATAATAAACGATAAGTTTAATGGCGGGAGAAAATTATGGCAAATACAAAGACACGCAAGCTGTATCTAAAAGATAATATTGTAAAAATTCTTCTGCTCGTTATCGTTGTCTGGTTTTTCGGTATGCTGGCCCTCAATCAGATGCGCAGCAATCTGGTGCAGACAGAAGAGGTCAAGACAACGTTGCTGGAACAGGTGGACAGCGGTTATGGCTTGCTCAGCGGGC
>CABUKW010000177.1 GCA_902492275.1 uncultured Peptococcaceae bacterium
CAGCAAAGCTGCACAAGCAAGGAACTGTCCGAAGCCACGGAGGGATAGGGCAAAGAGTAGCAAAAAGAAAAAGACTGAAGTTGTAGCAAATAAAAACGATGTATAGCAAAAAAATCGAACTTACGCCTGCGGCAATTGTTGCTTTAACTGCTTGATAAACTCCAGGGACAGTGATGGCAGCACTTCTGCAATGGTTTCGATGGCGATGCCTTTTTTCAGTAAATTGATAGCGGTTGCCTTTTCCTTCTCCTGCAAGGCCTGTTCAGTTGTTTTTCTGGCAGCTTTCTTAGTCGCTTTTATTTTCTTCTGAAATTCTTTTTCCGCTTCTTTGACTTTTAATTCGGCGTATTCGTCAAATACATTTCCCATAATCATGGCTCCTTCCGGTGTTTCCTTTAAAAATTTTACCTGCTTAACCAGCTGGGGAAAGCGGGCTTTGGCGTTGGTATCGGTGGTGTCCTTAAAATATTGCAATAGCTGGGCAATGTCGGTGCCGTCGTTGACGGCGGTGTTGGCATAAATTTCATGGACGCCGTTTTCTATCGTTGTATCGGTTTCTTGTAAAGAACGCCGCACGTGGTAAATGGTGCAGTTTTGCTGAAAGGGATCGATTTCCGAAATAAAGACTGCGTAAAGATCGGGTAGCTGCTGGTAAGGCGTTCCTTTTTCCACCAGCATGGTATCCATGTTGGCCAGATGGAACCGTACCCGTTTTTGATATTCTTGGGCTTTGGCGTTCTTCCCTTTCTTATCGTCTTTTTGAATTTCGATATTGAAAAATGCGCCGGTTTCGTCGGTACAGAGTGCGTCCAAAATGACCGAATGAGCGCTGAGATTGCGCAGAAACAGCTGGGTGTTGGTCTGAATGATTTTGAGTTTGGGCTTTTGCAATAGAATGCGCAGAATTTCCTCGCACACTGCCGGATTTTCGGCGATTTTCTGGAAAAATGGGTCGTCCATAACGTTGAGACGGGCGATGAAAGTATGCTTTTCATCGAGAGTTTTCACAAAGGCAACATCCTTTCTTGGGTTGGGATTGACCGGAAAGGAAAAGTGGGATGTGTGCTGGAACGACCATTCCTGTCTAAGGCTATTGTACAATAGATGTTGCTGCTTGTAAAGTGAATATTTAGTAATTTCTGGATATTCTATTGCAGTAAAAATGGGAGATTTCGTCGCAGTTTCAAGAGCGTAGGAGAAGAAGGCAAAACAAAAGGCTGCCGCCGCAACAGTAAGTCTTTGTGGTGACAGCCGTTATCTTTATAAACAGGTAAAGCGATTATTTGCAAAATTCCAGTACGGTTTTGGCAATGCCTGGGCCGTCAAAGCCGTAGTACGGATACAGTTCTTCCGGATAGCCGAAGGAGACAAATTCATCGGGTATGCCGATTTTTTTCAAGCGGGCCGGTACGCCGGCTTCCATGATAACATCGGCTACGATGCTGCCTAAGCCGCCTAAGATGTTATGGTCTTCTACGGTAATCAGATTATGGGTTGCCAGCGCCGCTTTTACTATGGCTTCTTTATCAATGGGCTTGATGGTGTGCATATCCAGCACGGCCACATCCAGGCCCTGTTCTTGCAGCTGCAAAGCGGCCTGCAGACTGTTGTAAACGCCGGTACCGGTGGCGATAATGGTAGCGTCTTTGCCGGTTTTCACTTCGATGGCTTTGCCGATTTGATAGTCGTAATCGGTATCGTTGTATACTACCGGTTCTTCCCCGCGGGGAATGCGCACGTAGATGGGGCCGGGATAGGTGAGAGAGGCTTCCAGCATTTTTACGCATTGAGTACCGTCGCAGGGGGCAATCATGGTCATATTGGGAATGGAGTTCATGATGCCGAATTCCACAATGGTATTGTGGGTTGGGCCGTAGCCGGAAGAAATTCCGCCGTGGGTACCAATTAGCCGCACTGGCAGATCGTTGTAGGCCAAATCGTTGTGAATCTGGTCTAAGGCGCGCACGCAAAGAAAGGGGCCAAAGGTTTGTCCAAAGGGAATATAGCCTTTTTTGGCCATAGCGGCGGCTACCGTTACCAGATTCATTTCTGCAATGCCGACGTCCAGCACTCGGTCCGGATATTGTTCGTAAATGTCGCGAATGGGGCCGGAATGGCCGGTACCGTCTGAGTTGATATAACAAACCTTGGGATTGGTTTTTACCAGCTCCACGATTTTTTTGGTCACGACGTCTTTGGCGTTCATCATGGCTGCCATATCGGTGATATTAAAGGTAAAGCCTGCCATCTTAACCCCTCCTCTGTAATTGTTCTGCGGTGTATTGGTCAATCAATGCTTCGCTTTCTGCCAGCTTGTCGTCATCCAGACCGCCGATATGCCATGCGTAAGGCCGTTCCATCATGTAGGACAGGCCCTGGCCTTTGGTGGTGTTGGAGATGATGCATACTGGTTTGCCCGGTTTGGAGAAGTCAACTGGCGGCAGCTCGGACAGTGCTTTGTCGATTTCGTACATGTTGGTGCCGTCGATTTCCCGTACATCCCAGCCGAAAGCACGCCAGCAGTCGGCCATGGTGTTCCATTTGATATTTTCGCCGCTCATGAAGGACGCGGAGCAATGGTTATTGTCCACAATGGCTACGATATTGCTCAGATTGTGAGAGGCTGCGTACATGATGGCCTCCCAATTGGAGCCTTCTTCCATTTCGCCGTCGCCCAGCAGGCAGAAGATGCGGGAGTTGATGCCTTCGTTGCGGTTGGCATGGGCAAATCCTACGCTCCAGTTCAAGCCGTGCCCTAAAGAGCCGGTGGAAACCTCAATGCCTTTTACATATTTGCGGTTGGGATGGGCGCCGAGGGTGTGTAGTTGTCCAGCAGCTCTTCCCATGGGTACATGCCCATATCGCAGAAGATGCAGTACAGCAGAACGCCGTTGTGTCCCTTGCTGAGTACGAACATATTGCGATCTGGTTTTTCTACATCCTCCGGGTCGAAGCCGAGATATTTGTAATACAGGGCTACGGTGATGTCGGTGGCGGAAAGAGGGCCACCAAAGTGAACATTGCCGGCATATCTTGCGCAGCGGCAGATATCCTTGCGGATTTCGCCGGCTTTTTGGATTAATTCTGGAACAGTTTCTAATCTGACTTGTGCCATAAATGCCATCCTTTCTCGGGCTGCCGCCCGTCTGATTTCGTAAGGTAAAGAAAGCTGAAAAGCCGCACTTTTTTACCATGTATATGTTTATTGTAAGGGGCGGAATTTGTAAATTCAAATAACAAAAAGCTATGGATTTTTCATAGAGAAAAAGCATGACAAAACAAGTATCGGTTTGTCATGCTTTGTATATTTGGCTCATAGGGGAAGGGCGGCGCTCAACAGCTGCATAAATTGCTGGGCCAAAGGCGGCAGCGGTTCGCCTTCCCGGTGAATCCATACCAGACGGTTGATTTCGTCCAGCGGCTGGCCGTTGGTCTGTTCTAAAACGGTGGTGTAAATATCATCGGCTGGCATCAGTCCCAATACCCATTTAGGGGTGTAGAGCAATGCTTCTGTCTCTTTCATGAAGTGGATACAGGCGCTGATGGTGTTGCAGAAAATTAACTGGCTGCAGGTTACATATGGATTGGGCTGGTGCAGATAAAAATCCCGCCGCATAGATTTTTCGGTATCCAGCACTACATGGGGCTGGCAGGCTGCTTGGGCTGTGTTGATGTGGGCTTGCTGATAGAGCGGCGATTTTTTTCCCATACTGACGTATACGGGAGAGGTATCCAGCGTGTGAACATCCAGCGCCCGTTTTTGTACGTCCTGTTCAAAATTTTTGCTGTCGCTTTGGGACAGCACCAACAGGCCCATGTCCGATTCCCGCTTTTCTACCCGTTCCAGAATAGTGCCTCGGTCGGCTTCTTCCAAGTCAATGTGGATAGGCGCTGCGCAGTGCATGGCATATAACTGCTCCAGCGCGGGGTAAAGAAAATCGAACTGCTGACTGGCAATGCGCAGCCGTTGAATGGTTTGCTGCTTTTGCTGGCCGAAGGTATGCTCCAGCCGCTTGCAGGCATCGACGGCGGCTTTGGCGTATTCCAGAAATTCCTGCCCCTGCGGTGTCACGCGAACGCCTTTGGCAGTACGTTCCAATAATTGCAGATTGTATTCGGCCTCTAAATTGTTGATGGATTTGGTCAGGCTGGGCTGGCTGAGAAATAATTCCTGGGCTGCTTTGGTGATGGAACCGCATTGGGCAATTTTGATGAAGTATTCCAATTGTGACAGGCGCATAGGGATTCCTCCTGAGGATAAAAAAGATTTAACGCAGCGACAGGACCTGATAGCCGGCTTTTTGTACGGCGCGGATTAAATCAATTTCACTGACGGCGCTGCTGCATTCTACGGTGGCAGCTTTGGCGGCGGTGTTTACGCGGGCGGTAACGCCGTCCAGCGCATTGAGCGCCGCTTCTACGCGGGCTGCGCAGTGGGGGCAGGTCATGCCGCCAATCTGGATGGTTTTGGTCATAAAAATCGGCTCCTTTTGTGTTTGTTTGGCGTTGAACTTGTTATTTTTCCTGATTATCTTTATTGTAACGGTTTTGTCGGGCTTCTGCAATGAAAACCGGCAGCGGCGTGACCGATATGGGGAAAATATTTAGAAATTTGCGGGAAACAGTTTACGGAAACGCCGCTGGTATGCTAAAATTTGATTATTCCAGACAGGATATCTGTCAACACGAAAAGAGGGAGTTCTCATGATTTTAATCAAGGGCGGACGGGTGATGGACCCGGCTACAGGCCGAGATGAAATCACTGATCTGATTATTGATGGCGAGCATATTGCCCGCATCGGTTTTTTCATGCCGGGGCCTGAATATGAAAAAATTATTCACGCCGAAGGTAAAATTGTAGCGCCGGGACTGGTGGACGTGCATGTGCATTTTCGCGATCCGGGCTTGAGCGACTTGGAGGATATCCAGAGCGGTACGGCGGCAGCGGTGGCCGGCGGGTTTACCACTGTGGTCTGCATGGCCAATACCAAGCCGGAAATGGATAATTCGGCTACATTGGAATATGTGCTGGAAAAGGCGGCGCGGATGCCCATTCATGTGCTGCAGGTGGCGGCGGTAACGGA
>CABUKW010000178.1 GCA_902492275.1 uncultured Peptococcaceae bacterium
ACGCTTGCGCCGCCCATCATTGTAATGCTCCAACAGCCGTCTTAATAACACAATTTTTCCCTTCTGCTCTGCACAATAAACCGCTATTCCTATTTGCTGCACTGTTACAAAATCCTGCACCCGACGCTGATGGGTGATAAAAGAATCATATCTATCAAAATTTTGATAATTCTGACAAGGATACTCTGAGCACTGAAAACAATACTCCACCTCACGCTTTATACTGCACCTGGCAATGGCACAGCTCTGGTTGCCGTCCCCACCGCCGCAGCCAAGACAATATCCGTCCAGTTTCATTGGACACAAACCGCAATTTAATCCACATAGAGACAACAGCTGATTTTCTCGGACAAAACCTTTCATTGGGATCCCTCATTTCTGCAATTAGTATACAACATGTTTTATCACTTGTCATCTCTGCATTTATGAGGAAGTTCAGGCGCGCTGGTGCTGCTAATGTTGAAAATGCTGTATTTTTACAATCTTTTCTTCACCAATTTATTTTTTTATAAAATCAGTTTTCCGCAAGAATGCAACATATACAGCAAATCCTATTTAGTTAAGCAAAAAAATACAACACAAATGCAACATTTACAGCACGAATCGCCAATTTACCGATTTTCCTGTACAAGCCTAGCAGCAAAACAACAATTTTTTATTCTTTTGCCGCCACCTCGGCCCTGCCCAGATAAAACAAAACCAACAGCACAAACAACAGCATATAGCTGACGCTGAAAAACAAAAAGGGCGCAAAACCGCAGCTTAACGCGGCATCGGCATTGTTGGCCCGCATCCCGATAGCCATTAACGCGTAGGGAAAGTAAACACCCCAGCCTTTTGCCGTTGCAGCCAAGGCAGCCACACCGCCCAACAGAGATATCCCCACCGGCACAGCAAAGCTGCGCACCAAAAGAGAAAGCAAAAGCTGTACTGCACAAATTACCATGCCGCCCAGCCAGCCGCAAGCCAGCCAATTCAAAACCGCCGCCAGCGGAAAGGATGCTGCCATCCCGCACAGACTGCCCGATAGGAAAAACAACAGGCCAATCCATAGTTGGGTCAGCAGCAACAACCCGCCAATAATCAGCAGCTTGGCGCCATAAAGATACAACACCGGCACCGGTGCGGTCAGCACCAAATTCCAATTATGCTGCTGATGTTCCAACCGCCATAACCAGGCACAATAAATCCCCAATAAAACCGGCAGAAAAAAATAACAACTAAATAAGGTATGCTGAGTCCACAGGCTATACCATTGACTTTGTAAAATCTCCCGATTTGCCCAATAGTTCAAAGTACCCAGTACTGCCGGAATTACCGGCAGCAGCAAGAAGGCCAGCCAGATGGGACTATGCTTCATTTTTAACCGTTCTGCCTCCAACACACGTAAAAACATGGTTAACACTCCTTTCGCTCCAAAAGCCGCCAACCTATCCACAGCGTTAGCAAAAAACCCGCCGTCAGCAAGACAAAACTGCCCCAGGCCGGCTCTATCCAATACATCTCTGTAATTCTGGTTTCCTTATCCCAATTCATCCCGCACAAAAATAGCTGACTGTAATAGGTCCACAACACCAAACGACTCAACGGATGATTGGCCAGAAACAGGCTGAACAAGCCGCAGAAACTGCCTGCAATACCGATAATCAGAGGAATGGCCTGGTTCACGAGAAACAGCGACAATAATAATTGCACCAAATAGATACACAGCGTTGTCACATAGGTAAATACAACATAGCAACCCCAATATCCCCAGGGAATGGGACTGTAAAAACCTTTATAAAGGCCGATGAAAAGCATGGTAAACATTTGTCCTGCCATGAGCCACAACAAATACCAGCCGCCCAAAATCAGCTTTGCCAGCAGCAGTTGTCCTCTGGGCTGCATGGTGTACAATTCCTTGAGCATCAAGCCTTTATGCTCAATATCCGCAACGCGGGAAGCCATCACCGCCATCAACACCGGCAAAATAATGGCATTGATGGCAGGAAGCTGATAGAGATAATGCTGCCAGCCCTGCACGATTTCCTGATGACGCATGCTGCTCATACTCCACCACAGCCACGCGCCCTGCACCAACAGACATAAAACTGGCAAAAGCCAGAGAAACCGGCCCCGCAACTTGGCAAATTCCAAAGAGATTGCTTGTTTCATAGCGTTGTTTCCCCCTCTCCCGTCAGTTCCAGGAAGATATCTTCCAAACTTTTCTGCCGTTCTTCAATGCGCAGCAAACTGATTTGCTGTTGCTGCAACAACCGTCCGCAGGCAGCGACGGTGCCATCGTCCAAATCGGGCAGCAGCAGCCATTGTCCCTTTTGCTTCACCGGCACCTGCTTGTTGCGCAAATAGCTCTCGGCCCGGCTGTTATCATCGGTGCGCAAGGCCAGTCCCTTTTGCCCCATAGCATGCAGCCTGCTTAACGGCCCCTGAAAAATCATCTTCCCTTCTCGGATAATCCCTACCTCATTGGCCATCTGATCAATTTCACTGAGCAAATGACTGGAAATGATTACCGTCATATCATAGCGCTCCGGCAGAGAACAGATTAGCTCTCGCATTTCCTGAATGCCGGCCGGATCTAAGCCATTGGTCGGCTCGTCCAAAATCAGCAGCTTGGGAAAGGCCAGCAAAGCGCCAGCTAACCCTAACCGCTGCTTCATACCCAGCGAATAATGGCTCACCTTTTTATCTCTATGTTCTTCCAGCCGCACGATCTGCAGCACCTCCCGCACGTTGCGGTCCGGTACGTCGCGCAGTTTCTGCAAAATGCGCAGATTTTCTTCTCCACTCAAATGTCCGTAATAGCTGGGAGCTTCGATCAGAGCGCCGATTTGCTGTAACATGGTCAAACGGTTCCTCTGCTCCAACGGCTTTCCAAATAACGCAATCTCTCCTGCTGTAGGCCGCACCAAGCCCAATAGCATTTTCAAAGTGGTAGATTTTCCTGCACCGTTGGGACCTAAAAATCCATAAATCACTCCTTCCGGCACCGATAAATTCAAACGGTTTACGGGATTGATTTTGCCATAGCGTTTACTCAATCCTTTTGTCGTTACAATAGCTTCCATTGTCATCACTCCTTTATATTCTTTATCATACAGATGCTTGCTTACAGCCAGTTGACAGCAGCCTTACATTTTCCTTAAATTTGCGGCGTTCTGCTGCAAAGCGCCGGCAAATGGGGTATAATACTGTTGGGTGATATACGATGAAAGAACTTTACGATTTAAAGCTTTTACTGGTAGATGACAACAAAGAACTTTTGCAAATGATTCAAAATATTCTCATTCAAGCCGGTTTTCGCAATCTTAGCACAGCCTCCAGCTGCCAGGAGGCCCGGCAAATTTTTTCCCGTCAAGCCTTAGACGGCGCCATTTTAGACATCATGCTGCCCGACGGCGATGGTTTTTCTTTGCTGCAGGAGCTGCGCAGTCAAAAAGATATTCCTGTATTATTCTTATCGGCCAAGGACCAGGACGCCGACCGCTTGCAAGGCTTGGGGTTAGGCGCTGATGATTACATCACCAAGCCCTTTTTGCCCAAAGAATTGATTTTACGGTTAACGGCTGTGTTGCGCCGCACCTATCGCAACGCGCTGCCCCAACAGCAAGAAGCCGACACGGCCCAATTCGGCCCCACCACCGTCCATTGGGGCAGCGGCACTGTCACCACACCGCAAGGCCAGCAAACGCTGACGGCCAAAGAATTTGCGCTGCTGAAAAAGCTGTGGGAAAACCGAGGCAATATTGTCACCACCGACAGTCTTTGCCAAGCGGTATGGCAGGATGATGCCTTTGGCTATGAAAATACGTTGATGGTACATATCCGCCGCTTGCGGGAAAAAATTGAGCAGAACCCCTCCCATCCCCAATATTTGCTCACAGTACGGGGACTGGGCTATAAACTGGTGCGAAAGGAGCCGTCATGAACAGTCTGTATAAAATTATCAGCCGCATGGTACTGATGACTGCGCTGTTGGCCCTGTTACTGCTGGTACTCAACGTGATTTTTACCGTTTCCTGGCTGCAGAAGCATCCACAGAGCTTTCCCACCCAATACCGCACCATTTCCGACGCGCTCACGCTGCAAGATGGGCAATATTACTTGACGCCGGACGGCACAAGCAAACTGCAGGAAAATTTCAATTGGGCCATGCTGCTAAATGCACAGGGACAAATCATCTGGAGCTGGCAGTTACCAAACGATTTGCAGCGCACCTACAGCTTAAACGACGTAGCTGCTTTTTCCCGCTGGTATCTGGATGATTATCCCGTTACCGTCTGGACCAGGCAAGACGGCTTATTGGTGCTGGGCAATGAACAGGGCAGCTATTGGAAATATCTGATGATTGCGCCCACCCAATCTATGGAACAAATGCCTACCTATTTCCGCGGGTTTGCTCTACTGAACGCTATGGTGGCTATTTTGCTGGCACTATTATCGGGCCTCTGGCTCTACAGTAAATTAAAACCATTGTCGGTAGGCATCACCGCTTTATCGGTACGGCAGCCTGTCCATCTGCCGGAAAAAGGGTTGACCGGCGATTTAAACCGCAAACTGAACAACGCCTCCACCATGCTGCTGCACCAGCAAAAAAAATTGCAGCAACGGGATGAAACCCGTACCCATTGGATTTCCGGCGTATCGCACGATATTCGCACGCCGTTATCCATTGTGATGGGTTATGCCAGTCAACTGGAAGAAGATCCCACCCTATCGGCACAGCAGCATCAGCAGGCCACTATGATTCGCCAGCAAAGCGAGCGCATCAAATCGCTGATTTCCAATCTAAATTTGGCGTCCAAACTGGAATACGGCGCTTATCCCTTGTCACTGATGCGCTGTGCGCCGGCGGTGCTCATTCGCAAAACAGCGGTGGCCTATCTCAATCAGTATCAGGATAATCAATATCCCATTGCGGTCAGTATCAGCGCCGAGGCGGAAGCTACCCAGATTATCGCCGACGAGCAATT
>CABUKW010000179.1 GCA_902492275.1 uncultured Peptococcaceae bacterium
CAGGGCAAAGCCAGCGTCAATGCTATGGCAGAGGCGGCCGGAGCCGATGTGATTGCAGTAGATTTGGGCGTAGCCGCCGATTTGCAGGATGAACCCAATTTGTTAGATTATAAAATCGCTTACGGAACCCATAATTTTGTGAAAGAGCGGGCGATGAGCAGAGCGCAGGCCGAGCAGGCTATTCTGAGCGGTGTCGATTTGGTACGCCAGCTAAAAGAGCAGGGCTATCAAATCCTAGCCACCGGAGAAGGGGGCATCGGCAATACGACAACAACGGCAGCGGTGGCTTGCGCATTATTGCAGTTGCCGCCTGCACAGCTTGCCGGACGGGGAGCGGGTTTATCCCAGGCGGGCTTACAGCATAAAATTGCCGTAATTGAGCAGGCCTTGGCGCTGCACCAGCCGAAGGCTGATGATGTATTGGATGTGTTGTCCGCGGTAGGCGGTTTTGACATTGCCGGTATGGCAGGCTTGTTTTTAGGCGGCGCGTTATATGGTATGCCCGTTGTGATGGATGGCGTCATTTCAGCGGTGGCCGCGCTCTGTGCAGTGCGGTTAAGCCCAATTTGTAAAGATTATTTGCTGCCTTCCCATTTGAGCAGTGAGCCGGCGGCAGCAGTGGTATTACAGGTACTGGAGTTGACGCCTGTCATTCATGGAGCATTCCATTTAGGCGAGGGCACTGGCGCCGTAGCTTTATTTCCGCTATTGGATTTGGCCTTAGCAGTTTATCGGCAAAATACCACCTTTGAGAGTATCCAGATGGAAGCCTATCAGCCTTTGTAGACAGGAGGAAACTTATATGCTGGTTTTGATTTTTGGCGGCAGCGGCAGTGGAAAATCCGCCTATGCAGAGGATTTGGCAGTGCGCATATCTGCTGCGCCGCGCTATTATCTGGCTACCATGGTCGATTGCGATGGGGAATGCCGACAGCGCATTGCCCGCCACCGGCGGCAGCGGCAAGACAAAGGATTTTTCACAATCGAGCAGGCCGTCGATTTGGAACAATGCAATTTCCCGCCGGAGAGCACCGTGCTGCTGGAATGTTTATCGACCTGGCTGACCAATGAGCTGTATCGGCCCGATGCCAGCGCTGCGCCAAAAGAAAAAATATGGGCCGAATTGCAGCAGCTGCAGCGGCGCTGCGCCAACCTGCTGGTGGTATCCAATGATGTGTTTGCCGACGGTGTGGTATATGATCGTGAAACCATGGCTTATTTAGAAGGGCTGGGCTGGCTGCATCAGCAATTAGCCCAAGAAGCGGATTTGGTGATTGAAGTGGTGGTTGGCTTGCCTGTTGTGCAAAAGGGGGAATTGCCGTGAACTGGCTGCGCAGTATGTTGATTGCTTTTTCTACCTACTCCCGTCTGCCAGTACCACAGGTAGCTTGGAGCGAACGCAATATGAAATGGAGTATGGCCTTTCTGCCCTGTATTGGCGTGGTGATTGGCTTGCTCTTGTACGGTTGGCAGCGGTTCGCACTGTGGCTGGAGCTGGAGCCGTTGTTGTTCGCTGCGGTGGCAACGGTTATCCCGCTGGCTGTCAGCGGCGGTATCCATTTAGATGGATTTTGCGATACGGCAGACGCCTTGTCCTCCCATCAACCGCGGGAGCGCAAGCTGGAAATATTAAAAGACGCCCACATCGGCGCTTTTGGGGTGATGGTCTGCGTTTTATATTTGCTGTTGTGGATGGGCTGCATGGCGCAGCTGCGGCAGTCTGTTCATTTTGCCTTATGCTGTGCGGTTTTTGTGTTATCGCGGGCAGTCAGTGCGCTGACTACCCAATATTTGCCCAATGCCAGAGGAACGGGGATGCTGCAAACCTTTACCGATGGCAGTAATCGCTTCATGATTACTGGCTTATTGCTTTTCTGGCTGTTGAGCTGTACGGCTTGGCTTGCCTGGCAAAACCTTTGGCTTTGCTGCTGGATCTGGGTTGGGATCGTTGTCAGCTTTGTCTGGTTTGCACAGATGGCACGGCGGCAATTCGGCGGAATTACCGGTGACATTATCGGTTTTTATTTGCAGCTGTGCGAATTGGTGCTGTTGGTGATGATCATTGCGGGGGAACAGATATGGAACTTTATATAGGCGGAACGGGACAAGGTAAGCTGCACTATGTGCAAACCAAAAAAAATTTGGATTGTGGCGCTGTGGCCGACGGCGCTGTCTGTGATGAACAGCAGCTGCTGCAAGCCTCCGTAATCAATCATTTTCATCTTTATCTGCGTCGTTTGCTGCAGGAACATGAAGATGTGGAAGTTTGTTTGCGTTCTTTGCTGAATAAAAATCCTTCCATCGTTATCATTATGGACGAGGTAGGCTGTGGCATTGTGCCGTTGGATGCTTTTGAACGGCAATATCGGGAGGTCGTCGGACGTGCAGGCTGCAGGCTGGCTCAAGAAGCCAGCCATGTGGAGCGCATTGTTTGCGGCTTAGGACAGGTGCTGAAATGAGAATACAGTTCATTCGTCATGGCAAAACACAGGGCAATCTGGAGAAACGCTATATTGGCAGCACCGATGAATCATTGTGCGTTCAAGGACGGACAGAATTGGAGCAAGCGATACGAACTGGCAGGTATCAGTCGCCCCAGGTTTTGTGCAGCAGTCCGCTGCTGCGCTGTCTGGAAACTTGCGCGCTCCTCTTTCCAGAAAAATCGCCCGTTGTGCATGATGGGCTTCGGGAAACCGACTTTGGAATCTTTGAAGGAAAAAACTACCCAGAACTGCAAGACAGCGTTGCCTATCAAAATTGGCTGGACAGCGGCTGCACCGCAGAAATTCCGCAGGGGGAAAGCAAGTTTCAGTTTCAAGCCCGCTGTTGTACAGCTTTTTTGGATTTGCTGCGTCAATATGAAAGGGCAGAACAAATCACGCTGGTGGTCCATGGTGGGGTGATTATGGCCATTTTGGAGCAGTTTGCCTGGCCCTCACAGAATTTTTACAGTTATCACTTGGAAAATGGCGACGCCCAAAGTTATCAGTGGGATGGGCAATGGCCTGTCAGATTATATCGGGAAGAAGGATAGAGAACGATCATGCGCTATCATGTTATAGCTTTAACAATCGGGTTTTTGCTGGATTTAAAACTGGGAGATCCTTGGCACTGGCCCCATATTGTAAAATTTTTTGGCAATCGGATTTCTGGTGGAGAACGGCTGCTGCGCAAGCTGATGCCCGATAGCAAGCAAGGCCAATTATGGGGCGGTACGCTGCTGGTTCTGTGGATTTTGCTGCTGGCGGCAGCGTTGCCTGCGGCGGTGCTGTGGTGTTGCTATCATGCGCATGGGCTGTTAGGGCTTCTGGCAGAAAGCCTGTTGTGCTATCAGCTATTGGCGATGAAAGGACTCAAGCAGGAAAGCATGAAAGTGTATGACCAGTTGAAACAACAGAATTTGCCTGGCGCCCGTCAGGCGGTGTCCATGATTGTGGGACGGGATACGCAGCGCCTGGATGAAACTGGCGTGACCAAAGCGGCAGTGGAAACCGTAGCAGAAAATGCTTCCGACGGCGTTATCGCGCCGATGTTTTATATCCTGCTGGGCGGCGGTGTGCTGGGCGCTGTGTACAAAGCCGTTAATACCATGGATTCCATGTTGGGTTATAAAAATGAGCGTTATCTCTATTGGGGGCGAACAGCGGCCAAACTGGATGATGTCGTCAATTATCTGCCAGCCCGTTTAACCGGTTTGCTGCTGGTAGCTGCGGCTGGTCTGCAAGGTTTAGACGGAAAAAACAGTTGGCGTATTTTTTGCAGGGATCGCTGCAACCACGCCAGTCCCAATTCGGCCCATGGAGAAGCGGCCTGTGCCGGGGCCTTGCATGTGCAATTAGCCGGCGACGCTTGGTATTTTGGTCAATTATATAAAAAGCCTTTGATTGGTGATGCAGATCGGCCCATTGAGCCGGAGGATATTCGACGGGCCAATCGATTGCTTTATGGTGCCGGTTGGCTGATGCTGGCGCTTTGCTGGCTGGCAGCCGGAATGTTTCTATGGATAGGGTGATTGGATGCAACAACATATACATGGCGGCGATTGGGAAAGCTTAACTGTGCCGGTGCGGCTGGATTATTCCACCAACCTTAATCCGTTGGGGATGCCTCCGGAAATCAAACAGGCTTTGCAGGATCATATTGCGGATTATGTTCGCTATCCGGACGGCCAGTGTCGGGCGCTGCGGCAGGCGTTAAGCCAGTGGGAACAGGTGCCGGCGCAGTGGATTCTCTGCGGCAATGGCGCAGCCGATTTATTGCTGCGCATCTGTCAGGCCGTACAGCCCAGGCAGACGCTGCTGCCTGCGCCGACCTTTTCGGAGTACGAAAAAGGCGCCCGTTTGGTGCAAAGCCAGATTGTCTATCACTGTTTACGGCGGGAGGAGCAATTTGCATTGACCGAGCGCATTTTAGAGGATTTGACAGCGCAAATTGATTTGTGTTTTCTCTGCAATCCCAACAATCCTACCGGGCAATTAGCAGAACAGCAATTATTGTTAAAAATTTTGCAGCGCTGTGCAGAAAAGCAAATTGTGCTGGTAGTCGATGAGTGTTTTTTGGATTTTACCGAGGGAAGGTCTTGCAAGCAATGGCTGGCCGCCTATCCAAATTTGATTGTGGTAAAAGCCTTTACCAAATTATTTGCTATGGCCGGGCTGCGTCTTGGCTATCTGCTGACCAGCAGCGATGCTTTGCGGAATGCCATTGCCGCCTGGGGGCAAAGTTGGGCCGTTTCGGCTCCAGCTCAATATGCCGGGATAGCCGCCTGCAATCTGCAGAAATTTGCTTTGCACAGCAAACAAGTTGTGGCGGAAGAACGGCAATGGTTAGCAGGACAGTTGCAGCAATTGGGGTTCACAGTCGTTCCCGGCACAGGAAATTTTATCTGTTTTCGTGCCCAACAACCTTTGTGGCAGCCTATGCTGGAACGGGGAAT
>CABUKW010000180.1 GCA_902492275.1 uncultured Peptococcaceae bacterium
CATGGCAGAGATTGAAGCGGGGCAGGTCACCTTCGATCCGTCTGCCGAGGACATTCACATGAATGTGGAAGTGCTGCTGACCAATAAAATCGGCGCGGTGGGCAAAAAGCTGCACACCGGCCGCAGCCGCAACGACCAGGTGGCGGTGGATGTGCGCATGTACCTGCGCCACGAAATCGAAAACACCCATCATTTGCTGCTGGAGCTGATGAAAACAGTGGTAGACATTGCCGAAGAACACAAAGAAACCATTTTGCCGGGCTATACCCATTTGCAGCGGGCCCAGCCGGTGTCCTTTGCCCATCACATGTTGGCCTATGCGGAAATGTTCAAGCGGGATATCACCCGCCTGGAGGACTGTCGGGCGCGGATGAACGTGATGCCTTTAGGCTCCGGTGCGTTGGCCGGTACCACCTTCCCGCTGGATAGAGAAATGGTGGCGGAAGAATTGGGCTTCGATGCCGTTTGCCTTAATTCGATGGACGGCGTCAGCGACCGCGATTTCATTTTGGAATACATGGCCGCCGCTTCTATTTGCTCCATGCATTTGAGCCGCCTGTGTGAAGAAATTATTCTGTGGAGCAGTCAGGAATTCCATTTTATTGATTTGGACGATGCTTACAGCACCGGCAGCAGCATCATGCCCCAAAAGAAAAATCCGGACGTGGCCGAGCTGATGCGGGGCAAAACCGGTCGGGTATATGGCCATCTGATGGGCCTGCTGACTACCATGAAGGGCCTGCCGCTGGCCTACAATAAAGACATGCAGGAGGACAAGGAGCCGCTGTTTGATACGGTGGAAACCTGGCAAAAGTGTCTGCTGGTGCTGACGCCTATGCTGCGCACCATGACTGTGCACAAGGACGCCATGCTGCAGGCAGCCAAGGGCGGCTTCACCAACGCCACCGATTTGGCCGATTATCTGGTGCGCAAGGGTATCCCCTTCCGCGACGCCCACGCCATTGTAGGCAAGCTGGTGGCCGAATGCTTAGACCGCGGCATCAGCCTGGATGACGTAACGCTGGAAGAATACAAGGCCCACAATCCGCTGATTGAAGCCGATATTTACGACGCCATCGCCGTTTATACCTGCATGGCCACCCGCAACACCATCGGCGGGCCAAGCGTAGCCCAAACCACCGCCACCATCGCCGCCGAACGGGAATTTTTAGCCCAGCGCATGTAAGTAGGCAAGAACAATCTATCAAGAACAATCTATACAGATAAAAATAAAAGCAGGTGTATCCATAACGGGTACACCTGCTTTTGCGTGACGGGAGCAAATTTTGCCGCCCATAGTTATTCTTGCATGGTGAACTGGGCTGTATCCGGATAGGTTTCACAGGTGGCGGAAACAATCTGGTATGCGCCGTCCACTTCTCCATATTGCAGCCGATAGCAGCCGACCGTACCGCTTGCGAAGATGAAAAAAGGAACCTCCGCAGTCAGGCGGTCATCCTGTACGCGGTAAATGACCATATCGCCGTAGTGAACGCTGGCGCCGGTGTCCTCGATCGAAGGATTGCCAAACTCTGCTTTGCTGGCCGTTATGCGATAAGACTCTTGCTCCACCGACAGATCGATCACAATGTCGGTTTCGGTCAGGCTGACCGTGCTGGAGCAGTGGTCTTGTAGATAAAGCCGCGGATCGGCCACCGCATAGTCTTTGCCCTCTGCGGACAGTACATAAACATCCTCATAAAGTACCGAGGTTCCTCTGTTGATACCATCATAGAAAATGAAAACGAGTTCCGGCTGGCCGTCCTGATTGATATCGGCATAATCAATCTGGGGCGCTTCGCTGGTATCGCCGTCCTCAGAAAGATAGCCGGCGTTCCATGTCCAATCCTTTGTCAGATAAGCGCCGTTCAAACCTATGAGGAAGCGGTCATAAACCAGATAGTCTTGTCCCGCCGCCCTTTGCGGGTAAACCTCAACCTGCATACCGTCAAAATCGGCAGTGTAGCAAACCTCCCGAGAAAAGCGGTTAGGCGCGGCTTGCTGCAAGGAAACGTAAGACATGCCGCAGATGAGCGGCAGCACCAACACCGCGCCGAGACAATAAAGTTTTTTCATGGGCCTAGATCCTTTCTGAGCTGTTGGGTTTGGTATGCTGGCGCAAGCAGAACGTCACGCTGTCAGCGTAAATTTGTTTGGCGGAATTGCCGATATAAATAGGCATCCTCTATAGATTGGTTATATATAAAAGACTATTGCACAAGCACCGTGCGGGGCCATCGTTCTGCAAAATCAGCCAATTCAATCGGATACGGTGCTGAAAGGCTCCGCAAATGATACGCCTCATTGTAAAATTCATAGTAATAAATGACTTCAGGCAAATCCATTCCAATTCGCAAAATATATTTTCCTTTTTGTAAATTGGGCTTGCTCCAATAAGAGATTGGGGTTGTGATAATATTCATACATTCCATTTCAGAATTTCCAGGGAAAATGGGAAGCTGTTTTCGGTACACCAATTCTTCACGTTGTCCAATCGCCTTGTATATCTCATACTGCATAGATAAATTTTTAACTTCTGCCAAAGCGGAAATTTCTATAAACTCAATTTTTCCCGGATTCAATTCGTTTTCTTGTGTAGTCTGAAGCTCCTCTAATTGGATTACGATCGGATCATTTTCATCTTTCAGCCAACTATACTGTATTGAATAGTATCCTCTGCCCACTCCTACGACAGCGCCGCGCGGTTGTTTCTCCCACCCTTCGTCCACCGGGTTCTCCAGCTTCACCTTATCATTATTGATGACAAGCCCTTCTTGCTGGTTGAACCGATAGTCCCAATCAAACTCATTGACGGCGAAGCGCCAAGTCAGCGGAAAATAGGTCACATCGCGGAACACCAGTAGCGGATATTCCTCCTTGCTGTTGTCGATGACTTTGCCGTTGACGGTAATTTTCCCGTCGGCAATTCTAGCAGTCTGCTTTCTGGCGTTCTTGCTATTGTTCACTTCCCGCAGATATTCATAAAAATAGTCCTCGTTTTTGTCGATAACCAAACCGGTATCAGCAGTCCAATCAGTCTTTAAACCCAGCAGGCGGCAATCGTAATAGGTCATGGGAAAATAGGTAATATCCTTGTAGACAAGCAGCGGATACTTGCTGTAATCGTTGCTAGTAGTCTGTCCGTTCAGCGTCACGCTGAAAGATGGCAACGTCACCTGTACCGTATCGGCCGCCAAAGCCTGCGGCATAGGCGATAGTGTCAGCAGAAACGCCGATAAAAGAGTTGTAGCCAGTAGTTTTTTGCGCATAGAGAAGCCTCCTCTTTGATTTTTGTTTTATAGGTTTAAATTCCATATAGCAGTGGAAATCATTTCCCACAAGCAAAATAGAATGAACGGTAATTGAACTGTCATAATCGGCAGAAAAAATTCAGATTTTAGTTTACAAATTGCCCCCTAAATCTCTTTATATTATATGTAATCACAAATTGGCCAAGCAGTGACTGCAAAAACAAACTCAATTATAGTTTTAATTTTCAAAGGAGAGATTTATTATGGCATTTGCTTTAATGACAACCAAAAACACTTTTACTGTAGGACCTGGGATTATCCAAAAAGGCGACAATAAAGAAACTTGCAGCGTATCTCGCAATACCACAGAAAAATTCTTCTACAGTAACAATCCAGAGCAACTCGATAGCGGAAAAAGTTTAGCCGATGATGGTTTTTGGTTAGCGCGAGAACTAATTAGTGGTAATGGTCATTTGTATACCTGGCATATCAACAAAACGGGAAGAAGCATTCACTCTAATATTCTTTTGTATAATCCAGGTTCTTCCAATGTAAGTATCACTTTTAGCAACATTGGTTTAACAAATGGTGCCGGTTCTGACCGAAGTGCTTGGATTAATTATTACAATAATACTAGCGGAAGTAAAACCTTTACCTTGAAACCACAGCAGTTTTTAAGTCCCGACGTCTTACAAAGTACTGTGGCCAACGGAAAAATGTTTGGGAAAATTGCTCGTTTCAGCATTTCTGGCGGTAGTTTATATATTTACGATTTAGCCTATGACACTAACTCTGGCGGAGCAACTTCGCCTGCACCAAAAAATCCAAAGGTTATTTCGCCTACCCGCGGTTTGGGAAATGGTTTTTATGAAACAATGAATGTAACTTTAACATTAACGGATACTACAGCTACACAATCCTTCTCATTAGGTGGAGACTGGGCGGCTCAGCAAATAAAAGACGATTCTTTCAGTGGTAATGACTTAATTCCTATTGTGGACTCCTCTAAAAATTTCTCGTCCGACAAAGATGCATCCTACGATTTATATGGCAATTTTGGCGTACAAATGCGCATCAATTTGACAATTGATAATCAGTGTAAAGTAGGAACCAATGGCAAAAGGGTTCGCATTTTTATCGGAAAAGCAGTAATCCCGTTCTGTCGTTACAATAAACAGTTCTTTGCTGCAAAGACCGACTGCCTAGGAAATGAGTATATTGATGTTTTGTACAATGATAATATGCCAAGCGGAAAAACAACTGTGACTTTTGACATGGTTGTTCCGGCTACTTCTAGCGCTCCGGTATATGTTGGAGCTCGTTGGGTATAGGCATAATACTAGATTTAATGTATTCTTTCTAAGACAAAATACGAAAACTTTTTGTACCGTCAATCTATTCAATATATTGACGGTACATTTGTATATTCGTAACAGCAAACAACAATCATCTCTTACAGGGAGACTATTGCACAAGCACCGTGCGGGGCCAGCGCTCTGCAAAATCAGCCAATTCAATCGGATATGGTGCTGAAAGGCTCCGCAAATGATCTTTTTCATCGTAGAATTCGTAGTAATAAATGACTTCAGGCAAATCCATTCCAATTCGCAAAATATATTTTCCTT
>CABUKW010000181.1 GCA_902492275.1 uncultured Peptococcaceae bacterium
TTAAGCTGTCCTTCATTTTTTCCAAACGCTGCCGCCATTGCGGGTGCAGGGTATAATCATAGGAAGTCTGGTAAAAACCAGCGATTCCGCACATGGAACATCACTCCTTTTTTACAGCCTATACTTCCGGATAAGGGCTGCGGATGACGGGCTGAATTTGCTTGCCCGAAAGAGCCTGCTCGATGGTTTGCGGAATCAGCTCGGTGTGGGCAATCATCGAGTTGGGCTTTTTGCGGTAATTATCCTGCCCGAAGGGCACGAAGTAAATATTTTTGGTATTGAGCAGAATACCGATATTTTTCAGGTTCATCCCCAATGCGTCGTTGGTGGACAACGAGATAACCAATGGGCGGTTGTTGCGCAAATGGGCTTTGGCCGCCATTAGCACCGGTGTATCGGAAATACCGTTGGCCAGCTTGGAGAGGGTGTTGCCGGTGCAGGGCGCAATCAGCAAAATATCAAACAATGCTTTGGGGCCGATTGGTTCGGCGTCTGGAATGGTGGTAATCGGTTCTCGACCGGTGATGGCTCTGGCTTTTTCTAAAAAGGTTTCCGCTTTGCCGAAGCGACTGTCGGTCAGATGGGCGTTGTCGGAAAAAATGGTATATAGGGACGCGCCGGTTTGCGCTAATTGTTCCAGCTCAGTAAAAATTTGCTGGAAGGTGCAAAAGGAGCCGGTTACTGCAATCCCAATGTTTTTATCGTGAAAATCAGCAATCATCAAACATCATCCTTTCAAGGAGCGTTTACAGTGGCAAGATACTGCAGAAGATCCTGTGCTAATAATTCTCCGGCTGTCTGCGGCGCTGTGCGGCCCGGCAGCGCAGGACAGTTCTGGTAAAATAGCTGCAACTCCTGAGCGGCCTGGGCGTCTATACCGCCCGGCGCGCTGGCCAGTTCAAAGAGCATGGCGTTTTTGGGCAGAAGACGCAGCAATTCATAGGGCAGTACAAGGACAGGCGCCGTGTTCACCACCAGCTCACAATCGGGCAGTATGGTGGGTAAGCCTTCCGGCGACAGCGCTGCAAAGCCCATGGCACGGGCCAGACTGCGTTTATCGGCAGCGGTTTCGCAGACAGTCACCTGAGCGCCGATAGCCTGCAGTTTTTGAGCCAGCAGCATGCCGCAACGGCCAAAGCCCAGCAATAACAGCTCTGTGTTTAACAGAACATAGGGCGTCTGCTGTAAGAGAATGGCCAGCATGCCCTCCGCAGTAATTTCGGCGTTGGCTAAGGACAGAGTGGGGGAATGCAAAAAATCGTAGGTTGTAATCTGCCGTTTTTGGCATTGCTCCACAAAAGAGGCGGGCAGATTGCCGCCAGCCAATATTTGTCCCGGCTGTAAGATTTGCAGCAGCAGAGAGAGCGGCAGCGGCTGTGCTTCGCCGGGCAACAGCACTTGACCGTTGCGGGCCAGCGGAACGGGGCCTGCTACGCAGGTATAGCGGCAAAGCTGGGCAACATCGGTAAGCTTGGCGGCAGAACCGCAGTAATCGGGAACCTGATAGACGGCGGAAAGGGCATGGTGGCGCTGCAGGGCGGCGGCCATCCAGGTTTGCCGGGCATCGCCGCCAAGTAGGGCCAGAGAAAGCTCAGACATAGGAAATCCTCCTTTCATTCATACTAAACAGTATATGGCAGGAAAGCCGATTGGTGAGAGGGTATAAAAAAATTGTGCCGGCAGGTGATTGTTTTTTGAAGCGCAGGTGCTATAATAAAGGACTGAAAAACGGTTTATTTTGTCAGAAAAGAGGTCTTCTTCTTGTACACAACCAATCAAAAGCAAGGATATGTTTGTATCGCTATTACCACAATCTTTTTCAGCCTGATGGAAATTGTGCTGAAATTTATCGGCGCCGATTTGAATCCTGTTCAGATTAATTTTTCCCGCTTCCTGATAGGCGGTCTGGTATTGCTGCCCTTTGCGCTGCGGCTGCTGCGCAGATTGGCAGAACAGGATGTTTTGATGGATCGCTCCGATTTGTGCTATTTTGCTTTTTTAGGGCTGGTGGGCATTGTCATCAGTATGACGTTATATCAGCTGGCCACTATTCACGCCAACGCATCGGTGGTGGCGGTGCTATTCAGCAGCAATCCGCTGTTTGTGTTGGTACTGGCCTATTTGATTTTACGGGAGCCCATTCATGTGCGCAATGTTGTAGCGTTGCTATTGGATGTAGTCGGGATTTTTTGCATTGTGGATCCCTGGAATATGGATATTCAGTTTGCCGGTGTGGCGCTCACCCTGTCAGCTACATTGATTTTTGCGCTGTATACCGTATTGGGAAAGCGCAAGTGCCATAAATTTGGCGGTCTGGTCGTTACCTGCTTCGGCTTTTTATTTGGCAGTGTGGAGTTGATGATCCTGGCGCTTTTGGGGCATGTGCCTGCGATTGCCGATATTTTGCTGGCCAACGGCTTGGACAAATTTGCCTATGTGCCCTTTTTTACCGGGTATACGCTGCATAATTTGCCCTTGGTGCTGTTTGTGTATATTGGCGTGACCGGTCTGGGCTTTGCCTCTTACTTTACGGCTATGGAAAAGACGTCGGCCAATACGGCGGCGCTGGTATTTTTCTTCAAGCCGGTATTGGCGCCCATTCTGGCGTTTCTGATTTTGCAGGAGCAAATCCCCTTCCATATGATGGTGGGCATCGTGTTTATTTTGTGCGGCTCTATGACCAATCTGTTGCCGGGCCTGCTGCATCGCCACTAGAAATTGAGAGAAACTTATTTTTGCTGTTGTTATTTAACATTAAACTTGTCTACTCGGGTACGTTTTTAGATAGCAGTAAAGTTTTGGAAATTTGGTTGATGGCTAATGAACAGGCTCATCACTTTTTACCGGAGGGCTATTGGAGAAATTTTTATGAGGATGTGCGTGCTGAGATTGGGCAAGCAGAGGTTTATGTCTGGCAAGAGAACGGGCAAGTGTGCGGCTTTGTTGGATTGCAGAAGGACTATCTGGCTGGTTTATTTGTGCATCCGACATGTCAAGGAAGGGGCATTGGGTCAAGCTTGATGCGGGCGTTGCAGCAGTGGAAAAAAGCACTTATATTACATGTATTTGCAGAAAATAGCGGCGCAGTACGGTTTTATCAGCGTCATGGTTTTGTCATCACAGCCCAGCAGGAGCAAGAAGGCCATTTAGAATATGAAATGGCTTGGCAGATATCATAATGGTATGCATGTATAAAAAATGACACAACATGGCGTAAGGCTGTTGTGTCATTTTTGTTATTTCTGCTGTGCTTTGAGCAAATCGCGGATTTCGGTCAGCAATTCTTCGCTGGACGGACCTGCCGGTGCAACGGGGGCCGGTTCTTCTGTTTTTTTATGCAGCTTGCTGATTTGCTGTACAAAGAAGAAAATACAGAAAGCGATAATGAAGAAGTCGAAAACATTCTGAATAAAGTTGCCGTATAAAATGGCCGACTCGGCTTTGATGACTTCTCCGGCTGCGTTGACTTCTGCCGGGCTTAACACCAGCTTTAATGCAGTAAAGTCGGTGCCGGCAGTGAGAAACCCGAAGAAGGGCATAATAATATCGCTTACCAGTGAGCTGACAATTTTACCAAAGGCGCTGCCAATGATGACGCCGATGGACATATCCAGCACATTGCCTTTGAAGGCAAATTCTTTAAATTCTTTCCACATGCAGTGTTTCCTCCTGATTTTGCAAGTTCTGCAATTCAGTGTAGCAAATTTTCTGTAAGAAAACAAGGATTTTGCCCAAAAAAGAGGAATTTTTATACAGAGAACCGAATATGTGACGATTTAAAAAGGAGAGGCTATGGAAAAAGGGTTGCGCAAAAAGTATCTGCGTTTGATTGAAGAGATGAATCAAAAATCACAGCTGCGATTGCCGGCCATTCCGGCTTTGGTAGATTGCTTTGCCATTATGATGTCGGAGGAGGAGGCAGATTTTTTGCTGGCTGTAGGACAGCGCCGTTATCCGGCAGACAGTCTGCAGCAGTTTTCACAGCGGCGCGGTGCGGAGTGGCAATGCTTTATACAGCGTATCTTTAGCGAAGGCTTTTTATGGATGCGAGAGGTAGAGGGACGGCAGGTGGCTGAGTTGGCGCCGATTTTTCCCGGCTGGATTGAAGTGGCGCTGTTTCGAAAGGACGTGACGCCGCAGCGGCTGCAGCTGTTGGACAAATTTCAGGAGATTTTGCGCATGGAGGAGTTGCTCAATTTGCCGCCGGTACGCATGTACTGGACCTGGGCCAAGCGGAAAAAGCTGGAGCAGCAGCCTCCCACCATGACCATTGCGGCCAACGGCGGGCGTAAAAAATTGGTGCTGCATCAAAAGCTGCAAAGCGGCGACAGCCATCGGGTGGAAACGGCTGGAGAGATTCAGCGGCTGCTGCAGCAATATGGCCGGGAAGGAGAATTGGCCTTGGTGCATTGCTTTTGCCGCAACATCAGCCGGTTGAAAGGCCATAGCTGTCAATTTGATTTGCCTTTAGAAGCTTGCATCATGGTGGGCTCCTTTGCCCAACAGATGGTGGAGTATGGTATTGGGCGGTTGATCACGTTGGAGGAAGCCCAGGCCTTGGTACAGGAATGTCAGCGTAAGGGCGCGGTGCATACGGTGTTCCATTATGGTTTGGATACCACTCAGCCGGCAATTGGCATTTGCAACTGCTGTTGGGATTGCTGCTGCCTTTTTGGCAGCTACAATGCCGGCGGTCTGTCCAATATTGCGGTGCGAGCCCATTATAAGGCGGTGTTGACCGCGCCGGAGTTGTGCAATGGCTGCGGTGTATGCGAGCGGTTTTGTCCAACGCTGGCCACCGGCTTTGATAAGACAGAG
>CABUKW010000182.1 GCA_902492275.1 uncultured Peptococcaceae bacterium
GATAAGCTGTTACAGGTCTTTGATCGCAAGGTATCGGATAAAGGAGTGCGGGAGTGGGCCAGGCAGCAGCTGAAAGGATCTGGTCACCGCTTTGGCCTGCCGCCTGGAACGGACGTTTCGGAGGTCGCGCCGAAGGAGCGACTGGCGAATTGTGGGATGCCCATCGGCACCCTGTTTGCCCAGATGATGGCCAATCTGTATATGAACGAACTGGATCAGTACGCAAAACGCGCTCTGTCACTGGAGTTCTACATCCGCTATAACGACGATATTATCGTGTTGATGGAAGGAAAAGAGCAGCTGCGGGAAGTAAGGGGAAATCTGGAACGCTTTCTTACGGAAAAGCTGGGGCTGGATCCAAACCCTAAAAAGACGGCTATCCGGCCTATGCGGCTGGGTGTGGAATTCTGCGGGCGCAGGATATTCACAGACCACTACCGGTTGCGCAAGAGTACGGCGCTTGCAGTGAAACGGAATCTGAAAGGCGTGATGGAACACTACAGTCGCGGAGAGCTGCCGTTGGAAAAAGCTATGCAAACCGTGCAGTCCTATCAGGCACTTTTAGCACAGGGGAATAATCAGGCGCTCAGGCGGACGATTTTTGGGAATGAGGAGGGCCAGGGCGGTTGGTTTTTTCTGAAAAAGGAAGAAAAATGGGAATGAAAGCATCTTGCAAATAGTTTGCAGGGTGCTTTTTTACATGTTTTTAAGGGTGATCAGATATGCAGAAAATTCGATATAGCAAAGTAGTATTGACCATCATGCTGGCATTCCTGCTGGTTTATACAATTTACAACACCTTCAAGTTTTATACAATCGGGGCAGAGCCGTCCACATTGACGGCCTGCGTTTATGGCTTTTGTGGCGTAGAAGGTGGACTGATGGCATGGTTAAAGGTAGTAGAGCGCAAGAATAATAAGGAGGATGATTCTAATGATTGACATTACCCCATTGATAAACGCACTGATTGCGGTTGCGGCAATATTAATTACAATGTTTTTGATTCCCTGGATTAAAAGTCGGACCACAACGGCCCAGCGGGAAAACATCCAGGAATGGGTAAAAATTGGCTGTGCTGCAGCAGAGCAATTGTATAATTCTGGCCAGATTCAAAATAAGAAAGCCTATGTGCTGCAGTTCTTGACGCAGAAAAAGTTAAAAGTGAACGCTGATGAACTGGACAAGATGATAGAGGCGGCAGTATTGGAAATCAATAAGGAGTGGATGGGTAATGAAGCGACTGATCGGGACGCCATCCTGGAGACAGAACAGGACGAAAACGAGGAAACGGAGCCAGAGTAGAGAATGGAGGTGGCGACAATGCAGACGGGACAAGCAGGTATTGACCTGATTAAACAGCACGAGGGCTGCTATCTGACAGCCTATAAATGCCCTGCTGGTGTGTGGACGATTGGGTATGGTCATACCGGCAGCGACGTAAAGCAGGGATTGACGATTACGCAGGCCAAAGCGGAGCAGCTGCTGAAAAACGATTTGGCCAAATTTGAAAAGCATGTTATGCTGTTTGATAGCAAATATCAATGGAACCAGAATGAATTTGACGCACTGGTGAGCTTTGCGTTTAATGTTGGCAGCATTAATCAATTAACTGCTAATAAGACACGCACGAAAGCGCAGATTGCGCAGGCTATGTTACTGTACAATAAGGCAAATGGGACGGTGCTGGCCGGTCTGACGAAACGTCGGCAGGCAGAACGGCAGCTATTTTTAACGTCAGTGCAGGAGGTGGAAAATAAAGTGGATGTTACGCAAAGTAAGGTGAAAAAATTGCCGGTTATCGTAAATGGTAAGCGGTATGAAGTAGACGGCGTGTTTGAAGCAGGTGTAAACTATTTTTCTGTCCGGCAGTTAGCGCAGCTGTTGGACGCTACAGTGAGCAATCAGGGTAGTGTCCCGGTGTTGACGAAAAAGTAAGAGAGCAGCCCAGCGGTTATGTGTAATCATAGCTGCTGGGCTTTATTTTTTTGCATGAAATTTGCTAAAAATGCAAGCGGTACTATAGTTCCTTTTAAAACGGCAGGCATGTTCTTATAATTTTTCAGGTGCCCTGTATCCGATTCTATGGTTCTATGGAGGTGAACGCGAAAAAATGCGAATATATTTTAGGATGCAATATAAAACGAATTAGGGAAAAGAAAATGAAACTGAGCCAGGAAAGTCTCGCGGAATTATGTGGTATGAGTGTTCGAGGATACAGGAAAATAGAAAAATGTGAATCCAGCGCAACGCTGGAGAGCTTGAATAAGCTTTCAGAAGCAACTGGATTCACGCAGATTCAGTTACTGACAGAAGGTTTAGTAATTGAATAAGGCAAGCCCTGCAGCTGCAATTCAATTTGTAGCTTGTAGGGCTTTATTAATATTATTAAGTGATAAATTTGTAGAGTGCTTTAAAAACAATTTTAGACGCCTTGCAAATTCATTTTTATGCAGATTAGATTCTTTTATGAGATTGATTTTTGTTGCAAAATAACGTGTTCTTTTTTTGCAAACTAATTCGTGCGGCTACATGAAACGCTGGGAATCCACAACACCGTTGTCTGGAGTGAGCAGGCAGACGGTACCTGGAAAGGAGAGGTAAGCAATGGGGAAACCGTTTGATTTTCCGATATACAAACTATGCAAGCAGATATTGGAGAAAGTAACGGCCTTGCCGGACGCTATAACCGCGGTGAAAAATCTGGTCGCGACAAATAATACTGCAAGTGAAACAGGAATTTTATCTCAAAAATTATCTTGGTTGATTAATGCCAATAAAAACCATGGCAGCCTAGAAAAAACTACAGCAGGTAGCACAACCTGGACATGCCCTGCCGGTGTATATGCCGTTTATGCTACGGTTATTTCTGCGTCCGGTGGAGGTGGTGCTGGAGGCGGAGGTGCCGGTGGCAGCGGAGCTTATTATGCAGCCAGCACTAGCAGAGGAGGTGGAAGTGGCGGTGGAGGAGGTGGAGGCGGAGGTGCTGGCGGTACTGGTGGAATTGCTCCAACTGGCGGAACAACTGCAAGTTTAGGAACAATTGGTTATGGCGGTATGAATGGTGGTAGTAGTAATGGTGCTATAAATACTTTATTAAATGCGTTTATCTTTTTTATACGCGTTGGCCATGTTGCCGGTGGAGCTGCTGGAGGTAATGGTGGCCGAGCTACTTCGATTGGTGGCACTACTAACCAAGGAGCAGGTGGACGCGCTGGTGCTGGTGGTACTGGAAAGGCTACAGAGTATTGTTTTGCTGGTGGAAACGGAGGTGCTGGCGGTGCGGGTGGCGCTGGAGGTTCTGCAGCTAGTAGTAGTTCTACTGATATTAATGGTGCTGCTGGAACTGCTGGTTCCGCTGGTTCTGCTGGACATGCCGGATATGTTAAAATCATTTGGTAAGAGGTGATAAGAATTGAAATATTACAAACTTCCTTTAGATGCAGACTTAGCCCAAACAAGCTATAGGGACAGAAGGGATACAGAGAATAGTATTTACATTGAATATAACGAAGGCTTTGTAGGGGATGATTGGGAAACCGTCACAGAGGAGGCTCTGGCGATTGCGTTTGGCAATAATCCGTTTACGGCAGCGGAGGAAACGGCAGAAACGCAGCTGGACCGAATTGAACGAGAGCTTTTACAGAAAAATGACGAATTGCGTCAGGAAGGGGAAAAGGAAGCGGCGCAGAAGGTAGCGGCAGCCTTATCGGTTGACTATCTGACAGACGCAGAGCAAATTACAGCTTATACAATGCGGCTGCAGCAGGTAGGCGCACAGGCCGTACAGCAGTTGTCGGAGCTGCCGATGGAGGCTGGCATGTTTAAGCTGGCGTATCCGGAGTGGCAGCCGGATGGCGGTACCGAGGAAAGACTGGCTATCAGCGTTTACAAGGGCATGGTCTATCAATGTATGGTAGCCACACAGCGTATTGCCGAATATGCGCCGGATATTGCCACAAACAACTATAATCCATATCCGGAGCCGGATGCCGATGGTGTGTATCCTTATGTTTATGGTATGGGCGTCATAAAAGGTATGCGGGTGTGGGAGGATGGCGTGGTATATTGTTGTATTCTGGAGACAGAAAGCCCGTACAAGTTGATTTATCCGCCGTCTGCAGTGCCGGCATTATTTACAGCAGAGTAGCTTCTACAAAGGAGCTGCTTTTTTAATTGGGGAGGAATAGACTATGAAAGAAGAATTATTAGACATCTTACAATGCACAAGCACAAGATTTGATTTTTTGGCCATCATCACAGCCTTCGGAGCTGCTGCCGGTGCCTACTGGTCCGGTATGGATAAGATGGTGCAGCTGCTGATTATCGCGATGGCTATTGACTATCTCTTGGGGTGGTTGACTGCGGTTGTGTTCAAAAAGTCACCAAAGACCGAAAGCGGCGGGGCCAGTTTGGATGTAGGTTTTCGGGGATTATGCAAAAAGGGGGTAATGCTCTTAATCGTTTATCTGGGCTATGCGTTGGATAGCGCTATGGGCACAAATATGATTCAAATGGGTGTGATTTTAGCCTTTTTAAGTAACGAATTATTGTCAATCGTTGAGAATTTGGGTGTGATGGGTGTTCCTTATCCAGAAGCGTTAAAGAAAGCCATTGACATTTTGCAGGACAAGGAAACAAAGGATTGAGGAACAGATGATTGTATGATATAATACAAAAAGAGTTGTTGCACATTGTTTTTCACAATGGATAGCAGTGGACGGTA
>CABUKW010000183.1 GCA_902492275.1 uncultured Peptococcaceae bacterium
GTGCAGAAACGGGAGGTGTTAAAGGCCGTCCGATTTTGCTGATGCAGGGAAGGCGGAGCCTGACCGAAATCAGCAAAATCATTCTATTATACTTTGAACTTTTTCTCTTTTTTCAGTCTCACATCATTGACTAATGTACACCGCAAAAAAATTTATTTCTAAAAAATATTCTCTAAGGAACTTTCTAAAATGGAGACCGTTAGCGTTGCAAAATTCAAAAGATACAACCTTACACTTTTGTAAGCTTTTACCCGAAAGGAGCCGCTTTATGCTATAATAGACCAATCATACGCACATAGGAGGAAGAATTTTGGCTCATATATTACTTTTAGAAGACGACAGCAGTCTGCTAGAGGGTTTGGTTTACGCCTTGCAGAAAAACGGATTCACCTTAACCGTAGCCCGCACGGTACAGGAAGCGCGGCTGCTGCTGAAAAAACAGACCTTTGATTTGCTTTTATTGGACGTAACCCTGCCCGACGGCAATGGATTTGAAATTTGTCTAGCTGTACGCCACCAGGGCAGCACGGTGCCTATTTTATTTTTAACCGCCGCCGATGAAGAAACCAGCATTATCCGCGGATTGGATAGCGGCGGCGATGATTATCTCACCAAACCGTTCAAACTGGGCGAGCTTTGCTCCCGCCTTCGCGCATTGCTGCGCCGCAGCGGTATGCAACAGGACCAACTGCTCCGTTCCGGTCCAGTCTCCATTGACTTATTGGGCAGCAAGGCTTTCCGAGACGGACAACCGCTGGAGCTAACCAGCATAGAATACCGTCTGCTCTGTCTATTTTTGCAAAATAAGGGCCGCATTTTAACACGCAATGTTATTTTGAATATCTTATGGGATGGTCAAGGGAATTTTGTAGACGATAACACCCTCTCGGTCAACATTCGCCGCTTGCGGGAAAAAATTGAGCAGGACCCCTCCCATCCCCGCTATTTATGTACAGTGCGGGGCTTCGGTTATCAATGGAAGGAGCAGCTGCAATGAACTGTTTACAGGATCAACAAAACCGCCGCTATCTGCAATTTCTGCTGCTCCTTTGCGGACTGCTGCTGATGCTGGCTTTTGGCAACGGCTATTTCCAATTGCAACAGACCAGACAACTATTGTTACAACAACAACAGACCATAGTTTCGGCACTCTTGGCGCAAAAGGTGGATGCAGCAACCATTACCAAATCTCTATGCAGCACAGATACGACCACTGCGGGCAAGGCCCTTTTGCAGCAGTTAGGTTTCACAAAACAGCTCCCGCTTTGGCTATTTCCCGGTTTGCAGGAAAAAATATGGTGCTTTCTGCTGCCACCATTGTTTGGAATCTTGGGTTGCTGCGCGCTGCTATTAGGCTGCAGTTTTCATTATCTCCGACAGCGAAACCAGTTATATCAACAAGCCACCGCCGTCGTCACAGCCTTTGCCGACGAAGATTTTTCCCGCCATCTTCCCCGCGGTTTGTCCGGCACTCTCTATCAACTATTTGTTGCGGTGGACCATTTGGCCATGGCATTGCAGGCTAAAATTGAGCTGGAAACCAAGCAAAAATTATTTTTGCAAGATACCATCTCCGATATCCCCCACCAGTTAAAAACCCCGCTGGCCGCTCTTAGTATGTACACCGAAATTATGGCTGCCGAACCGCATAACCCAACTGCCATTCAAATGTTCACAGAAAAGTCGGCCCAATCCATTCAGCGCATGGAACGGCTCATCCAAACACTGCTCAAAATCATGCGGCTAGACGCAGGCACCATTCTGTTTGAAAAACAATGCCATCTTGTGTTGGAGTTGGTTTCTCAAGCCGCCGCCCAGCACTGGACTAGGGCGCAGCAGGAAGAAAAACAGATTTTTCTCTCAGGCGATCCGCAGGCACAGCTTCTTTGCGATTTGGATTGGACCAGTGAGGCCTTGAGCAATCTAATCAAAAACGCCCTAGACCACACTGCTGCCGGCGGTATCATCCAAATCAACTGGCAATGCTTGCCTGCCATGCTGCGTCTCACCATTGCGGACAACGGCACCGGAATTGCCGAAGAAGACCTGCACCACATCTTTAAACGGTTTTACCGCAGTAAACAGGCCAGCAACCAACAGGGAGCCGGATTAGGATTGCCCTTGGCCAAAGCCATTGTGGAAGGTCAGGGCGGGATTTTGTCTGTACAAAGTACGCCAGGAGAAGGCGCTATCTTCACCCTTTCCTTCCTTACAGAACTGTAAGCAGAAATTCATCGTTCTGTAAGCTAAGGCCGCTATACTGTCAAGTATGAAAAGAGGTGTCTATCTATGGAATTATTAAAAGTAGAACAGCTTTGCAAGACCTACGGCACAGGCCATAATCAGGTGCAGGCCTTGCAAAATGTGTCCTTCCGCCTGCAAAAAGGGGAACTGGCTGCCATAGTCGGCCAGTCTGGCTCTGGCAAAAGCACTCTGCTGAACTGTATTGGCGGTTTGGACTCGCCCACTTCCGGCAAAGTCTATCTGGACGGAGAAGATTTGTATGCCCTGCCTGAACAGCGGCGCACTATTTTTCGCCGGCAAAATATCGGCTTTGTATTTCAATCCTTCCAATTGATTGCCGAATTGAATGTGGAGCAAAACATCATCTTCCCATTGCTGCTAGATTACAAAAAGCCTGATGCACAGCAACTGGAAGAATTATTGGAAGTCTTGGGCCTTACCGAACGGCGCTATCACTTACCTAGCCAATTATCCGGTGGGCAGCAGCAACGGGTGGCTATTGGGCGTGCGCTGATTACCCGGCCCATGCTGGTATTGGCCGACGAACCCACCGGTAATCTGGACTCAAAAAACAGCCAGGACGTAATGGAATTGTTGCAAAAGGCTTCCCGTCATTATCAACAAACGGTACTGATGATTACCCACAATATCAATCTGACAGCTTCTATGGACCGCGTTCTGCGCGTTGCCGACGGTATGCTGCAAGATTTGGGAGGAAAGCGGCCATGAAACATTATTTAGAGTTAATCCCTATCTCCGCTAGAATACAGCGTAAAAAAAGCCGCATGACTCGTATCTGTATTCTGCTGGCTGTTTTCTTGGTCACCGCAATTTTCAGTATGGCAGACATGGAAATGCGTACGCAAAAAATACAGACCATCCACGACTATGGCAGTTGGCACATTGCGCTTCGTCATTTGAGCCAAACTGAAACCGCCCGCATTGCCGCCAGACCGGAGGTGCAAGCGGCGTCTCCTTACGCAGTGCGCAATTACAGACTGGAGGAGGCTTATCAAATCGCCGGCCGCCCTGTCACCATTTGCAGTTTTGCAGAAGACTTTCTGCAAATGTTCCCGGCAGGCGCTATCACAGAGGGCACGTTCTGCTCCGCACCCAACGCCGCTGTCTTAACGGAAAACGCCAAAGAACAGCTGGGTATCCAGTTGGGCGATGTGGTACAACTGACTTGTCCAGACGGTCGGCAGCTTTCGCTCACAATTAGCGGTTTTAGCCAAAACACTGCATCGTTAAGCCAAGCCGATGATCTTGGCCTTTTTCTCAGCGCCGAAACCTATCAAAAGCTGCCCGCCTCCAGCGAAGAGGAATCTATCTTTTATGTACAATTTTCTCCGCTTTGCAATATTCAAAAAACAGTGGATACGCTGCGCCAGCAGTTTCAGCTAAGCGATACGCAAATTTCCGAAAATACCAAGCTGCTGACTCTTCTGCTACAAAGCCGCGAGCCTTCCATGATGAAGTTTTATCTGGCCGCCGCAATTTTATCGGGCTTAGTCATGATTGCCGGCATCTTAATGATCGCCAGCAGCTTAAATAGCAATGTGGCGCAACGCATCCAATTTTTCGGTCTTCTGCGCTGTTTAGGCGCTACCGAAAAACAAATCGTCCGCTTCGTGCGCTGGGAAACCTTAAATTGGTGCAAGGGAGCCATTCCGCTCGGTATTGCCGCAGCCGTAATGATAAGCTGGCTGTTATGTGTCCTCTTGCGGTTCCTCAGTCCCAATCTATTTTCTGGCATGCCTTTGCTGTTAGTTGGCCGGCAGTCCTGATAGGCATTGTCATTGGTTTGGTCACTGTATTACTGGCAGCCCATGCGCCAGCCAGACGAGCGGCGCGAGTTTCCCCATGCACTGCAGTTTCTGGTAACGCACAGCAGTTGCCGCCAATCCATGCTGCCGCCAATACCAAATTTTTTTCCGTGCCTGTGGCACTTGGCATTCACCATGCCACGGCCAGCAAGAAGAATTTTTTCCTAATAGTCAGTTCCTTTGCTTTCAGCATTATTTTATTTCTGGCTTTCAGCGCAACCATTGATTTCATGCACCATGCCATTACACCGTTACGGCCTTATACGCCGGACATTTCCATTATCAGCACTGACAACACCTGCGCCATTCCCAAACAATTGGCAGAACAAATCAGCCAAGAACCAGCTGTTAAGCAAGCCTACGGCCGCAGCTTTTCCTATCGGCTGCCAGTACAAATTGCCGGCACGGAGCGCACTGTCAATCTGATTTCTTACGACAGCCAACAGCGCCAATGGGCGAAGGCAGAACTTTTAAATGGAAGCCTTCTGGAAATTTCGCAGGGAAAATCACTGCTCCTTGTATATGACGAAGAAAATCCGCTCACGCCAGACGATACCGTGACCTTTCAAACCGCCGATGGTCTCCGGCAAATA
>CABUKW010000184.1 GCA_902492275.1 uncultured Peptococcaceae bacterium
ATAGAGATGTACGTCATGTTCTACCATTTTATTACGATAGATGCCTAAAATGCGGGGATTGGTATCTTTGCCGATTTCCGTCATATCCACTACCGACACATGCTTGCCTTGGGCGCCTAGCTTAGCGGCAACTTCCATGCCAATATAGCGGCCGCCGATGACGACAACCCGCTGTCCTACCTGGGCCTGCTCCAGAAGAACGTCAAAGCCTGTTACACCATTAGGCGTGCCAGTAGCGGCAGTAAACGGAATTTTTTTCGGAATAGCACCGGTGGCCAAAACGACCGCATCAGGCTGAAATTTCTGTAAATATTCTTTAGTCACTTTTGTGTTGAGTTGAATTTTTGCTGTGGTTTTGGTCAGTTCCTGTTGCAGCCAGGGTACCAGCGTTTTGAAATCGGCTTTATATTCGGCGTGAGAAGCCACCAACCATTGACCGCCCAACTGATTTGCAGCTTCTGCTAGAGTTACCTGATGGCCTCGTTGGGCGGCTGTGAGAGCAGCTTGTAAGCCAGCCAGACCGCCGCCGATAACTAAAACTTTTTTGGGTTCTGCAACTGCTGTAATCGCAAATTCTTTTTCCCGCAGCAGTTCCGGGTTGACCGTACAAGATACGTGGATGGGCTGAATTTCTTTGCGGTCGTTAAAGGTAAAGCAGTTTACGCAGCCAATACATTTGCGGATGCTTGTTTCCTGGCCAGCGATAGCTTTTTCAAGCCAGTAAGGATCGGTCAATAATGGACGGCCCAGGCAGATGAAATCGGCAGTCCCGTCGGCTAAAGTTTGTTCGGCCAGCGCAGGCGTACCCAGTTTGCCCATTGCGATAACAGTTTTGTCGGTCACTTGCCGTGCCCGTTGGGTATATGGCAGCATCCAGCCTTCTTTGTAAAAATAGGAGCTGGATAAATTCCAGATGTGCTCTTGGGTGCCTACCGATACATGAACGCCGTCAATCAAAGGATTGATCATCTCCAAAGCTTTTAAGCCGTCCTCTAGCTGTAAGCCTTCTGGAAATAAATCGTCAATTCCCAGGCGAACTGTCAATGGATAATCGTTGCCAACTTTTTTTCGGGCGTTTTCCAGTATTTGATATAAAAATCTGGTGCGGTTTTCAATGGAGCCGCCGTATTCATCTTGGCGATGATTGCTGTAAGGCGACAAGAACATACTAATCAATTTGCCGGTGCAGGCTTGAATTTCAACAGTATCAAATTCTGCTTCTCTGGCTCGGGCCACCGCGTCGCCAAACCATTCAACCATTTGTTCAATTTCTGCAACGGACAACTCTCTGGTCATGCGGCCAGGGTCATAGCCAAAACGAACGGGAGAAGGACCGATAGTCTGATTATTTCCCTCCATGCGGGTACCGCGCGCATAGATTTCCATACCGGCTTTGGCTCCAGCGGCGTGTACCTGCTGAACGGTTTTACGCAACGGCGCAATATGTTGGTTGTCGCCTAGCGTAAGAGTTTTGCCGTGAGGGACGCCTGGCGTGGACCAGGCAAAGTGGCCGGGAAAATAGACAAGGCCAGGGCCATGCTGCGCTCGCAGTAATAAGCTGTCAATGGCCTCCTGGGTCATATGACCCTGGCCATCGGCAGAACGCAGATCCATAGCGGAGTAGATTAAACGGTTTTTTAATTTTAGAGAACCAATGTGTCCAGGTTTTAATAAATTTGTATATTGCATAAAAGAACACCACCTAATAAAAATGAATTATGAAATAATTTTAACTAATGGACATATCTAATATATATAGAGTATAAAGGACAATCATAAAAAATGCAATCATTTTTTAGAAGATTTTTGTGAAAAGACAGATTTTTATTAGAATTTTTCCTCAAAATTAAAGTAGCAATTTGCTGGAAATTGAAAAAATATAAAAAATTCGAATAAAATAGTTGACAAATCCATAATTGTATGTATAATTGTGATTAATAAATGGACATGTCTATCAAGATCGTATGGCAGAAAAGAAGTTTGTGAAAAAGTAGCAGATAAAAGTGGAAAAACCACAATATCTGTTTGAGTTTTCTGTTATGGGAAGTTATTTGATCAAGGGGCTGATGGTTACGAAATATCATTTGGAAGTGTAGAAAGATGGATAAGGCTGGCCATGTCCTGCAAATTTTAATTTGAAATTGTTTGTGGCCGATGATTGGAGGAGAAAAGAAGATGTCAGAAAACACACTAAAAAAATTAAGTAATGCAGAAAAAATAAAATGGGGTATGTTGCTGGTTGTGATTGCAGTCTTGTATTTGATACCAGCAGGAGAAGTTTACACGGCGGCGGTGAAAGGCTTCTGTATTGTGACAATCGCCGGCATTTATCTTGTAGCGTTTGAATTGCTGCCGGCTTATATTGCAGCGACCTTGATACCGGTAGGGTACTGGGTTTTAAATGTAGTACCGGCTGGAGTAGCCTTTGGTTCTTGGACACAGCAATTTCCTTGGATTATCTTAGGGGCGTTTATGGTTGCCCATATCCTGCAAAAAACAGGCGTGAGCAAACGCTTGGCTTATAGTTTGATGCTTTTGGCAAAAGGCAACTTTTATGTCGTGATTGCTATGATTATGGTTGCCGGCGTGATTATGGCCATGTTTGTGCCGGCTGCTATTGCCCGCGTTGCCATTTTCGGAGCTATCGCTTTGAGTATCAGAGACGCTATGGGTTGGAAAGATGATACCAAAAAGACCATTATTTTAATTATGGGCGTCTATTTTGCAACAAGTGCAGCTTCCTACTTATGGTATACTGGCAGTAACGCCAACGTAATCGTAGCAGGTATGTTAGAAAGCGCCAGCTACGGCGTTACTTGGACGGAATGGGCAATCTATAATGCATTGCCTGGTCTGATTACTATCGCTGTTCAGATGATTGTGGTTGTTTTCTTTGTGAGTAAGTTTTGTAAAGATGATGGACAATCTTTAAATGCGGCTGAAATGTCTGCCCATATCAAAAAAGAATATGCCAAGTTGGGCAAAATGGATGGACAGGAAATCAAAGCTACCATTATGTTGATTGTACTCTTTCTTCTTTTGCTTACAAACGGTCAGCTTCATAGCTGGAATCCTGGTCAGATTTTTATCGTGTTAGCCTTGATCGCTTACTTACCGGGCATTCGTTTGTTGGAAAATTCCGACACCAAACAAATCAATTTTTCTGTTGTATTTTTGATTACCGGTTTCATTGCCATTGGTGACGCGGCTACCAGTTTAGGTTTAGGTGACGTTTTTGTTGAAAAAGCGCTGCCTTATTTACCCCATTCTGTTTATGGGCTATCAGCAGTATCATTCTTCATTGCCTTTTTGGGCAATATGCTTATGACTCCATTGGCAATCAGTTCGGCCTTTACGGTGCCGATGATTAATATTGCCAATACCCTTGGCATCAATCCGACAGGTCTGATTATGATTTTCTATAACTCTTGTATGGCAACCCTGTTCCCATATGAAGTAAATTCGGATATTCTGTTGTTCAGTTATGGTCTTGTTTCTATGAAGAACTATATCAAGATTGGGGTAATCCGTTCCGTATTAACGCTACTTGCGCTGTTTATCATTTATATTCCGTGGTTTAAAATTATTGGAATTATGTAAAAAATTATTTTGAAAAAAATAGCATAGTATGATTAAAAATGAGGAGTGAATTGTTATGCCACCTATGATTAATGAAGAAAAATGCATTGCCTGCAATACCTGTGCGCAAATTTGCAGCATGGATGTATTTGGTCCTGTAGTTGTGAAACAAAAGCCTACGGTCCGTTATCCAGAAGAATGCTGGCACTGCCGTGCCTGTGTAATGGACTGTCCGGTTGGGGCTATCGAAATGCGGTATCCGCTTCCTATGATGCTGCTGCACACCAAAGCCAATGTGGCTGAGTAAAAGGAGGAAATTGTCATGTTAGAAATACAGAGAGAAATTACCCAGTGTGATATTTTGATTATCGGCGGCGGTATTGCCGGTTTAATGGCAGCCATCGCTGCAGCCGATCAGGGAGCGAAGGTTTGTGTGGCAGAAAAAGCAGACAGCCGCCGTAGTGGTTCCGGCGCTACCGGCAACGACCATTTTATTTGTTACATTCCAGAGGTACATCCTAGCATTGACGCATTTGTAGCTGAAATGAAAGCCGGCATCTGTGGAGACCGCGTGGATACTTCTTTACAATATAAATTTGCCGAACGCTCCTTTGAAGTTGTACAGGATTGGGAAAAATGGGGCATCAATATGCGTCCGCACGGTGAATGGGAATTTAACGGTCACGCTATGCCGGAACATATTCGTATCATGTTAAAATATGACGGCACCAAACAGAAAAAAGTGCTGACACAGGAAGCAAAAAAACGGGGCGTCATCATTGCCAATAAATCGCCTATTACGGAGTTTTTAGCCGACGAAACAGGAAAAGTCATTGGCGCAATCGGTTTAGATATTTCCAACGATGTGCCGACTATCAAACTGTACCAAACAAAAGCGATTATCACAGCCACAGGCATCGGCATGCGGCTTTATCCATCCTCCACACCGGGCTGGATTGGTAATTTGAATAATTGTCCGGCTGGTACTGCTACTGGACGGGTAGCTGCCTATAAAATTGGTGCTACATTGGTCAATGTCGATTATCTTT
>CABUKW010000185.1 GCA_902492275.1 uncultured Peptococcaceae bacterium
GCAAAAAACGCACATTTCAAATATGCTCAGCATGGTAACCTGAAAAGGGGGATTACATCAAGTATTTATGCACAGGGATACCTAACAAAACACCTGACAACAGCCCGGTTCTATTGTTTTTCACCAATTGGCACCGGCGGTGGCTACTACAGCCATCATCAATTCTATATCATCGATCATTTTAGCCACAATGGCATAGGCTTCGTTCTGCTTCACTTCCTGTAGCCGTACCTTTAAGGTATCCGTTTCATATTTGGAGAAATATTGCTTTAAAAGTCCACTCTCCTGCAACAAAGCGGTCAGCACCACTACATCCTCGCTTAATGTACCGGCCTCTAAAAATTCGGCTCGAATCTTATCAACCACCCGCTGTACAGCCTGTGGTTCGGGCAAAAAGGTTACTTTCTCATGCAGCAGACCTTTTTCCCGCTCTAAAGTGCCACAGCCGGCAGCCTCCAAACTTTCGCCCAGAGCGCCTAACAACTGATGCAAATTTTTGTCGGTGGCGGAGAACACAAATCTTTCTGCCAAAGCCCGTGCCGTCATAGGCTTGCGGTCAGTAATCTGCTCATATAAAGGGCGCAGATAGCCCAATGATTCTGGCAACACTTCGCCCAATATCAAGCAACCTTTTTCATCCCAATGCACCACATGCTGCTCCAACAACTCCAGTAAACCGCCCATCACCAAGCAAACCGTTACCTCTGTGGACTTTAACAATGGAATTTTGCCATTTTCCTTTAACGCGCACAATGTATATTCCTGCGTGACACTTAATGTTTTCATGCGTTCAACCTCCTTGCAGCGCTATTGATTACTTGCTATTTTCAACTGCCGCCTATAAGTCCACTATACCCCTTATAAAAAGCCCTGTCAAGTCTGTAGGACATTGGGCCCATCTAACGGCTGTGCTGAAACAGCACCCAAGCGCCTGCCCAAATGACGGCTAAAGCAGCGGCTAAGGTGAAAAATACCGTATTCACACCGGACATGGACGCCTGCATGACCTCTATACCGCTTTGCTGAAAAAGCCTGGTGCTGATGGTCAACAGAGCGGTCAGCATACTGAGCCAGATAACGGAGGCAATCTGCTTGCACCAGTTCAACATAGAGGAGCCATGACCGGCCAATTCCGGCGGTAGCTCCCGCATACCGTAATCGGTCAGCGGCATATTCAACAGGCCTACGCCAAAAAAGCGCAGCGAAAGCATGGGAACGATGAACCATAAAGCGCTGCCCATCTGGGCAAAGTGCATCATAAAATTTCCGCAGGCAGCCAAACCCAGCCCTGTTAAAATGAGCTGCTTATTGCTGAAATGGCGAATTAGCTTGCGGGCCAAGCCGGTAGCAAACACCATCACGGCCGAGGGCACCAGCATAATCAGGCCGGCTGCAAAGGCGGTATAGCCCTGAATAGTTTGCAAATACACGGCCATCAGCAACGGCGTGATGGTAAAGGTGATATTGACCGCCGCTGTTACTACGGCGGTAACAGCAAAGGGCCGGTACTGCAACACCTTAAAATTGAGCAACGGCTCACTGCTGCGACTTTCCAGACGCACAAAGGCAGCAATCAGGCCAACGCCCAGCACCAAACAGGCCCAAAACAGCGGACTGCTCCAACCCCAATCTTCTACCTCTGTGAAGCCGATCAAAATCGACACCGTGCCCAGCGCCATCAGCGTCATGCCTTTCAAATCCAGCCGCTCTTTATGTACGCCAGCTTCCTGAGGAATGCTGGAGCGAGCCAGCAAATAAGCGGCCGCAATGAGGGGCAGATTGACCAAAAATAAGCTGTGCCAGTTGAAAAAAGTCAGCAAAAAACCGGAGATACTTGGCCCAATGGTAACGCCCAAGGAAGAAAAGGTAACTGATAAGCCCAAAAAACTGGCCTGCTTTTCTCTGGGAATATAGCGATAAAGCAACGTCATCGTACAGGGCAAAATGAAGCCAGCCGCCAATCCCTTTAAAATCCGAAACAAAATCAGCATACCAATATTGCAGGACAAGGCACAGCCTAGGGCAAAAACGGCCATAAAAAACAACGCTGTCAAATACATACGCCGGTAGCTGTAGCGCTCGCCAAAATAGCCTACCATGGGCATCACAATGCCCAGTGCCAGCATATAACCAATCATCAGCCACTGGGCTGTACTCAAATCGGTGTGAAAAATTTCAATAAAGGTAGGCAGCGCAATGTTGACCGTACTGGTATTAATAGTCGCCATGCAGCCCGCCACCAGCGTGGTGTACAACAACGCCTTTTGTTTCCGCTCGTCTTGCAAAATCATGTAAAAGCCCCCCCTGTTTCTTTTCACGCAAAAAACAATCGCCCGATAAAGGAATTCTCTTTCACTTAGTATAGCAGATTTTTCCGCCGCTGTGCCGATTATCTGAAAATCTTTTTACGTTCCGTACAGAAGTTGAAATTTCAGGCATGGAAATCAATTTTTATCCACGTTTCTCGAAACCTTTTTGCTATCCTTTGCCTATCCTGCCCCACCCGACCATTCGCACAGAAATTCGCGCTTCAAGCGTCGGGCAATGGACACCGACTTGCCTGTCTTTAGCTTTGCGGACTACGTCCACCACCGAAAGACAGCCTGCGCTGTTCATCCATATTGAGACAGGATGTCGGCAAAGATAGCGGAGAGTTGAAACCCATAGAGCAGTAGCGAACACTCTGATATATCATTCTGAGCCGCAGGCGAAGAATCTTCCCTTCGGTTTTATTCCTTAGAAGACGCTTCACATTCGTTCAGCATGACAAGGTGCTGGCCATCGCGTAACGAACCGTTATACGATGGGTCGGTGAATTACCGGCCCCTTATCCTTACGCTTAGCGCAAAGCGGACAACAAACAAAAAGCACATAAAAAACCCTGTCAGCAGAGTGAGCTATCCCTCTGCCGCCAAGGTTTCCGATGTACGTTTATTCTTCTTCAAATAAATCTTCTACGGCTTCTTTCATTTTGCCGAAGAAGCCTTTGCCTCTTCTAGCGTCTTCGCTTTTTTCCTCTTTTTTTTTACTCTCGTCTACATGAATTTTGCCATCGTTTTTTGTTTCCGGCTCTGCCGTTTTGAAGGTCGCGCTCAGCTTTTGCAACAAATCCCGCTGCTCGCTGGTCAGGTTTTTCGGCGTTACCACTTTGATGGTCACATACTGGTCGCCTTTACCATAGCCCTTGATGTTTTTCACGCCCTTGCCCTTCATGCGGAATTTAGCGCCGCTTTGCACGCCGGGTGGAATGGTTAATGTCACGTTACCTTCTAAGGTCTGCACCTGAACATCGGCCCCTAAAGCCGCCTGAGCGATATTGATTTCCTGTTCCATATAAATATCGTCCTCGTTGCGGACAAAAATAGGATGGCTGCGCACATTGATATAGATATACAAATCGCCATTAGGACCGCCTTGCTCGCCGGGATCGCCCTCGCCGCTCATGCGCAGGCGTGAACCCACATCCACACCGGCAGGCACCTTAATCTCAATTTTCTTGTTAACCCGCTTTTTGCCTTTGCCGTTACATTCGGGGCAAGGATCTTTGATGACAGTGCCCTTGCCGCCGCATTCGGGGCAGACTCTAGCCGTCTGCATCTGTCCAAACGGTGTTTTCTGCATGGTATAAATCTGCCCGCTGCCGTTACAGCGGCTACAGGTGGTAGCGCCAGTGCCTGGTCTGGCCCCTGTGCCATGACAGGTACCGCAGCTTTCCCATTTTGGCAGAGTCACTGTTTTTTCAGTCCCAAATACTGCTTCTTCAAAATCAATGGTCAAATCATAACGTAAATCAGCGCCCTTTCTAGGGCCTCTCTGCTGCTGACCACCGCCGAAGCCGCCGCCAAAAAACATATCGAAGATGTCGTTCATGCCGCCGAAATCCTGACCGCTAAATCCGCCTGTGCCGCCGCCGAAACCGCCGGGGCCATCGTGTCCGAACCGGTCGTACTGCTCCCGTTTGCTGGCATCAGACAGGGTTTCATAGGCTTCATTGATTTCTTTAAATTTTTCTTCTGCTTCTTTATCGCCGGGATTTACATCGGGATGATATTTTCTGGCCAGTTTTCGGTAGGCTTTTTTTAATTCGTCGTCGCTGGCATTTTTTTCTACGCCCAGCACTTCATAATAATCACGCTTTGCCACTGCTGGTCCTCCTCTTTCCTGTTGCACAGAAAAGCGCATCTGAAACACAGTTCTGACAAAATCAGCGAAAGGGCTGTGCAACCGATTCTCTTGGAAGAGATATCCCGGCTGCACGCCGCTTCGCTTCATCTGCCAAATGGCTTCCTTGCGCTTTTTGGGCAAACGCTTCTATGCTGTTGTTGCTACATTGTTTGCTGCCTGTCTGCAGCAGTAGGGTTATACTTCTTTGTATTCAGCGTCGTATACGCCGTCTTCATGAGGAGCAGACTGGGCTTCTGCGCCGCCCTGAGCCTGTTGAGCTTGTTGTGCC
>CABUKW010000186.1 GCA_902492275.1 uncultured Peptococcaceae bacterium
CAGCAAAGTCGCGGTCTCGGCTGCCTGGCAGTCCAAATACTGAAAATAAACTTCCACGTCGCCGCCGCAAACCATGCCCAAATCGGCGACCTGATTGGGATGGAGTTTGAACTCCATAGTATAGGTCTGTTTTTGTTGTAGTGCTTCCTGTGCCATCTGCTGTGCGCGATATTCCAAAGCGCCGCCGCCGATTGTGCCTACGGAGGAACCATCGGCAAATACGGCCATTTTAGCGCCCGCACCCCGCGGCGTAGAGCCGGAGCCTGCGATTACGGTAATTAGCATACAGGCCTGTTGTTGGTCGATAATTTGTTGCACAGTCGTAAATAAAGCTTTCATAATCAGCACCTCATTTCCATAAAAATTTTTTAGTTCATTTTAGTTTGGTTTTATTGGATTTTTAAATTTTTTGCAAGAATGAGTACAGTTTTGATGGGCTCGAAAGAAAGGAAAGTCCATTGAACAAAAATTTTCCTTATGATATACTGTTTATAGAGCAAATCTGATAGCAGTTCAGACATGGGTATGGCATTGGTCTTCGTCAGGGCCTTGTCCCATCAGGTCTTGAATACGGTGAATACTTTCTGTTGTATAAAAAACCATTTGCAGCGGTTTGCCTTGTAAATCTTCGGCGGTCAACTTGATGCCGTTGCCGTTTTCCTCCACATCAATGGGAAGATGGCGGCGATATAGCAATCCGGAGGTTTCATCGGTAAATTCAACGGTTACTTCATGGGCGGATAAATAGGTAATTGGTTGTCGCTCTATTGGCAGTTGGTCAAAATACTGGTTCATTGTTTCCATGCACTGGACACGCAGGGAAGCGATTTGTTCCGGTGTCAGACCGTTGGTATACTGTGTCAGTAGCTGCTGTAATTGGACCGTAATAGGTTCCATGCTCATCACTCCTTTTCAACTCTGCTGGTTTTATTATAGCCGATTACGCAAAAGATGAAAAGGGTGCTTTGCATTTTTTTCAATCGCTATCAAAACGGATTCCGTTTTATAGGGCACTTCACAATTTTAATATTTGCAAAGGGGAGAAGCAAATGATTAAAAAAAGATTAACTATTAACGGTGTTAGCCGGACAGTATTCTGCGAAGCAGATGAAATGTTGGCTGACGTATTGAGAAAGCGTCTCATGCTAACCGGATGTAAGGTAGGCTGCCGCCAGGGACAATGCGGCGCCTGCAGCATTATTCTGGACGGTAAGGTTGTGCGTTCCTGCATTACCAAAATGAGCCGCGTGGCCGATGACGCAGTAATTGAAACCATTGAAGGCTTAGGCTCTGCCGACGATCTGCATCCATTGCAGGTAGCTTGGATGGCACATGGCTGCGCACAATGCGGTTTCTGCAGCCCAGGCTTTCTTATGTCGGCTAAAGGTTTGCTGGAAGAAAATCCGGCTCCAACCAGAGAAGAAGTCAGAGATTGGTTTAACAAACACCGCAATCTGTGCAGATGCACCGGCTACAAGCCATTGGTAGATGCCGTGATGGACGCTGCGAAAGTAATGCGCGGTGAAATGAAAAAAGAAGATTTATTGTTTAAACAGGCTGATAACAACAGTATTGTGGGCAGCAAATATGTGCGTCCATCTGCTGTGGCAAAAGTTACCGGTACTTGGGATTTCGGCGCCGATATGATTTTGCAGATGCCGGAAGATACGCTGCATTTAGCACTGGCACAGGCTGAAGTGCCCCATGCCAAGATTATCAGCATTGATACTTCCGAAGCGGAAGCTATGCCGGGCGTTGTGAAGGTGCTGACCTACAAAGATGTAAAAGGCAACAACCGTATTTCTGGTTTGATTACCTTCCCAACCAATAAAGGTGACGGAAATGAACGTCCAATTCTGAACGATGAAAAAATCTTCCAGATTGGCGATGCTTACGCTATCGTAGCTGCTGATACTGAAGCGCATGCCCAGGCTGCTGCGAAGAAAGTGAAAATTGAGTTAGAAGTATTGCCGGCTTATATGGACGCTTTGTCTGCTGCTGCACCAGATGCCATCGAAATTCATCCTGGCACACCAAATGTGTACTTTGAAACAAACTGCATCAAAGGGGAAGAAACAGCACCAATCATGGATGACCCGGAAAATGTAGTAGTCAACATGAAAGGTTACTCCAGCCGTCAGCCCCACCTGCCACTGGAACCAGATGTTGGCTTTGCTTATGTGGATGAAAACGGCGTATTAAAAATTCATTCGAAATCTATCGGGATTCATCTGCATCATGGTATGATTTGCGCCGGGTTGGGTGTAGAACCAGATAAATGTCATTTGATTCAAAACCACGCAGGCGGCACCTTCGGCTACAAATTCAGTCCTACCATGGAAGCTCTGTTGGGCGTAGCAGCAATGGCAACCGGTAAACCAGTTGCGCTGAATTACAGCATGTATCAGACTCTGATTTACACCGGAAAACGGTCTCCTGTATTTATCGATGTGAAATTAGCTGCCGACAAAGAAGGGAATTTCCTAGCCTTTGAAGGGGAAAACTATTTGGATCACGGTCCATATTCCGAATTTGGTGACTTGGTAACGCTGCGTCTGTCCCAGTTTATGGGTGCTGGTTATGATATTAAAAATATCCGCAATAAGAGCTTTACCGTTTGCACCAACCATCAGTGGGGTTCGGCCTTCCGTGGTTACGGCGGTCCTCAGTCGGCACTGGCAACAGAAGTGGCTGTCGACATGATGGCAGCAGAACTGGGGATGGACCCATGGGAATTACGTTATAAAAATATTTATCGGGAATCGAAAGGTTCCACCACGCCAACTGGCTGCCAGCCTGATGTATATTGCCTGGAAACCATTATGGATGAAGCAAAACCGTTATATGAAGCCGCCAAAGCTCGTGTTGCTGCCAAACAAAAAGACGGTTATAAATATGGCGTTGGCTTTGCGATTGGCGTATATGGCAGCGGTTTAGATGGTGCCGACTCTGCAGAAGCCTATGTAGAACTGACTCCAGAAGGCGTAACAGTATTCGATTCTTGGGAAGATCATGGTCAGGGCGCTGATATGGGTACGTTGGCAATGGCGCACGAAACATTGCGTCAGGCTGGGTTTAAAACAGAAGATATCAAACTGATTATGAATGATATGGCTGTTACTCCAAATTCCGGTCCTGCCGGCGGCAGCCGTTCTAACGTTGTTGTCGGCAATGCTATTCGCGTAGGCTGCGAAATGCTGCTGAAAGCTATGCGCAAAGCAGACGGCACTTATCGTACCTATGATGAAATGGTTGCCGAAAATATTCCAACTAAATATTCTGGCAAATGGGTTGCTTCTGCTTGCACCGACTGCGATTTGCAGACTGGTCAGGGCAAACCGTTCAGTTGCTACATGTACGGCGCATTCATTCCTGAAGTAGAAGTAAATCTGGAAACTGGTAAAGTAAAAATTGAAAAAATGACTGTTGTAGGTGATTATGGTACCATCATGAATAAGCTGGTAGTTGATGGTCAGATTTACGGCGGCGTTACCCAGGCTATGGGTTTGGCGCTGAGCGAAGACTTTGAAGACTACAAAAAGCACAACACCTTGGCTGGCTGTGGTATTCCATATCCAAACGATGTTCCAGATGACTTTGAACTGCATTATGTACAGACTCCGCGTCCAGAAGGCCCTTATGGCGCTTCCGGCTGTGGGGAAGGTCCTCTGTGCGGTCCTGCACCTGCAATTCTGAATGCGATTTACAATGCAACTGGCGCTCGGATTACCAGAATTCCGGCAAGACCAGAAGTGGTAAAAGCAGCTTTAGCTGAATTAGAAGACTAATTGATTCTGAATAGAGAGGGTGTTTCCATTAAGGGGGCACCTTCTTTTGTTAAGGAGGAGCGCGTCTTATGTTTGAACTGACACAACAATCGCTGCATCAGTGGGAAGCCCTCTGTACCCAGGACCAGCCGCCTTACTGTACAGCTCGCTGCCCGCTGCATGTAGATGGCAAGGGCATTTGTGCCGCATTAGAAAAGGGAAATTTTAACAAAGGCCGGGAAATCCTTGAAAAATATGTTTTGTTGCCCCGCGTTTTATCTGCGGTCTGCGAAGCGCCCTGTCGGGAAACCTGCCGTCGCGGCGAAGTAGGAGAGCCCTTAGAATTGCAGCAGTTGGAACGAGCTTGCATGGCCTACGGGAAAAAGAAACAGACGGGCAGCCGGTTGGCTTTTATTCGCAAAAAATCGGAAAAAGTGGCCGTTGTTGGCGCTGGCATGGCCGGCCTTTGCACTGCCTTAGAGCTGGGAATGCGAGGCTATGCTGTAACCTTGTTGGAACAGCATAGCCAGTTAGGTGGCCGTTTGCTGCAGTTGCCGGCAGAGCAGTTATCGGCAGAAGACTTGGAAAAAGACCTGAAAAAGCTGGAGCAGCTGACGGCTGCCCTCAAAAACCGGGATATGGAACGGCT
>CABUKW010000187.1 GCA_902492275.1 uncultured Peptococcaceae bacterium
GAAGAGGCTTATACAGAAATGGTGGAGCGCACCAAGCAGCATATTTTTGCCGGCGATATTTTTCAGGCTGTTATCTCCCGTCGTTTTGAAACTGCTTATGAGGACAGCTTGCTTAACGCTTATCGCGTGCTGCGTACCACCAATCCATCACCTTATATGGTATTTATGCAGTGTGATGATGTACAGATTATCAGCACCTCGCCGGAAACGCTGGTGAAACTGCAAAATGGTAAGCTTTCTACTTATCCGGTGGCTGGCTCCCGTCCTCGTGGGAAAACCAGGGAGGAAGATTTGGCGTTGGAGCAGGAATTGCTGCAAGATGAAAAAGAACTGGCAGAGCATAATATGTTGGTGGATTTAGGCCGTAACGATATTGGTCGATTGGCCAAATTTGGTACTGTAAAGGTAAGCGAATATCAGCAAATTCATCGTTATTCTCGCATTATGCATATTTGCTCAGAAGTGAATGGCATGATTGCCGATGGATTGGACGCTTTTGATGCAATTCAATCTATTCTGCCCGCAGGTACATTATCGGGAGCGCCCAAAATCAGGGCTTGTCAGCTGATTGATGAAATCGAAGCAGAACCGCGCGGTATTTATGGCGGCGCGTTGGGGTATATTGATTTTCGCGGCAATATGGACACTTGCATTGCTATTCGTATGGCTGTAAAGAAAAACAATAAGGTGACTGTGCAAGCTGGCGGCGGGATTGTGGCTGACAGTGTGCCTCATATGGAATATTTGGAATCGGAAAATAAAGCAAAAGCTGTAATTCAAGCAGTGATGCAGGCCAGCGAGGTGGATGACTGATGGTATTGTTTATAGATAATTACGACAGCTTTACTTATAATTTAGTGCAGATGATTGGAACGCTGGAACCGGATGTGCAAGTGGTGCGCAATGATGCACTGACTTTAGAAGAAATTGAACAGCTACATCCAGCACAGATTGTGCTTTCACCGGGTCCTGGAAAACCAGCCAACGCCGGAATTTGTGAGGATGTACTCAAACACTTTGCTGGCCGTATTCCTATTTTGGGGGTGTGCTTAGGGCATCAGGCTTTGTGTGAGGCGATGGGCGGTATCGTAACGGCTGCCAAACAGATTATGCATGGCAAGCAAAGTGTCATTACGATTGATAACAAGGTGCCTCTATTTCGGGGGCTACCGCAGCAAGTGGCAGTTGCCCGTTATCATTCTTTGGCAGCGCAGCGGGACAATTTACCGGATTGCCTGCAGGTTATTGGAGAAGATGCCGATGGCGAGATTATGGCGGTACAATTAAAAGGGACCGATGTGTATGGCGTACAATTTCATCCCGAATCCATTTTAACGCCGGATGGCATTGTGATATTGAAAAATTTTTTACAACTGGGAGGTAACAGAAATGATTAAAGAGGCATTGAAAGCAGTTAGTGAAGGGAGAGATTTGGATAGGGAAACCGCTTTAGCGACCATGAATGATATTATGAGCGGCGAAGCCGGCGAAATTTTGACAGCGGCTTTTTTGACGGCGCTGCATATGAAAGGCGAAACTACTGAAGAAATTGCAGCATTTGCTCAAGGTATGCGCAACCATGCTCTGCCTATTCACAGGGAAGGCGATTTGTTAGAAATTGTAGGGACTGGCGGTGACCAGTTATTTACGTTCAACGTGTCTACCATTGCCTCGTTTGTGATTGCAGCCTCCGGTGTACGGATAGCCAAACATGGGAACCGCAGCGCTTCCAGTAAATGCGGAGCGGCTGATGTGTTAGAAGCATTGGGTGTGGATCTGATGCTGGAGCCGGAAAAAAATGAGCAGGTATTACAGGAAACAAATCAATGCTTTATGTTTGCTCAGAAATACCATCCGGCCATGAAGTATGTAGGAGCAGTGCGCAGACAAATTGGCATTCCGACAGTGTTTAATCTGTTGGGGCCATTGACCAATCCAGCCAACGCAAATTTGCAGTTGATGGGTGTTTATTCGGAAAGTTTGCTGGAACCTATGACGGAAGTTTTGATGCAGTTGGGTGTAGAACGGGCTATGGTGGTGCGTGGCAATGATGGTATGGATGAAATTACACTGACAACCACCACAGAAGTGAGAGAGTTTAAAGACGGCAAGATAGAAGCCTATACGTTAGATCCGCGGGATTATGGCATGGAATACTGTAAGCTGGAGGATCTGGTCGGTGGTGCGCCAGAAGTAAACAAACAGATTACCATTGATGTTTTAAAAGGACAGAAAGGCCCACAACGGGATATTGTGGTGCTGAATGCAGCAGCAGCCATCCACATTGCAACAGGCAAGTCCATTGCAGAGGCTGTCAAAGAAGCAGAGAAAATTCTGGATAGTGGCAAGGCTTATGAACAGCTGCAGCATTTTGTGAAAGCGACTAATTGCTAGGAGAAATTATCTATGATTTTAGAGGAAATTGCTGAAAAAACCCATCAAAGGGTGGCCGCGCAAAAAAAACAAATTCCATTGGAAAATTTAAAGCTGCAGGCAGAGGCTATGGATTGCGGGCGTTTTGGATGTTTCAAAAAGGCCTTGTCAGAACCGGGCATGTCCTTTATCTGCGAAGTAAAAAAGGCCTCACCCTCGAAAGGCGTCATTGCAGCAGAGTTTCCCTATCTGGAAATTGCCCGTCAGTATGATGAGGCGGGAGCCAGTGCTATTTCGATTTTAACAGAGCCCTATTATTTTCAAGGCAGTAATGGTTATTTGCAGCAAATTCGCCATATTACCGAATTGCCCCTATTGCGCAAAGATTTTACGGTGGATGCCTATATGATTTATGAGGCCAAAGTTATTGGTGCCGATGCAGTGCTGTTGATTTGCTCCTTGCTGGAAAAAGAAATCTTGAGACAATATTTGCAGTTGTGTCGTCAGTTAGGATTAGAGGCATTGGTGGAGGCCCACGATGAAAAGGAAATTGCTATGGCGTTAGCTGCTGGCGCGGAAATTATTGGTGTGAACAATCGCAATTTGAAAGACTTTACAGTGGATATCGGCAACAGTATGCGCCTACGGCAAATGGTGCCGGAACATGTGGCCTTTGTAGCAGAGAGTGGTATGAAAACCAGAGCGGATATTGCCCAACTGGAAGAAGCGCATGTGAATGGGGGACTTATTGGTGAAACACTGATGCGCAGTGCGGATAAAAAACGGATGCTGCAGCAGTTGAAAGGATTGGTTTAGAACATGACGACTGCTCACGGAACAAAACATGAAATAAAAATTAAAATCTGCGGCTTGCGTCGTTTGGAGGATGCTCAGATCGTCAATGCTGTGCAGGCGCAATATGGAGGCTTTGTATTTGCTGAAAGCAAGCGTCAGATTACAATGGCGCAGGCGCAACAACTGCGGGAGGTGTTGTTGCCTTCTGTTCAGACAGTGGGTGTTTTTGTGGATGCTGTGCCAGAGGAGATAGCGGCCTTATGTCAATGGGGCATTATCGATATTGTTCAGCTTCATGGTCATGAGGATGCAGCTTATATCCAACAACTGCGAGGATTAGTACAGGTGCCTATTGTTAAAGCAGTGCAGGTACGCAGTGCTGAAGCTGTTTTACAGGCACAGAAATTAGATTGCGATTATCTGTTGCTGGATACCTATATTCCCGGTGTGGCTGGCGGCAGCGGTCGGCAGTTCGATTATCGGCAAATTCCGCCGTTATATAAGCCTTTCTTTCTGGCAGGCGGTTTAACGCCGGAAAATGTACAGCAGGCCATTCAGCAAGTACATCCTTATGCAGTAGATGTCAGCAGTGGCGTAGAAGAAAATGGCTGGAAAAGCGCCGAGAAAATAAAACAGTTTGTGCAAATGGTGCGCAACATGTAAAATAAAAGATGTAGAGAAGCAAATAAAGGAGGAATTCTTAAATGTCAAAAGGAAGATATGGCATTCATGGCGGTCAGTATGTGCCGGAAACTTTGGTGAATGCGGTAAATGAATTAGAAGCTGCCTATGAGCATTATAAAAATGATCCAGATTTTCAACAGGAGTTAGCCACCTTGTTGAATGAATATGCAGGACGGCCATCATTGTTGTATTATGCAGAAAAGATGACCAAAGATTTGGGCGGCCCTAAAATCTATCTAAAACGGGAGGATTTAAATCATACCGGTTCCCATAAAATCAATAACGTACTGGGTCAAGTGTTGCTGGCCAAGAAAATGGGTAAAACCAGAGTCATTGCTGAAACAGGCGCCGGTCAGCATGGTGTAGCAACTGCTACAGCGGCGGCTTTGTTAGATATGGAATGTGAAATTTATATGGGCAAAGAAGATACGGAACGGCAGGCTTTAAATGTGTTTCGGATGGAATTGCTGGGTGCAAAGGTGCATGCGGTTACTACCGGCACCATGACTTTGAAAGATGCTGTGAATGAAGCCATGCGGGAAT
>CABUKW010000188.1 GCA_902492275.1 uncultured Peptococcaceae bacterium
GTTGACGGGATCGAACCGCCGACATTCTGCTTGTAAGGCAGACGCTCTCCCAGCTGAGCTAAACTCCCAAAGGGTAAATGACATGTACGGGATTCGAACCCGTGAATGCCAGCGTGAAAGGCTGGTGAGTTAAGCCGCTTCTCCAACATGCCATGACTTTTATAATGCCGCCATCTCTCGGCGACGTTGACTATTCTATCGTATCATAGAAAGAATGTCAACCCCTTTTTTGAAATTTTTTGAGATTTTTTCGAACGTGTTGGGTAGAATGGCTAGGTTCAACATATCCTGTCAAAAACAGTTGCAATATTTTGTCAACGTAGTATAATAAAAATAAATTCTGCATTTGAAAAATATATATAAGAAAAATATATAAAACAGGAGGAATGGAGTATGCTGCAAAAAGGATTGCTGTTTTGTATGGCGTTTCCTGCTTTGGCGTCGTTGGCTATGGCAAGGCTGGATGCGGAGCTTTTTCTTTGGACATTTTATTTTTTGCCTTTCTTTGCGTTTGTATTGGGAGGGCTAGGCTGGCTTGGCACTAGATTTTCCCAGAAGGAAAGGTTATTGCTTTACGGTTTCGGCACAGTTTACGGGATATTCAGCGCAGTGCTCTTATTGGTTGTTTTGATTCCAGAATTTTTGGAATGGCGCCCATCTATGGTGGCTGCCTTTGTGGTGCCAGTGTTAGGAGGTCTGTTGGGTAATCTTGCAGGGATTTGTCGGCTGCAGCGCTTGAGAGCTATGAAACAGGAGGACCAAGTATTCTAAATTTTTCAGAAAGGTTTTGTAAAACTTTCATCCTTTGAAGATACCATTGAAGATAGGATAGAGAAAACGCGCTGGTTGTTTTAGGAACGGGTGCGTTTTTATTTTGCGATAAACTGTTTGCTACAGAAATGTGTTCCTTGATAACAGGAATAATCTGCTTGCAAGCGGAAATTTCAGTGGTATAATAGAGAAAAACATATAAAGATTATATAAAATTTGGTTTTATGCAGATACGAATTGACAAGATGAGGAGCGAATACGGATGAGAGCAGTTATTATTGGTGCTGGAAAAATTGGATATAACATTGCGCAGACGTTGTCGCAGGAAGGACATGATGTATTTGTCATCGAACAGGACGAAGAACGACAGCAGAATGTGGAGGAAAATTTAGATGTACAGGCTGTTTTAGGCAATGGTGCTGATTCCCGTTTGTTAGAGAGTATTGATATCGATGAAGCCGATTTGTTGATTGCAGTAACCGAGAACGACGAGTTAAATATGCTGGCCTGTATGCTGGCTGGTCAGTATGGGGTGAAAAAGACGGTGGCCCGGGTGCGAAAGCCTGAATATGACCGTACCAACAAGCTGGCTTCTAATCCGGCGTTGAATATCGATTTGATGATTAATCCAGAGCGGGTTGCCGCTGCGGAGATTGCGAAAATTATTTCGGTGCCGGAGGCGGTGGATGTCAATTATTACGCCAAGGGGAAGATTATGCTGCTGGAATTGCAGATAGAAAAAGGCAATCCGGTTATCAATTATGCGCTGAAGGAAATTCATGGCCAATATCATTTTCTGGTTGCCGCTATTTTGCGGGAAGATGAGCTGATCATTCCCCGTGGGGACGATCAGATTTTGCAAGGGGACCGTATTTTTTTAATTGGCCGTACAGACCAAATGCGGGAAGTGGAAAAATATTTGGGTTTTGCCCGTCGTAGCATTCATTCAGTGATGCTGCTGGGCGGCAGCAGGGTGGCTTTTTATCTGGCACAACTGTTGGAAAAGCGGGGCCTGGAAGTAAAAATTATTGAAAAGGATTATAAACACTGTAAGCATTTGGCCGGTTTATTAAATGAAGCCATTGTTTTGAACGGTGATGGCAGCGATATCGATTTGTTACAGGATGAAGGGGTGCAGGACACCGATTTATTTGTGGCCTTAACGGAGGATGACAAGCTGAACATTTTGGTGTCGTTGATGGCCAAACGGCTGGGTGCGTCCAAAACCATTGCGCAGGTGCGGCGGTCCGATTATTTGCCATTGATTGAGGCCGTAGGGATTGATATTGCCATCAGTCCCCGTTTGCTGACAGCGGAAGCGGTTTTGCGTTTTGTGCGTAACAGCGAATTTTTATCAATCAGCGTTTTGGAAAAAGGCTCAGCCGAAGTATATGAAATTATCCTGAACGCCCGCATGAAACGGATGATTCAAAAACCGATTAAAGCCTTGGGGCTGCCAAAAGGCATTTTGATTGGCGCAGTTTTTCGTGATAATGACGCGCTCATTCCATCCGGCGATGATGTGCTGATGCCAGGGGATCGTATTATTATTTTTGCGGCTGCCAATGTGGTGCGAAAGGTGGAACATTTTCTCCGACTCGAGGTGTAGGATATGCGGAAAAGCTATGTTTGGAGCAGTATTGGTAAACTGGTGATGATTTTGGGCGGCAGTATGCTGATTCCTGCCGCTGCGGGACTTTATTATGGCGAGCAGGAATATCACATCTTTTTGCAGATGGCTGTCATCACGTTTTTTGCAGGCCTCTTGCTCTTCCTTGTAAAACGTCCGCTTCAGCATAGAAGAAATCGGCTTTATTTGCGGGAAGGATATGCCATTGTGGCCTACGGTTGGCTGATCGCGACAGCAATCGCGATGCTGCCTTATTTGGGAACGGGCACCTTTCAAACTGTGACGGATGCTTTTTTTGAAGCCATGTCCGGTTTGACCACGGTAGGGGCTTCTGTGTTAGCCGATGTAGAATGTGTAGCCCGTTGTGTTTTATTATGGCGTAGCTTAACCCATTGGCTGGGCGGTATGGGGATTTTGGTGCTGTTTGTAGCTTTGCTGGCTGGACAGGGAACCGGTGCCATGCAGATTTTTCGGGCCGAAGCCTCTGGGCCAGTAAAAAGCAAGCTGCAGCCTAAAATTACAGAAACGGCCCGTAGTTTATGGTTCATTTATGTGTTAAATACGGTGATAGTAGTTTTATTGTACCGGGTTGCTGGCATGGATTTGTTTGATGCGGTCAATCATGGCTTTTCAGCTATTGCCACTGGCGGCTTTTCTACCAAAAATCTCAGCATCGGCTATTATGACAGTATTTGGATTGATTGGGTAACCATATTTGCCATGTTTATTGCCGGTATCAATTATTCCTTATATTTTTTTGCGCTGCGTACACGCAGTCTGCGTTGCTTTTGGGACAGTTTGGAACTGCGTGTTTATGTGGCTGTGATTGTAATAGCCACTGGGTTGGTGGTGTGGTTTTTATTACCGGATTATAATTATGATTGGTTGCAGGCTTGTCGTTATGGCGCCTTTCAAGTAGTTTCTATCATTACGACGACCGGTTTCATCACTGCCGATTTTGAGCAATGGGCTATTCCGGCGCAGACGATCCTGATCTTGCTGATGCTGTGCGGCGCTTGCGCCGGATCTACCACAGGAGGTATTAAAATAGACCGCCATGTGATATTGGCCCAAAAGGCTGTACAAGAGGTGCGGCGCTTTTTACATCCCCGTTTGGTGACTCGTTTAAAATCGAATGGGAAACCGTTGGATGATGATCTGTTGCTCAGCGTTTCCGTGTTTTTTTATATTTATATGTGTTTGCTGGCGGTGTCAGCTTATTTGCTATGCGCACTGGGGAGCGAACTGCTAAATAGTGTGACTGCGGCGATGAGTTGCTTGGGCGGGATTGGGCCCGCTATTGGTACTTGGGGGCCGATGGAATCCTATGCCACTGCGCCACTCTTATCAAAATGGCTCTTAAGCTTGCTGATGCTGGTAGGTCGTCTGGAAATTTATACAGTATTGGTGTTGATTCGCCCATTACACAAAAGTAGACGGCAATATGAACAGCAGCATGGAATGGATAAGTTAGAGGAAAATGCAATGTTTGAGCCATTGGTGAGGGATAAAGAATGAAACGGGGATACAAAGGAAATGTAATCTTGCATAACATTGGCAAGCTCTTGATGATTGTAGCCTGCAGTATGCTATTTCCTCTGGTAATTGCTGTGCTTTACAGAGAATCCTGCGGCTGGATTTTTTTATTGCTGCTGCCGGTCACTTTGTTTTTGGGTTGGGTTTTGGCAGCACTGTTCCGTCCGGGAAAACAGGAGCTGCATATTCAGGTGCGGGACGGTGCGGCCATTGCTACTTATGGTTGGATTTTGGCTACGCTGGTAGGAATGCTGCCTTATTTACTAACAGGAACTTTCACAACTATAACCGATGCATTCTTTGAATCAATGTCGGGGTTTGCCACCGTTGGCGCTTCGGTGTTAGATGACATTGATGCTACGCCCTATGCCATCTTAATGTG
>CABUKW010000189.1 GCA_902492275.1 uncultured Peptococcaceae bacterium
AAAGAATCAGCGCTTATGAAGCCTTGAAATGCACAACCATCAATGGCGCTTGGCAGAACTTTGAAGAAGACAAGAAAGGTTCTATCAGCGTAGGCAAACAGGCAGACTTCGTAATTTTGAATGTGAATATTCTGTCTGATGAATTTTTAGGTTTAACGCCAACGGAAGCAAAAGCAGGCGGCTTTATTGAAAAGACCATTAACAATGGCAAAGTGATTTATCAGAAATAAGGATTTTTTCACAGTCCGTCAATAGAAAAAGAGGGTTGCTTACACGTTGTAAGCACCCTCTTTTTGTTTTTTGTAATCAGAATGCTATTCCTGTTTACAAGGAGTGAGCTGGAAGATGCGCTCTGTATTTTTTCTGGCGTTTTCCAGCAGCGTTTCTTCTGATACATGCATATAGTTTGCCAGTGCTGCTGCTACATATTTGATATTTTGCGGTACGTTGGTTTTAGCCAGTCCCGGTATATTCCGCGGCGTCAGATAAGGCGCGTCGGTTTCAATGAGGATGCGGTCCAATGGAATGATGGAAACGGCGCTGCGCAATTCCTTAGCGCGTCGCTCATCACAAATCCAGCCGGTTATTCCAATAGAAAAGCCCATAGAAAGATATTTATGAAGCGTTTCCTTATCACCGGTAAAGCAATGCACAACCGATTTGGCGCAAATATCGGGGTGTTGCTTGAAGCGCCGGATAAAGTCGGCGGTTGCTTTGCGTTCGTGAAGAAAAAGCGGCTTGTTCAATTTTTCGGCCAGCACAATTTGTTTTTCAAAGCAGCGGATTTGATTTTCTTTGGTAGAAAACATACGGTCATAGTCCAAGCCACATTCCCCCACTGCTACAATTTTTGTATTTTCTGTGATGAGTTTTTCGATGTGTTCAAAATCCTCCTGCTTGGCAGCGTCGGCGTTATGAGGATGAATGCCGGCTGTGCCATAGGCTTCGTGTTCTTTCAGAAAGGCTGCAATTTTTTTATTTTCTTTGGGATTGGTACCGGTCAAAATGCAGCAAACATCTGCATCTGCAGCATCTTGAATGATTTTTTCCGGGTTAGGAAATTGTTTGCAAAATAAATTTAGTCCAATGTCATAATATTTACGCATAATAGGTTGCCTCACTTTGTGTTGGAGTTTATATTCATTATAAGGAACGGGCAGTATTGTTGCAAGCCGTTCAGTCAATTTGCCGTTGAATTTGTATTTCTGCCGGTAAACCTGTATAATAGGTGTTGTGAAATTGATATTAACGAACGCAGTATGTAAAATAAAAGAGGTTTGTATCATGAAAAAAGTAATTCTTGCTTCACTCAGCGCCAAGTTTATTCATTCCAGCCTGGCATTGCGCTATTTGACCCGCTTTCAGGAGAATGCTCGGCATCACAATCTGCAGACCATGGAGTTTACTATTAATCAGCGGTTGGATTTTATTGCCGATGAATTATTCCGGCAGCAGCCCGATGTGATTTTATTTTCCTGTTATATCTGGAATGTGGAAATGCTGAAGGCGTTGTGTCCTTTGCTGAAAAAAATTTTGCCGGCATGTTTGTTGGGAGTAGGCGGTCCGGAGGTTAGCTATGAAAGCGAAACCTTTTTGCAGGAGAATCCGGCTGTCGATTTGATTATGCGCGGGGAAGGCGAGATGGTATTCAGCCAGCTGCTAGATCATTGGGATGAAGGGTATCCGGCGGCTTTGCAGCATATTCAGGGGCTGACCTTCCGGCAAAATGGGCAGATTATATCGACGCCGCCGCAAGCGCCGTTGGATTTGGCGTTGCTGCCCTTTCCCTATGACGAAGAGTTCAGCGATGTGGAGAATCAGATTATTTATTATGAGTCTCAGCGGGGCTGTCCGTACAGCTGCGGTTATTGTTTGTCCTCTATTGAGAAAGGCGTGCGGTTTGTGCCGTTAGAAAAGGTTTTGCCGGAGCTGCAAAAATTTTTGGACCATAACGTGCGGCAGGTGAAATTTATTGACCGTACATTTAATTGTAAAAAAAGCCATGCTATGGCCATCTGGCGATATTTACAGGAGCATGACAACGGCGTGACCAACTTTCATTTTGAAATCACCGCCGATTTGCTGGACCAGGATACCATTGCGTTCTTGCAGACGGTGCGCAAGGGCCTGTTTCAGTTTGAGATCGGTGTGCAGTCCACTAACGCCCAAACCATTGCCGCCATTAACCGCAATGTGGATTTTGACAAATTAGCCGGCATTGTGCGGCAGATAAAAGCGGGCGGCAATATCCATCAACATTTAGACTTAATCGCCGGGCTGCCCTATGAGGATTATGCGTCCTTTGGCCGTTCTTTTAATGATGTATACGCATTGCAGCCAGAGCAGTTACAGTTAGGCTTTTTAAAAGTGCTGAAAGGATCCATGATTTATCATCGGCAAAAGGATTTTGAGATTGTTTATCATGATACGGCGCCTTATGAGGTGTTAACGACGCACAGACTGCCTTACAGCGATACGCTGCGGCTGAAATATATAGAAGAAATGGTGGAGATTTATTATAACAGTGGAAAATTTTTGCATACGCTGGATTATTTGGTGCCGCTTTATGAAAGCCCTTTCGCCTTTTTTGAACAGCTGTCCCAGTATTGGGTAGCGCAGAATTGCCATTATCAATCCCAATCAAAAGTGAGTTTGTGCGACATTTTGTGGCAGTTTGCACAGCAAAATCCGGCGTTGGATATACGAAAGTTCCAATGGCTGCTGAAATTTGATTTGGCCTTGCATGAAAAGCCTCGGAAAATTCCGACATGGCTGACAGCGAGCAACGATGTCCAATGGCATCATGCTATTTTTGAATTTTATTGCAATAAGGAACAGATCGAGCGCTATCTGCCTCATTATGCCGGTATGGACAATAAAGTGATTGCGCGGCAGACCCATTTGGAGGTGTTCGGCGATGAAAAACCGGTAGCGGTACTGTTTGACTATGCCCATAAGGATTTGCTGAATAATGCAGCTTACACGGTGATTCCTTTAAAAATTTGAAGAAAGGTACAACGAAAAGAAACAACAGGAATGCGCGAAGGAAAGAGCGCGAATCCTGTTGTTTTTTAGTTTAGAGAGTATGTTCTCTGGCTTTAAGTTTTTTGTGAATAGGCGCATCTTTTTTCATCTTGAAATAGTAGCGCAACAAAAGTGGAATATCAGCGGCGATCCAGGCCGCAGGGGTAGCCAAGCAAACGCCCAAATATCCCAGATGGACGGGAAGCTGTATGGACACGATCACGCGCGCCAACAGCTCCATGGTACCGCCTAAAACAGGCACGGTTGCTTCGCCCATCCCTTGCAGGCCGTTGCGAAAAATGTATAAAACAGCTAATGCAAGATAGCAGGCTGCGATGGTGTTTAAATAAATTTGCGCATAGTACAATGCCTTTTCCAGATCCGATTGGTCTGTGATAAACAGTTGTGTGAAAAAGCGGCCTCCAAAAATATTAAATAAAATAGCAATCAAGACTGTAAAAAAGCTGATGAGCAGTGCAATACGGATTCCTTGACGAATACGGTCCATTTTACGAGCGCCGCGATTTTGTCCGCAAAAGGTGGCCATTGTAATTCCAATGGCCACAAAGGGTTGTGTCACCAACATTTCTACTTTGTTGGCTGCAGTAAAGCCAGCGATGGCTACAGAGCCAAATGTATTCAAAGCAGATTGCATAACCATAACGCCAATGGCTGTGATGGCGAATTGAACGGCCATTGGAACCCCAACGCGTAAATGAGCCAGCGCGTTCTTTTTGGTCCAGCGGAAATGTTTTGCCTGCATATGCAGAATCGGAAATTGATAGGCGATATAAACGGTACAGCCTATGGCCGACAATAACTGGGCGATAACAGTGGCGACGCCAGCCCCAGCCACCCCTAGCTGGAATGGACCAATCAGGAGAATATCCAATGCAATGTTCAAAATAGAAGAAATAATCAGAAAATAGAGCGGTGTTTTACCGTCGCCTAGAGCGCGCAGCACATTGGCTACCAAATTGTAATACATCGTGGCGCCAAGACCGGCATAGATAATGACAATATACAGCCAGGCATCTTGAAAAATATCGGAAGGCGTATGCATAAACTGCAATAATGGACGGGCTGTAGCTACACTGATTGTGGTTAGGACAACGGTGAATATAACACATAGAATAATGGACATTGCTACTGAGCAGCGTACCCCTTCCTCATCGCCAGCGCCGAATCGTTGGGCGGTGAT
>CABUKW010000190.1 GCA_902492275.1 uncultured Peptococcaceae bacterium
TAAATTTGATAAAGTCCTTCATATGAATCATGCCAAAGCTGAAGTACACCAACCAAAGTACAACTTCATAAGGTAATAAAATCTGGTCAGAGGCATTCCCCATCAAGATATACAGCGCAACTGGATTCATGCCGATATCCATAGCTACCTGCGCTAGTGGCAAGGTAAAGGTAACGGTAATTGCCATAGGTGTCATAATAAAGTTCAAGACAAAATAACCGATATAAACTAAGAATAAAACAAACGTATAGCTCTTTCCTTCGATAATTGGCACAATTGCCTGGCTGATTAAATCACCAAAGCCCATCACCCCTGCTACAGTCCCAATTGACAAACAACCGCCGCCGAAAATAATCATGCCCCAGTTGACGTTCTTTAAATCTTCTCCATCTGCTACTTGCAAACCTGGCAAATACATGAAAAATGGAATCACCGCAAAGCCCCATAAAACATCAATATGATGAATAGGATTGCTGAAAATAAAGGCCATCAAAATTGCAATGTCGACCAAAACCCGCTTTTCATCATTGGTCATTTTGCCCATAGCTTTATATTCTGCCGCAAAATACTCTTTTCCATTCATATTTGCATTTTTCCCAAACATTTTGATGATAACGAAAAACAATGCTGCATAATAAAATGCATTGGGGAAACAATGATACAACCACTCAAACCATCCCATCGTTAAAGGTCCAGTTACTGCTTCCCCTAGACTAAATTGCATGAAAACGCCGGTGTTAAATAAAAAACATCCAGGCAACATCGCCGCTAAAGCCGCAGCTAACATAATACCAGCCGATTCAGGCCCTTTTTTCAAGTTTAAAGACAAACAAATCCCATAGGCTAAGGCTGCAATTGGCACCGCCGCATTATCATTTGGCATCAACAAGAAAATTACTACACCTGCCAAGGCAATGCCCCAGATAATCCCTTTATAACTGGCACCGGTCAGCAAAATACATTTATAGGCAATCCGCCGCAATAAACCGACCCGCTCCATCACATTGGCCAGCAAAAAGCCACCAACCAACATCCAAAGAATACTCATGCTCCATGGTTTATAAACAGCCTCTGCCGGAGCTTGCAAGACTAATACATACGCTATCGGTAATAGTAAGGCCACCACGGTACTATTCACCTGTTCAAACACAAAGAATAATACTGCCGCCAACGTAATCGCTAAATATAATTTTAACTGCGCTGTCATGATTTGATTCACAGGCAGCAGCATAACCAAACATGGCAAAAGAATAGTTACAATCCAACCAATGATTAATTTTTTTGTGCTAGGCCCTTGTTTTACAGCCAAAGTTTCTGCCATTATGCTTCCCTCCTCTTTTATGCCTGGACTTCAGGGCGAAAATCTATTTTTACTCCTTCTTCTGTTTTCTCAATCGTTTCCAAGCAGCCGTCCAACAATGGATTGGCAAATGGATAGTCAATCCGGTTATGATGAATGCCTCTATTATCTTTGCGATAATCGCCCGCCAAAATTGTAACCTCTGCCAAGTCTAACAAGTTTAAAACTTCTAAGGAACGGGTTAATTCATGAGAATTTTCTGCTTTCAATTCAGCATAAGCCAACGTACGCAATTCTTTCAAATAATGCAATCCTGCTTTAAATAAAGTTTCTGAACGCACCTCACCGGCATAGTCTTTCATGATATTTTGCAAACTGGAGTTTACTTCTTTCCAATGTGCGCCGTCCTCTCTGGAAAGCAGGTTTTCATATAGTTCCTTGGTCTGCTGAATACGCGCATTTCCAACAACGTCTTTTTCTTCTACTGCTTTACAATAAGTCGCAGCAGCTTCACCGCTAATCATACCAAATACAGAAGCGCCGGTAATATTACCTCTCACATTGCCGCAAATGGAACCGGCAGCATATAAGCCTTCTACCGTTGTACGACCAAATTCATCAATGTCAATGCCGCCTACTCCCGGCTGCAAAGCATAGGAACCAAATTCAATCATACTCTTGTGTAAATCAATTCCACGCTGTTCACAGTAATCATTTACCGATGTCAACCCTTCTGTTACAAAACAATGCTGCATATACTTCATATCTTCTTCACTCAAACCAGTACAATCCATAAATACCGGACCAGAACCATTCTGCAGCATGGTACGGAACACGCCAGGCCAAATATCTGACATGGGATCGCCCAACTTTCTGGAAGCTTTTTTCACAAAAGGTCCTACAGGTTTTCCATTTATATCGGCGACTACTCCAATCCAAGTAGCCTTTCCTGACCGTTCAAAATAACGTGGACCAGCATGGCAGCCAATGCTGTCATAATTCACCAATCTTGCACCGGCACGATAAGCAATGACTGCGCCAGCAGCATTAGCCGGACATTCGTTGATATTGCACAGATAAGCCGGATTAGAGCTAGGATACATTCTGGTACTTGAACCAACTGTTAAAATAATCGCCTTTGCTTGAATTATAATCTGCTTTGGCACAGGCTGAGAAGCATCTATGCCTACAGCACCAATGGCTTTTCCCGCTTCATCTGTCAAAATTTCATGAATTGTAATATGATTACGGATTTTTACACCATTTTGCAGCGCAACCCTTGTCAGAATTTTTTTCTGATTTTGTCCATCATATTTAGCAAAAAACATTTTCTTTCCTGGCAAGGTATGCCCTTCAAAGAGAAAATCATCGCCATAAGGCCGCATTGGAATGCCATAGTTTTCCCATTTTTCTACAATTTCACGAGAACGCCACAGCATTTTCTTAAACAGTTTTAAATCCTGCATCATGCCTTCCATAGTAGCCTGCGCGTCCACGATTGCTGCCTCAAAATCATCACCATGATATTTGGGTAAATAGCAGAAAAAATGATCATTGCCCGTACTGCCCATACCGGAACGACGGGTGTCAGCTTTTTCCGCAATCAGCACAGCTACATCTGGCTCTGTTTCCTTGGCTGAAATAGCTGCCTGCATGCCAGCTACACCGCCGCCAATAATTAATAAATCGGTTTTTATGGTTTCACAATCTATGGCTACTCTCATTCTTCAACACCGTCCTTTTCTACTTCATAATGCAGCAGCAGATGTGACAATGGATACCGCATGCGAATAGCCTGTCTTGGACAGTCGATTACGCAGGCCCTACAATGCCAACATTCTTCTGGATATTTTACAATAATTTTATGTTCTTCTCTCTCAAGTACATTCATGGGACAGATTTCAACACAAAGTCCGCAGACTGCACACTGTTCTTTTTGGATAATTGGTGGCATATCAGTTCCTCCTTTATGGTTAAATGAATGTATACTTTTTCAATTCTAAAAGGTTTCCAAACGCAAACACAAAAAAAGTACTCATTTAGCATTTAACTGCCAAATGAGTACTAAATAAATTTGTAAATTTTGTGTTCTAAAAAGTATTATTTTTTGACACAATGCATTCATTGAACGCTATATATTTAATTGACGCAAAATTTCATCCATGTTCCGTTTCCCATAAATAATTCGCAAAACAAAGATCATTTTTGCATCAAAATCCGGCAGATAATACAGGATATAATGATCTATCCGTTTTTTTTCGAATCGCCATATTTGGTACAAATTCATTAACGACGAAAGAACCGCTTTCCGGGAAAGACCGGGCTTCCTCAATCACGCCCTGCAATTTGGCTGCAAAATCCGATGCGGCCTTTGGGTTTGCCAGCTCCACAGCGATATATCCCACAATATCATCCAAATCGGCATTTGCTTTCTGCGTCAACCGATATCCCCATTCAGATTCCATACTTTCTCCTTATATCGCTGAGCGCTTTTTCGCCATCCACAGTCCGTTCGGCTTTTACATCTTCCAAACCCTCCATAATCGCTTTTGCTTCATACATCTTCTGCATGGTTCGTTCGTAATACTCAATATCCATGACAACAAGACGGCCATATCCATTCTTCGTTACATAAACTGGTCCATTTTCTTCAGCACAGCGCCGTTCTACCTCAACCGTGTTTTTCAAATCGCGCATAGGAATAATCTGCATAAAAGCACCTCCTTGACTTGTGGCTTTATTTTACTCTATATTCAGCCACAAGTCAAGAAGTAGGTTTGATTCCTCCGTATTTGAGCTTTTTTTGATTTTTCTTCCCTTCATGCAAATGATAAACTAAATATAAAAATTTCTACTCTATCCATCTCCGGCAATCTATTTACCCTTCCAGAAAATAATCATACAGCACAGA
>CABUKW010000191.1 GCA_902492275.1 uncultured Peptococcaceae bacterium
GGGCTGTTTGGGCGGCGTTGGTCCGGCTATTGGAGTATGGGGACCGACAGAATCCTTTTCCAGCGCACCTGTTGCCGCTAAATGGCTGTTCAGCGTTTTAATGCTGTTAGGCCGTCTGGAAATTTATACAGTGTTGGCGGTATTTTGGCCAGACAAGCATCAACATATCTGGTACAAAAAACTACAGATTTTTTCAGAGTAAGATGCATAAAGAATCGGGCCTTGCTTCATGCTAAACCCAACAATGTAAACGATGACGTTGATTTTTTTTCTGCATTGCGCCATCACTGAATTAGGAGGGTGTTTCATGCTGCGGCGAGTAGGACAGAATTTCTTGATTTATAGTTTTTTAGGCTGGCTCTTGGAGGGCTGGTATCATTGTTTGATGACGGGACGCTTTCAAAAGCCTAATTTTTTACATGGGCCGTTTAAGCCGATGTATGGGATTGGCGGTTTGTTGTTGGCAGGCAGCTATAAATATGACCGGAAGCATTTTGCCTGTCATTGCTGCTTGCTGCCGTTGTTGGTAGAATTTTGCAGTGGGCTATGGCTAAAACGTCATTATCACTTAACCTATTGGGATTACAGCAAAGAATTTTTGCAACTGGGTGGTTTGATTTGTTTCAAGTTCGCTTTGTGTTGGGTTGCGCTGGCGCAACTGGTCGTACATGTGGTGCAGCCGTTGTTAGAGCAGCTTTTGCGCATAATCGGAAAATTGTCCGGTTGGACAACCTTATTTCGTTTATTTTTTCTGGATTGTCTTATTACTATGCGCCAACGTCGGCAGGCTTGTTTACAAGGCAAAGCGGCACTTTAGAACCTTACAAGCCGCTAAACTGCGAATGCAGCAAATCTATGGTGAAGCGATAAAAAGATTGGAATTGACGACAGGAGAGAAGAATGGCAGATTATACAAAATGGTTAAAGCGTTGCGTTTATCGCAGCCTGGAACAGAAGGAGCCGGTGCGATATCAAGGTTTAGGCCCAGGCAATACGGCCTTTGTATTTTATGGACAAGCGGGATTGGATGAAGCCGTATTGGCCGATTGTTTTGCCCGACACGGCGGCAAATATGGGCAAAAAGTAGACTGGCTTTTTCAGCGACACGGGCAGATTTTAGTCAGCAAGCTGCAAAGCGGCGTAGATGAGAATACCTTGGTGCTGGAGGGATTAGGCGCTGGCGCCGATGATGTACGCTTTGATGAAGGCGATTTGGTGGAAATTCTCACCAAGCCCCATAAATTACAGGAAATAACCGATATTTTAGAGTTAGAAGAGATTGCACTGCTGAAAACAGGAATCGTTTGGCTGCCCAGCAGCTTGGTGCCGGTGCAGGAGGATGGGGTTATCACACAAATTCTTGGGTTACTGGATGAGATGACGGCGATAGACGGTATTGTCAATGTAACTGCTGATTTTTGGATTGTGGATGAGAAATTAGAAAAATTTGTATAAGCAAAGCTGAAAATGGACATATTAATCAGGAACACCAATGAAAAAGGATGGACTGATAAATATGGCAGCGAATAGTAAGAAATTTTTTACAGCGGTTGCTTGTCTGCTGTTTGTGTTTTCGACAGCGATGGGATTTCTGCTGAATGAGATTTATGAAGGGCATTATAATTTGCCGGAGCAGGAAATTCTCTCTGCGGATAGTCAGCCGCAGAAACCGCGGCAGTTTCGTTGGGAAGAACGCTACGAGCTTTGTGAATTGTATGAGTTAGACTGTGAAGCCCAAGCATTGGAAGGCGATGTAGCCACCGAGGATCTGCTGCGGGAATTGCCGTTAGCTGAATTGGCCAGCCGTTATCCTGCGCCTGATTGGACGGTCAGTGAAACGGATAATGTGGTCACTGTTTGCCGCAATGTGGCTGGGCTGTGTGAGATCCATCGTCAGATGTATCATCTGGGCGGCAATGAAAATCATCAATATTTGGCGGTTTATTTTGGTCCCAGCGCAGTGGGCAACGCAGCAGGCGCTTTTTTGGTTACCGATGTATTGTTGGAAAAGCTGAGTCCGGAACAGCGTAATGATTTGGAGCAGGGCAAGTATGAATTTTATTCCCAGGATGAGTTGATTTCTGTATTGGATAATTTCAGTGAGTTGTAAGTTGGCATAATGACCAAGCAAGTAAAAAGCCGCTGTACTTGATGTTGCAGTGGCTTTTTGTATATACAGCATAGTTTATTCTGCTAAAGGATTATCCACGATGATACGGATTTCCTTGATTTGCTGTGCCAATTCTCTGTAAATCGCTTCCGTTTCCGGTGTGTATTGCACGTCGCTGGCAAAATAGAGCAGATAGGTGCAATCTTTGGTGGCAAATAAGTAGCGGTTTGCTGCAAAGCTCCATTCGCCATTTTCAGCCTGCTCCGGCGTTAGAACCTCATTGATGCGCACAATATAAAATAATACGCCGCCTTCATTGGGAATGCCGGACCATTGCTCCATGGCTTTACGCACTTTGGGGCAGTAGATGCGATAGTTGTCGGGCATATCAGTGGTTTCCAGAGCATATTGTCCTTTCCAGTTATCGGGCAGAAGAAAGGTGAGGCCCAAGTCGGACAGCGCAAGGTGTTCCTGTTCAATCGGTACTTCAATTATAGTTTCCGTGGAGCAGGCCAATGCGCCTGCTGTAAAGCTGGCGGCCATCAGAACGATAGCGATAGCCGCAGTGAAAAATTTTTGTATTCTTTTTGTGCGACGCACTTTGCTGTAATTAGGCGTGTACTGTGCCTGTTGAATGAATTGGTCGTCAATATTGCCAATGCGGTCAGCTAGTTGTTTTGCTTTCATAGCGCAATATCCTCATTTTCTAAATAAATCTGCAGCTTTCGTCGTAACTGATAAAGCATAGATTTTACCTTGCTCTGGCTGAAACCGGTGCGTTGACAAATGTTGGCGATGGAAGCGAAATACCAGTAGCGCAGGATAAATACATTGCGTTTTTCTGGGTCCTGCTGCCAGAGAAACCGATTGATGGCGGCTTCAATTCGTTTGTTTTCCAGTTCGCTTTCGATATAATCGCTGCCGGATACGCACTGGCCCAGCTCGTCCAAGGAGCAAATTGCTTGTGGATTACGTTTGGCGGCGGAAAGGTATTCATACCGTTTTAAGGCCAGGTTTCGAGTGATTCGGCCAATAAAAGCTGCAAAGTACCGAGGCTTTTCTGGCGGGATGGCCGTCCAAAGGCTCAAGTAAGTGTCATTGACGCATTCTTCGCTGTCCTCTAAATTGGAGAGAATATTATTGGCAATATACTGGCATAGTTTTCCGTATTTTAGCGATGTTTCCTGGATAGCCTCCTCCAGTCGGGCCCAGTAAAGTTCGATGATTTTTTGATCTTCCAAATGTGGTTCCTCCTGAAAAATGTTAAAAAGTCAGAAAAACGTTTTTCCTTTTATTTAGTACGATTTTTTTGCCGTTGGTTGCAAATTGTCTGTAAACTTGACAATAATGCTATTATAAAAAAATAACTGGACCGGGGCAAGCTACAGTAAAAAAATCGTCTAGGATTATATTTACGACCATTTTTTATTTGCATAATCAAAAAAAGGTGATATGATAAAGGCAGTGAGAAAATTATGCGGGGAGGAAGAAATCATGTCGGTAAAACAGATTTCGGTATTTTTAGAAACAACAACAGATGGATTGCTGCAATTTACGAAGGTGCTGCAGGAAAATAATATTGATATTCGGGCCTTTTCCATTGCTGAAGCGCCCGATTTCAGCATCGCAAGGGTGATTGTGGATGATTTTGATCACACCACGGAAGCTTTAAAAAAAGCAGGCTATGTGATTTCCGTCACTTCGGTTTTGGGCGTTGCAATTCCTGACCGGACTGGTGGTTTGTATGAGGTGTTGAACAGTTTTATCGAAGCTGGCGTGCATGTAAAATACACTTATGCATTTACCGGTCGGCAGAAAGGGTTGGCTTATCGGGCCTTTCGTGTCGATGATGAAGCCAAAGCCATTGCGGTATTGCAGAAAAATGAAATTTTGCTGATTGACCAAGAGGATTTGCAATGTACAGTGGACGGCGGTTGTTTGTAAGACGCTGGATTGCCAACGGTTGAGATAATATCATAGTAAAGTTGAGGGGGCTGTAAAAAAGGTCCTAGAAAGAGCAGCCATGATAGCACAGATTAGTAACTATCATGGCTGCTCTTATGTT
>CABUKW010000192.1 GCA_902492275.1 uncultured Peptococcaceae bacterium
TGTCCTGAATTGGGGAACGGCCTTCTGCTACACGGATACGCTGACGGATGATTTCCCGTTCTTTATAAACACAGCAGCGAAAATTGGCCTGGGGCCCAGGAATAATATCAAATGGAATTTGATCTCTTGCTTCTTCCAAATCGCCAGCAAAAGCATGCTTTGCTACCTGATATAACACCTCATGTTTTACACCGACGATGGTTGCATCTTTATCAAGCATAATAACACTCCTCTTTATACATAAGTGATGGATACCGTTTTACCAGCCTTTTCAATGGCGTCCTTTAACTGTTCAATCAGCGCTACCCGCAAATTGAAATCAAAGGGAATCATTGGATTTTGGTAAGCGGCATTGATGGTTCTCCCCACAAATAATTTAATATCGGTACAATCTTCAATCAATAATTTGGCCAGACGGGCTCCGCCGTCTTTTTTGTCCAAGTCGGCAAAGAAGGCTGCGTCCAAATTGCCTTCATTATATTGCTTCAAAAGCTGCAAGACGCGGTTTAAGGTTACAATCCCTTCTGTTACCAGATCAATTCCCTCCATCGTAGCCATGGGCGGAACATCTACATCAAAATATTCCAGGGATACCTCTAACGGCCGGTTCAACACTCGGGATACAATATTGGCACTGGTACCGCCGCAAATTACCGAGGTACCGTCTAATGCCATAAATTCTTTGACAATGCGTTCATCGTCCTCCTGATTTACCGGAGGGCCCGTGAAAATTTTCACCAATTTTTTGTCAATGACGCGCACCGCTGCTACTGTGGTATCGTCACCTGGTTGTTGTTCATACAATTCTTTACAATAATCTGTTAAACCCGCTGTCACACGGGACGGCGTTTCATTACCCGAATAGTGCTGCGCCACAAATTGTGAAGCGCCGTCCAAACCCCAGCCAAAGTCACAGAAGCGACCAACGCCGGCATGGGTGACCCCATCGCTCATCAGCACAAACAAATCGCCAGCTTGGGCATAAATCCGGCATTCCTTTACCTTTTTACCTGCAACCTCGCAATCATAAAAAGGTAACTCCAACAGCTTCCCATCCCGCATAAAAATACAGCCAGGACTGTCAAAGTCTACAATATAGGTTTCACCGCTGTCATAGATTTGCAAAATGGTAAAAGTGGAATATGCCACTTGCCGAATTTGACAGATTGGCAGCGTTTTTGCGATCGTTTCTACACATTCATCCAGGGAAGAGCCATTATAAAGCATGGTTCCCAAAATTTTAGCAGTTAAGGTGGACAAAATATTAGCTTTCACACCACTGCCCATCCCATCAGCTAAAATTAAAATGGTAGAACTATCAGTTTTTAAAAGCTCAATGTGGTCGCCACATAATTCTTCATTGCGTTTATTCAGGCTTTTATAGGATACATCTACCTTTAGTTTCATATCACTTCTGCTCCAGTTCTTCCTGGTCGGAGAGAATCATATTGCGCAGCTTCGTCAGACTGACTTTGGTTTCTGCGGTGGTTTCTCCCAACAGACTGGCAATCTGCTGCGCCACCATCATTTGCTTATCAATCACATTCTGTGCCATTTCCACTGTTTCCAGCTTCAAAGTATACTGCTGCTGTTTTTTGACCTCTTCGGCGGTAATATTCTGGAACAGGCCCATCACACTGTCCTGTTCTTCCATATAAATAATATCCTGCAGCATATAAAGCTGGTACTGCGGATAATATACTTTTTTGCCGTAAATATTCTTATGACTCTGGTATACTTCTCGAAAATCATCATCCGGAATTACACCGCTCAACGGCGTATGACTTACCTCAGCACGGCTTTTGCCAAAGCACACCTCAGCAGCGGTAGAAAATTCTACCAGACGCATATTGGCATCGACTGCAAGGATGGCATCTGGCGCTTTATCCATAATGGTTTTTGCCATGGAACGAGCCTGTTCTTGCATATAAGGCATACACATATTCAGTTCCGCTTTACCCTGGTATACAGCGATCGCCTTGGCACGGCAAGACGGATAGCCGCAAGCCGTACAGTTTAATTCATCTTTCTTGCTGTACTTACCAATCTTTCTTAAAATGTCACGAATTTCTTCTTCGGTCGGAATGGGCAACGCAATGGAACGGTCATGGAATTCTCTGTCAAAGTAGCCTTGCGGCTTTTCAGGAAAATCTTTTGGTTGTTCTTTTTCTCCAGACACAATGTCTTCTACCAGCAACTTTTTCCGGAAGCGGGAATATTTACGATGGGCAATGGCTGGACCTTCAATACAACTACCGCGGCAAACGCTCATTTCAATCACACAATGCTCCAATTCCCCCTGCTCCATGCTTTCCAACAGCGCAATACAGTCTTCTAAGCCATGAACGGTGATAGTTTTATAATCATGCTTCCCTTCTGTAGCCGCTTCAACAGCAGACAAAATGCCGCCGCTAATAGGATATAGCCGATTCACCTTCGGATTACGGTTATCCATGCGGGACGGCTCACATTGCTGCAAATCAATGCCCGCTTCTTTTAACCAATCCTCCAACTCCACAAAATCGATTACAGCATCCACATAACCGCTGGTGCGGCTATCAATTTCCGCTTCCCGTTTTTTGGCGATGCAAGGCCCAATAAAGACCACGCGCATATTATTTCCCAATTCTTCATGCAACATTTTGCCATGGGCAATCATGGGCGATACCACCGGTGCCAAATACTGTGCCAGTTCCGGATGATGCAGCTCTACCAACTCATTAGCGCTTGGACAGCAAGTCGTAATAATATTCTTCATATCGCCTTTTTGAATCAAACGGGCATACTCATTGGTGACATAAGCGGCTGCCTCGGCCGTTTCCCGCACCTGCGTAAACCCCAGCTTTTTCAGCGCAGTTACCACCTGACCCGGGTGGACATGGTCCAATGCTACCATATAAGACGGCGCTAAAGACGCAATGACATGCTCATGATTTTGAATGAAGTATTTCACCTTATCTAAATCGCTGAGAAACTTTTTCGCACTCTGCGGACAGACTTCCATGCAACGACCACAAAGAATGCAACGATCATCCAAGATTTGCGCCTGACCGTTTTTCACTTCGATGGCTTTTACTGCACAACTGCGCACACATTTATAGCAGTTTTTACATTGGGCTGCTTCAAATCCAATTACCTTCATGCTTCCAGTCTCCGCAAAATTTCATCTTGGAAAAACTGCTCTGTATTTTCCGGCTTCAAATAGAATAGATCGTCGTTCAACTTAATGCTGACGCCTTCCACGCTGCATTTTCCCATGCAAAAAGCACCCTTCAGATGAATTTGCTCCTTCAAGCCCTTTTCCTCAATGATTGATTCCAATTTGGCCACAATCTCTCTGGCGCCCTTCAAATGACAGGAACTACCAATGCAAATGGTGATTTCCATAACGATATCCTCCTTTAAATGTTTATCTTATTGTGAAATATTTCTCTATAAATAATATAGTATAATAACATAAAAAAGTCCATGCCTAAATTGCAAAAAAGATATACGAATATATAAAATTCCACATATCTTTTCAATATTCTTCATAATTTTACAAGCAAATAGGCGCTCTCATTAAGACCATGGCAATGCACCATATTTTTGGTTCAAATGATCCCGCACGTCCATGACCCGTTGGATAAATCCTTTTTCTACCGCGCTGAAACGATATCCCTGCGGACTAATCAGCACATCCCGAAAAGGCCGGCCAGCCATTTCACTGCAGCCTATCTGTACCAGTTGATAACGCTCCAACAAAGCATCCGGCACCGGCGACACCCACATAAAACTATTGGGGACGCTCTGCAATAAATCAAATTGACTGCCCCGCTCATATACATAAATCTTTTTTTTCTGATTGGGCACCGTTAAAATCTGCTCCTGCTCATCTACCGGAAGAAAAGGCACATCCCAATCGCCATGAATGACCTCCGTCAGCGAAACCAAATCCTGCAACTGAATTTTTTGCTCTTTTGCTAACGGACTGCGCACTGACATTAACGCCTGATATTCAAACTCCCATAAAAGCTGCGCCTGCTGCCGCTTCTCCTGCAGCATTTTTTGAAAATAAGTTTCATAGGCAGACTGATAGC
>CABUKW010000193.1 GCA_902492275.1 uncultured Peptococcaceae bacterium
ATCGCCTTGCCAAGGCGAGGGTCGCGAGTTCGAATCTCGTCTTCCGCTCCATAAAAATTTTTTGTAAAGGTACTTACGAATGGTGAGTATCTTTTTTGTTTTTTTCCATTTATGCTGATTTCCTTACCGTTGGTGCAAAAGGTATGGACGAATGGTTTTGTTTCTGCTATGATAAAGATGCGGGGAGATGGTGTTATTATATCATTATTTCTGATTGAAAAAATGATGATGCGAAAAGAGGCAAGCATGGCTTCCCTGCATATTTTAAGGAGGCATAAAATAATGAAGAAAATGAAACAGATTTGTTTATTGTTTGTATTGTTAGCTTGTTTGTTTTTGCCAGCGACAGCTTTTGCGGCTGACGGTCAAATCGGTTTACAGCTGGATGGCACTGCCTTGCAGTTTACTGATGCGACCCCAGTTATGGAAGATGGCCGGGTGTATGTGCCGTTCCGTGCTGTATTTGAAGCGTTGGACGCCACAGTAGCCTATGACCAGGCTACCAGTACCATCACAGCTCAAAAGGGAGATACTACTGTGCAGTTTGTAATTGGCAACAGTGATATTACCGTCAACGAGAAAGCAGTAACAACTGATGCAGCGTCCTTTGTGCGTGATGGACGTACCTATGTGCCAGTGCGGTTTGCAGCCCAATCCTTGGGGTTGACAGTGGGCTGGGACAGCAAAACGCAGACGGTTGTTATGGTAGACAAAGCTGCGCTGAAGAACAATATCAAAGGTCAGTATACTTTGATGGAAAACTATATGGCCTATAATCAGAGCTTTAATAAAGAACCATTGGCAGTCAAAGGCAATTTAAAATTTGATCTGCAGGTTGCTGACGGCAGCGGCGCCGATGCGGCGATGATTCCAATGACCGGTACCCTGACATTAGACGGTATTAGCACCGCCGATGCAGCTAGTATGAATATGGCAGTGGCTTTGGATTTGCGTCAGCTGCAAGCCGCTTTGGAAAAAGCCGGAGAATTGACAGCGGAAGATAAAGCCGTGTTAGAGCAGGTAAAAGATTTCGATATGCAGGTAATTGCCAATTTGCAAACAGGTAAGGTCTACATGAAGTCTCAGCTATTTGCTTTGGCAGATATGGACGGTGCTGCTTGGTATATGATGGATTTGAACGCTCTGGCAGCTGCTTCCGGTATGGATTTAGGAGCCCTGTTAGAAAGCGCTTCTAGTGGTAGCTATGAAGCCCAGATGGATACAATCATTGATACACTGCCTGTTACTGATGCAGCCTCCTGTGCAATAATGCTGCAGACTGTAACCCAGTATCAGGATAAAAATTTCCAGAAATCGGGCAACAATTATATCGCTACCATGAAACAGGAAGCAGAAGGCGTGGCCACTGCTGTTACTTTAACGCTGAAAACCGATGGAACTCAAGTAACCGGCTATCAGCAGTCTATGAGTATATATATGGGAACGGCGCCAATTATGACCATGAAAGCAGAACAGAGCGGCCAGAAAGCTACCATGCGTATGACCATGAACATGGAAGGTGTTCTGACCATGAATATGAGCGGCGATATGACCTATAGCGCTGCTTCTGCCAAACCACAGACAGCGCCTGCTGCTGGGGAAACCGTGATTGATTTGCTGCAAACTGTGAACAACGCCGCATAAAATTGGAATAGATACCTGATGAAAAGACTGCTGTATTGTGACAATGCGGCAGTCTTTTGTTATGCAAAAAAGTCTGTCTGAAAACAGTTAAGAGAAAACATATCAATGATGAAAGGATGCGAACTCGCAACGGTATGAGAAAGCAAAAAAGTTGGAAACGCTATCTGCGCAATCTAATTTTAGTGCTGGCAGCGGTATGTATGTTGTTTTGCAACGGACTGGTGCAGTTTGCTATGGTGCGCAGTGGCGGACCGTCGGCACCGGCTAGCACTGCTGGCGGAGAACGGGTGACTATACAGTCTAATGATGGACTGCAATTAGTAGGACAGTATTGGGCTGCAGGGAAAGGGCAGCATAAGTGGGTGATTTTCGTACACGGCTACCAATCCTCAAAAGAATTGATGCTGGCAGCTATGGGCGAGCGGTATCAAAAGCAGGGATATCACGTATTGGCCATTGACCAACGGGCCCATGGCGAGAGTGAAGGCAAATTTATCGGTATGGGCTGGCTGGAGCGTAAGGATTTGCTGCAGTGGATTGCTTGGGTTTGCGCACAGGATGCCAAGGCCCGTGTTGTGCTGCACGGTATTTCTATGGGCGGTGCTACAGTGATGATGACGGCAGGAGAAGAAACTTTGCCTGCCAATGTGAAAGCAGTGGTGGAGGATTGTGGCTATACATCTGCCTGGGATATTTTTGCTTATCAATTACACAGTCGGTTTCATCTGCCTGCTATGCCAGTCTTGTATATATGTGAAGGAATAGCGCAACTGCGCACAGGCGTCAATTTACATCAGGCTTCAGCACTAAAACAGGTGGAGAATGCTAAGGCTCCCATATTATTGATTCATGGCACTGCCGATACCTTTGTACCGGTTGATATGGTGCAGCGCCTTTATGATACAGCCAGCGGGGAAAAAGCCTTGCTGCTGGTGGAAGGCGGCGCACATGCATTGAGCCGTCAGACCGCGCCTGATTTATATTATGATACGGTGTTTCAATTTTTGCGTGAACATGTGTAAGGCTCGCGTTTTTGAGTGGGATTTATTCTTCAAAACGCGAATATTTGGTATATGGATGTACTCAACCATTGGTTTACCGCAAAAAATAAGCAGTTCGACCTATCGGCGGTTGTTCAGCAAGTAGCAAGAACGCTATAATGGCAACAGGAGGTGTGCGAAAATGTTTGAAATTGATAAAGAAAAATTTGGCACATTTATTGTCCAGTTGCGTAAAGAAAAAGGACTGACCCAGAAGGAGGTGGCAGAGCGGCTGTTTATTTCGGATAAGGCAGTCAGCAAATGGGAGCGGGCGCTCAGTCTGCCTGATATCACTTTGCTAGTGCCGCTGGCGGAGGTGTTGGACGTTACTGTGACAGAACTGCTGGAGGGGCAACGCATCAGTCAGCAGCAGGTTATGCCTAAACAGCAGGTGGAAACTTTGGTGCAGAAAGCGATTCATTTTTCCGATGAAGAACCAAAAAGCGGCGTTCTTTCGTGGCAGTATTTGCCTGTGCTGGCGGTCAGCGTATTGGCAGCGGCGTTAGAAGTGGTTTTGCTGCTTTATTTGAAGCAACTGACCAGCCGAATTATAATGTTGGAGCTGCTATGGATAGCTTTTGGCGTTTATTTCTGTTTGTTTGTGCCGGAACGGTTGCCCGTTTATTATGACGAAAATCGAATCAGTGCCTATTCCCATGGTCCGTTTCATATGAATTTGCCAGGTGTTTCTTTTAACAATGGCAATTGGCCCCATATTGCTGGCTTCTGCCGCTTTTGGTGTCTGGCGGCCTTAGTGCTGTATCCGCTGCTTACGGTTGTGCATATCTGGCTTTTGGAAACCCATTCCTATGGCGCCGCGGTATATAAAGCCATTGTCTTGCTGTTGATTTTAGGCAGCTTATTTGTGCCGCTGTATGTGTTGGCTAAGAAATATGAATAAGATAGTATTTTATCAATAGCTTTGGCGTAAGAAAAAATTCCTTTAGGAAACTAGTTGCTTTTGAAAAAGACTATATATCCTACATCGGCAGCATCAAAGGATTGTGCAATAAAGAAGTTAATTCTGTTGGTGTGTAGAAAAACTGTTAGGTGCATGATTGTTGAAATTCATAGATGAATCGTATATAATAAAGCAAAAATTCTGAAATTGAAACGGTGGAGATAGAAGTTTGAAACAAAGAAGTAGAGGTTACCCAAGAAAAATAGGGCATAAGAAATAA
>CABUKW010000194.1 GCA_902492275.1 uncultured Peptococcaceae bacterium
TATATTTATGGTTAATATCCCTTACAGCCAGTAAGGAATTATCCATCTTGTTGCTCTGTTATTGTCATCGTGTTGGCTCGATAAGTTTCTCGGTAATTTTTTCAGAAAGGGAAGGCGCCTCCGAAACCGGAATATTCTCAGAAGCGGCTTTTAAAGCTGCAAGCCGCCCCTTCACCGATGGCTTTTTCTCATATTCAGTATTCTCCTCCTCCTTCATAAACGCTGTCGCACCATTCCCGCGCCCGTCTAAGCTGTTCTCTGACAGACCGCGGCTTTCCGCCTTTTTTTCTGTATGCTCTGCTTGTAACTCCTGCGGGATTGGATACCCCATTCGCTCCATAATCCGGTTAATTTGCTTCGCATCGCGGCTTCTGGCCATAATTTCTACCATACCGGTGTTTTCCGTTCGGTTGACCAGTGGACAATATAAAATTCCATATCGTTTTCCTTCCCGTTTAAAATTGGGCAAATCCTCCGCCTTCACAGAAAAGATCACCAGCTCCTCATTAGATTGCAATAATTTTTTCAGGCTTGTTTTTCCGGCCACCTTTTGCTGGTCATTAGCAATGGCCAGTAATAATGCCGCCAGATTTTTGGCACCCAGGCCCGCTAATTTTACTGCGCTTTCCGTAATTTGAATGCTTTCGCGTACGATCAAATCAGCGGCTTCCCCGTTGGTATTCATATTGCTTTCCCTCCTTTTGCATTTTCTGCTGCAGCTCTGTCTGTGCCTGCCGGTACTGTTCTGTAACCTGTGGAATGGTTTTATAAATCCTTCGGCATAATGCTAATTCTCTTCTTTTCTCTCTCAGAACGGACGTATACTGGCTAATCTCCCCTAAAAGCGCCTGTTTCTCATCGCCGTCCTCTGCTGTCCTTTGCTTACGGTATAAGGGCTTTCGGTTTTGCTCTGCCTGCAGAATTTCCCACTCCAGAGCTTTCATGGTTTCCTCCAGTTGTTTTGTTGAGTGAATATCACTCTTTAAAAGATAACAAAACTGTTTTTGGTAGCGTTCCAATTTTGTGACTTCTTTTTTTATGCGATAGCTGGTCATCGGCTTACTTTTACTCCTGCGCAGCAGATACACATAGCGAAAATACAGCGCTAAAAATCCTGTCAGCTTCTTTTTTGGTCTGTATCGATCTCCTCTGCCAATTCGGTAATACTTTTTCTGTTTCACTTGCCCTATCTCTACCGAGACAGATTGTTTTTGCCGGTTTACTTTGGTTTTTTCTTTAATTTCTGCTTCCGTATAACCATATCCCAACGAATCCAGCCGAATTGCCCGCTTTGCTCCTGGCGGTTTTACGGTGGTATATTTTCGTTTCGGGCTGTGCTTGATTTCATAGCCCCGTTTTTCTAAAAGCAGTAAAAAGGTTTCAAAATTATAGGCGTCGTTGATAACACTGTCGATATCCGCCCGAATCATGCTGCGAACGGTCGGCTTTCCTTCCTTTTCCGCTTTCCACTCAGCGTATGGTTTCCCATGTCCCTGCGGTGTTATGACGGACAGATGATGTTCTCTGCATAAATCATCTGACGCTGCCCTAATCTCATCATAATAGCTGGCCGGACTGGAGTGATACCGTCGTCCATTCTGAAAGCTTACCGCATTTAGTACGATATGATTATGAATATGAGCCTGATCTAAGTGGGTTCCAACTACAACCTCAAATTCTCCAAACAATTTTTTAGCAAATTCTACACCAATTTTATGGGCGTCTTCCGGCGTCACCTCTCCCGGCGCAAAGGATTGGATCAAATGATATCCCAACACCCCATCTGTCTTGTCCCAACGTTTTTTGGTTGCTTCCATCTTTTGATATGCCGTTTCTATGCTGCCGCAATTCAGGACCGTCGTAAAAGCCAGTTGCTTCGTTTTTTCTCCATCAACTACATAAGCAATTTTATCCTCCATCTCTGTTTTTTCCGGATTGATAGCATAAGCAACTGTTTTATCCAGCCTGCGGCGGATCGCAAAAATTTTTGTATAAGCCATTATAATTCTTCAATTGCCTTCCAAATGGTCCTTTGCATCTCAAGCACTTGTTCCAATTCCTCCGAAGTGACTCTTTTATAGGTATTCGCAATTTTCGCGATCTGATTGATATTATTGCCAATAGCAGCTAGCTGCCGTAAAAGCTCCGTCATCTTTTCGGGCGGTCTTTGCCTGATTTCTTTTCCTGCTATCAATCTACGCAGATACTGTTCTGTAGTAAATCCTGACAGCTCAACCTGCTCCTTTAAATACCGATGTTCTTCTTCATTCAAATGAACCTTCACAATCATATTTCGTTTTCTCATATACAAACATACCTTTCTTTCAACCAGAAGGCTGGGGGTTTTAGGGGGCTTGGCCACCTAACAAGTGCATTTGGGTACCCAAATGCTATGCTTGCAAGGACAGCGCTCTATTTAAAACCGCGCTCTCCTTTACACAGCCCGAAAAAAAATCAGCGCTCTTTCGCTCCGCGCGTTTTTACCCCACCCGTTATCCCTTTCTCCAGCTGCAGCCATTCATTGTAATCCTTTCCTCGATCCGGCGGCGCCTGCTTTACTTGATAAGCCTCGCCTAAGCAATCATAAATTGCTCCGCTTGCCGCTAATCCAACGGCGTCCCGATCCAAACATAAAATTATCTCTCTGATACAGGGATTATCTTTCAGATACTGCTCTAATGCAACCGGAAGCTTCTGCCCATCATTCTTCTTTGCCTGATAAACACCGGATAAAGACAAGCAGTTGATACTTCTCCAGTCCCGACCGGACATTTTCTGCAGCGTCAAATAAGATAAGGCGTCAATAGCTGATTCAAATACATATAGCTCACCGGACCTTGCCTGCAGAGGAATTGCGAACGCATAACGCTTATCGCTGCCTACTGCGTCACCAGCAAAAGTAGAATTTGTACGTGTGCTGCGCACCGCTGCATATTTCGCCTCAGAACCGTCATAACCAACAAATACACAGTTATGATAGTTTCTATCTTCATAAAGCAGCTCATACTTTATACAGTAATTTATAATCTCCGCGTCAATCCCACGGCTTTTATAGAGATAAGAAAAAACACGCCGACAATCGACGTGTTTTTCCGGCAATCGAAACGGTTTTGTTTCTTCCTTTCTTTCTTGTTTGACGGTCGATGCAACCGTCGGCATATTCTGTCCAAGGATTTTCATAACAGCTTCCGGCAAGGGCAGTCCCCGAACCTTGATACAATAATCCAACGCTGTTTTTCCTCCAATCCCCTGAGACCACCAATACCATTTGCCATTCGATATTTTCAGCGAATCATGGGTACGGGTCACATAGGTTTGTCCGCTGAAATGCACCAGTTCCTCCGGCTCATAAATTTTTAAATAAGTCAGTAAATCTATCTCCCGCGCGGCGGCGATCTGTTCTTTTGTAACATACATGGTACGCACTCCTTATCATGTTCCCTCTATTTTCTAAACCCTTGCCATTCTTCTTTTTATGCATTCTCCGTTTTTTGAATATATTGCACTGCCTGTTCTATCATCTCCGATGGAGTTCCATTCAAAATATAAGCAAAATACGCTGGATTTAACAAATCCAGCGCAGCTTCCAGTTGTTTTATTATGGCTTTTGTATCTTCTGAAAAACAATTCTCCTTCCGTCTTACAATTGTACAGGCCAAAACAAAGAGACATCTCTTGCTGCCATAGCATTCCCGCCATTCACATAGAAATTTCAAAAAATTTTCCTCCGTCCTGTATTTCCTTACCTGTTCACAGAAGTCTCTCGCACACAATAGATTTTTTTCTTGTTCTATCATTTCAAACAAACCTCCTCCTGCTTCTGACCACAAAAACAGCGCTCATCTTTTGACAAGCGCTTGAC
>CABUKW010000195.1 GCA_902492275.1 uncultured Peptococcaceae bacterium
GTCGAGCTGTTCCGCTCCATGGAGATCCCCGTCCGCCAGCTGGAGTGCTGCTCCGGCGATCTGGCCGATCTGAAGGTCAAGAGCTGCGACATCGAGGCGTGGAGCCCGCGCCAGCAGAAGTACTTCGAGGTCTGCTCCTGCTCCAACCTGGGCGACGCCCAGGCCCGCCGCCTGCACATCCGCTTTAAGGATGAGAACGGCAAGACCCAGCTGGCCCACACGCTGAACAACACCTGTGTGGCCCCGCCGCGTATGCTGATCGCCTTCCTGGAGAACCACCTGCAGGCCGACGGCACCGTGACCATCCCCGAGGTCCTGCGCCCCTACATGGGCGGCAAGGCCGTGCTGGTGCCCAACAAGAAGTAATTTGAAAGAGCCTTCCCCTTTGGGGGAAGGTGGCCGAGGCCCCGCCCGAGGCCGGATGAGGGGAAAGCTGCCGTGGCCGCCCATAACCGGGTAACTGCCGTAAGTTCGCCCCTCATCAGTCCGCTTTGCGGACAGCTTCAGTCTCCGCGCTAAGAGCCGCCTTCGGCGGTTGCGCTCCGACACGCGCCTGCGGGCGCAGCCCCTCGTGGGAAGCCTTTAGAGTTTTCCCCCGCATTGCACCCGCAATGCGGGATTTTTTTTTGCATTTTTGAAAAAAATCGGGAAAAACTACTTGACATAGGGGAGAATGTCGGCTATAATAATATAGCGTTCTCAAGAGCGCGACGACAAATGTGGCGGTATAGCTCAGTTGGCTAGAGCATTCGGTTCATACCCGAAGTGTCACCGGTTCAAATCCAGTTACCGCTACCACATGATACAAGGTTTCGCTAAAATACTTGGGGGTCGGTTGCAATAGTAGCCGATAAGTTGCTTGCTGTTTTAGCGAAATCTTGTATTATATAAGGCCCGTTGGTCAAGCGGTTAAGACACGGCCCTTTCACGGCTGTAACATGGGTTCGATTCCCGTACGGGTCACCAAAGTAGTCCTTGTTTTTTAACGAGTTTTTGTTAAAAATCAGGGACTTTTTCTTTTACTTTTTTAGCTGGAATATGGAAAAGAATAGTAACACCTGTTATAATAATAATAAATTTCCAGTAACACAAAGGTGCAATGATATGCTCGATTATGTTATTTCTAAAACACTAGAATTCCTTGAAGGTATGCCAAAATCGGTTAGGAAAAAGAAAGGCCAATTTTTTACGTCCAAAGAAACCGCAGAATTTATGGCACAACTATTTGATTTTAGCAGTTTATCAAAAAAAATAGAAATTTTAGACCCTGGTGCAGGGACAGGAATACTTTCTGCGGCGTTATTGGATAGAGCATTTTCAGAAAATCTTTTTTCGGAAATTCAACTAACCTGTTATGAAAATGATTTAGAGGTTCTTCCCGTATTGAGGGAAAATTTGGAGTATATTCAGGAACATGCCCCTATAAAATTTGGCTTTGTTATAGTCGTTAACGATTATCTGATTTCGCAAGCTCCAGAATTTGAAGGCAAAATATCAGAAGAAGATAATCTCCAAAAATACGATTTGATTATAGGAAATCCTCCCTACTTGAGAGTTATGCGGGATAATCCAGCGGCAATGGCCATGCCTACAGTCGTTCATGGAGCACCAAATCTGTATTTCTTGTTTGCTGCAATGTCTTTGTTTAATCTAAAGCATGAAGCTGAAATGGTTTATATCATTCCCAGAAGTTGGACTTCGGGAGAGTATTTTAAAGTTTTTAGAAAATATTTCTTACGCTATGGAAAAATTGAACAAATACATCTTTTCGTTAGCAGAGATAAGGTGTTCAGTCAGGAGCAGGTGCTGCAAGAAACGATTATAATAAAGATCAAGAAAACAGCTGTAAGACCACAGCATGTTATTATTTCATCTAGTCAGACAAATAATGATTATAACAATATGACAGAAATTGCAGTCCCATATAATTCTGTCGTTTCTGGAAAGAACTTGTATGTATATTTACCTACAAGCAATGAAGATGTCAAGGTAATACGTACTATCAATAAATATAAGACTACATTTCCCGATATAGGATTGCGTATGAGAACGGGCATTGTAGTTGACTTTCGACAACGCAATGAACTGCGGAAGGAACAGGGGGAGCATATCATTCCATTGTTTTATGGTCAGCATATAAAAAATGGAGTGGTTACGCATGTTCCGTCAGGAAAGGACTTTGATTGGATTGTTGATGAAAAGCCGGGTCTGATTCAAAAAAATAAAAATTATGTTTTTTGTAAAAGATTTACTGCAAAAGAGGAAAAGCGTCGGCTACAGTGTGGTATCTATTTAGCGGAAAACTTTCCAGAATATGAATACATCGGAACGCAGAACAAAATAAATTATGTTGACTGTGTAGATGGAGCGCCGTTATCAACAGCACTGGTGTATGGTATTTATGCATTGCTCAATACTACGTTGTATGATAAGTATTATCGTATTTTAAATGGCAGTACGCAGGTAAACAGTACAGAAGTAAATAATATTCCAGTTCCACCAATCGAAACCATTGAAAAAATCGGAAATAGACTTATTAAGGCAGAAAATTTAACAACGGAATGTTGCGATGAAATCGTAGAAGAGGAGGCTTATTGTGAGTAAGATTGAAGATGCAAAGAAAATACTGAAAGAAGTAGGTATGCCGGAACAGCAGCAAACAGATATTGCCGCATATAGCTTACTCACGTTGGCAGATATTGGGCCAAAAGGCAAATGGAGCACTGCAAAAAACGAATGGACTAGAATACACGATGTACTTCAGTTTAGCAGTCATTATTATGGAAAGGTCTACGCGGAGAATACACGGGAAACAATTCGGAAAAAATGCATGCACCAATTCAGGGAAGCAGCATTGATTGAAGATAATGGAAAAGCAACCAACAGTCCGAACTACTGTTATCGGATTACAGATGAAACAATATCACTCATTCGTACATTCCGTACAGCTGAATGGAACACTGAACTTGAAAAATTTAAGGCATCGCATAGCACGCTGATAGAAAAATATACAAGCAAGAAAAGAATGGAAATGATGCCTGTTTGCATAAATGGAGAAAAATTAAAATTTAGCCCAGGCAAACATAATGCATTGCAAAGGGCTATTATAGAAGAATTTGCACCACGGTTTGCTCCAAATTGTGAATGCCTTTATGTTGGTGACACAATAAAAAAAGACCTTATAAAGAATAGCGATAAATTGGCTCGATTAGGTTTTGCAATAACAAATCATGATAAAATGCCAGATATAGTTCTTTATACACCTGATAAGGACTGGATTTATTTTATAGAAGCTGTTACAAGCGTTGGCCCGATGAATCCACAAAGAATTATTGAAATAGAAAGCATGACTAAAAATGTTTCTGCAGGGAAAGTGTTTGTTACAGCATTTCCAAATTTTGATACATATAAAAAATTCAGTGATCAACTGGCATGGGAAACAGAAGTGTGGTTGTCTGATATGCCGGATCATATGATACATTTGAATGGAGACAAATTTTTGGGACCAAGAAAATAAAGAACGGGAGTAATTTGTGTACAAGCAACCAATATTGATTATTTTAAATCCCAAAAACAAGTCGTAGAAAGGGCAACACATGTGAGCGCTGAAAATCACCGCAAGCAACACCATAAAAAGAAATCCTCGTCCTGGAAAAAATCCGCCGACCAGCCCGCACGCCCTGCTATAAGCAGTTGGCGGCGGACGCTGAATAGTGTGCTGATGATTTTGCTGTGCGCGATCCTTACGG
>CABUKW010000196.1 GCA_902492275.1 uncultured Peptococcaceae bacterium
CAGCTATCAGTTTGTGACATATGGCAGGATTGGTTCTTTTATGGTGCCATGAGTTTTTTCTTTTGCTATTGCAAGTTGTTTTAGCTGAGATGGACGGTAGTCCAAATCGAGGCAAACAGCGCAGTAATTTGTCCAGAGCCACGGAGGAACGGGTGAAGGGTAGCAAAAAGAACCGAAGTGGCAGCAGAAAATTAAAAAAGAAAGACGTGCAGCAATTTGCACGCCTTTCTTGATGTTCGTTCTTTAATATATATATTAAAATCTAGGATATTAATTTACAATTAAAGTTTAACAACATTAGCAGCCTGAGGGCCTCTTGCGCCTTCAACTACTTCAAATTCAACTTCCTGGCCTTCGTCCAGGGTTTTGAAACCTTCCTGTTCAATCGCAGAAAAATGTACGAATACATCTTTACCGTCTTGACCTTCGATAAAACCATAACCTTTTTCTGCATTAAACCATTTTACTTTACCCTGCATTTGAATCATCCTTTCAAGATAGATAAGTAGCTGCACAGTTACAACCACTGCTACTATTATAACGGTCTTTCAAATAAATGGCAAGGGCTTTTCGGCATTTCGCAGAAAAATATTTTTACAGAGCAGGTTTTAGTCGATGGTTGGCTGGATGAGGCCGTAATGATTGTCTTTCCGTTTGTAAACCACGTTGATGCTGTTGGTTTCGGCGTTTAAGAATACGAAGAAATCATGTTCCAGCAATTCCATCTGCATGATAGCTTCTTCTTCGTCCATCGGTTTTACCACGAAAGTTTTGGTTTTGATAATTTTTTCGTCTTCTTCGACGGCTGGCGCTTCCTGAACTGGAGGCAGATCGTTAAAGGTTTGTACTTTGCCTTTCCGGTTGATTTTGGTTTTGTATTTGCGAATTTGCCGTTCCAGTTTGTCCACAACGCCGTCAATGGAAGCGTACATATCGTTGCTGCTGTCTTCTGCGCGCAGGATATAGCGGTTTAGCGGAATGGTGGCTTCTACGCGGTGCAGACCTTTTTCCACCACTAAGGTTACAGTTCCGGTTAAATTAGCGTCTACAAAATATTTTTCCAGTTTTGCAAACCGTTTTTCGATATAATCAGTTAATGGCTCAGTTACCTGAGTATTTTTGGCTTTTACAGAGAGTTTCATAAATGCCAGCTCCTTTCGGGTTAAAAAAATGAAGTCGCAGATAGATAAAAAATACTTATCTGTTACGTCTATTATGAACCATAAACGTCATTTTGTAAATGTTTTTTTTTAAGGATTTGAAAAATATCGTTGTGTGTAAAGTATAGGTAATTTTTGTATGAAATAAGGTTTCAAGAAAGACAATGCTGTGGTATAATATAAGTTATGGCAAGAATGTCGTCTGCAGTCTGTTGGCTGCAACGCTCAAAAACTAGAAGGAGGGTCTATTTCGTGGCTTTTGAATTTTTGAGAAGTTATATTGAAAATAGCGATACCAAAAAGGATATAAAAAAATTAGAAAAAATTGTGGCGAAAATTAATGGCTTCACCGATGCCATTGCCAAGTTGTCCGATGAACAGCTGCAGGCCAAAACCGGCGAGTTTAAAGGACGGCTGGCCAAAGGGGAAACGCTGGACGATTTGCTGCCAGAGGCTTATGCCGTTGTGCGGGAGGCTTCTGACCGTGTGCTGGGTCTGCGTCATTTTGATGTGCAGCTGATGGGCGGCGTGATTCTGCATCAGGGCCGTATTGCGGAAATGAAAACAGGGGAAGGGAAAACCCTGGTGGCTACGCTGCCTGTTTATCTGAACGCGCTGACGGGAAAGGGCGTTCACGTGATTACCGTCAACGATTATCTGGCAACCCGTGACAGTGAACAGATGGGCAAGCTTTATAACTTTTTAGGCTTAAGCGTAGGTCTGATTGTACATGGTTTGGATTTTAATCAGAGAAAAGAAGCTTACAATGCCGACATCACCTATGGCACCAACAATGAATATGGCTTTGACTATCTGCGGGACAACATGGTGATGCGGCCTGAAAATATGGTGCAGCGGGAACTGAACTATGCGCTGGTGGACGAAGTGGACAGTATCCTCATTGACGAAGCCAGAACGCCGTTGATTATTTCCGGTGTGGCGGAAAAACCAAAAGATTATTACACCATGGTGTCTAAAATTATTCCCCGGCTGCGGGCGGAAGAAGATTATACTGTGGATGAAAAAGCCAAAAATGTTACGCTGACTGAAGAAGGGGTCGCCCATGTGGAACAGATGCTGGGCATTGACAATCTGGCCGATGAATCCAACATGGAATTGGCGCACCATGTGAACCAAGGCTTGCGGGCCCATGTGATTATGAAGCGGGACCGGGATTATGTGGTGAAAGACGGACAGGTTATCATTGTCGATGAGTTTACCGGTCGTTTGATGTTTGGCCGCCGCTACAGCGAAGGGCTCCATCAGGCCATTGAAGCCAAGGAAGGCGTAAAAATTGAAAAGGAATCGCAGACGTTGGCAACCATCACCTTCCAGAATTATTTCCGCATGTATCAGAAGCTGGCGGGCATGACTGGTACTGCAAAAACGGAAGAAGATGAATTCCGCAGCATTTACGGGATGGATGTTGTCATTATCCCAACCAACAAGCCGGTGGTTCGCGAGGACCGTCCCGATGTGGTGTACCGCACCCAGATGGGGAAATATAAGGCCATTGTGGATAAGGTGGTAGAACGGTATGAAGCGGGACAGCCGGTGCTGGTCGGTACGGTATCGATTCAGATTTCCGAGCTGCTCAGCGAATTGTTGCGCCGCCGCGGGGTACCCCATCAGGTTTTGAACGCCAAATATCATGAAAAAGAAGCGGAAATTGTTGCCCAGGCTGGTCAGATGAAAACGGTCACCATCGCTACCAATATGGCAGGCCGTGGTACCGATATTGTGCTGGGCGAGGGTGTAAAGGATTTGGGCGGCTTGTATATCATTGGCACTGAGCGCCATGAAGCCCGCCGGATTGACAATCAGCTCCGCGGCCGTAGCGGTCGTCAGGGCGACCCGGGTTTTACCCAATTTTATATCTCGTTGGAAGACGATTTGATGCGCCGCTTTGGCGCCGATAACATTACTGGCTTGATGGATAAAATCGGTATGGACGACGATATGCCCATTGAAAATAAAATGATTTCCAAAAGCATTGAAACGGCGCAAAAACGGGTGGAAGCCCGCAACTTTGAAATCCGTAAAAATGTGTTGGAATACGATAATGTCATGAACAAGCAGCGTGAAGTGATTTACGGGCAACGCCGTCAGGTACTGATGGGCGAAAATATGAGCCAGAGCATTCAGGGCATGATTGAGTCTATTGCCAATGATATTTTGGAAGAAGTGGCCGCTGCCGGCAAATATCCGGAAGAATGGGATTTGGATTTATTGCAGCAGCGCATGAACGATGCCTTCTTCTTGCCGGAGCCGTTGGATAGAGACGCTATCCTCAAGATGGAAAAAGAAGAAGTGCAGACCTATCTGCAGGAAGTGGCTTTAAATCGCTATCATCAGCGGGAAGCAGAGTTGGGTGCGGAACAGTTC
>CABUKW010000197.1 GCA_902492275.1 uncultured Peptococcaceae bacterium
ACAATCTGTCCGGCGGCCAGCAGCAGCGTGTAGCGATTGCCCGCGCCCTTGTTTCTAAACCGGCTATCATCCTGGCCGACGAACCTACTGGAAACCTTGACAGCAGAACCAGCAGCGATGTATTGGGCCTTTTGAAAATGACCAGCCAGAAATTCCATCAGACCATTGTGATGATTACTCATAACAATGAGATCGCCCAGCTTGCCGACCGCATTATTCGTATTGAGGACGGCCGGATTTCCGAGTAAAGGGGGCGAAAACATGACAGATATTTTATTTGGGAATAACAACAGACCTATCTTGAAACTTCTGGCAAAGCGCTCGTTGAAAGCTCAAAAAAATACGATTGCGGTATTGGCAATCATGCTTGCTACGTTGCTTTTTACCAGTTTGTTTACGATTGCCATTAGCTTGCAGATTGCTATGCAGGAAAGTAATATGAGGACAACCGGCACTTCTGCCCATGCTGGTATCAAGCGTTTATCCTGGGAGGAATATGAGAAGCTATCATCGGATATAGGAATAAAAGACATCGGATATTCAATTATCATAGGAAATGCCGTGGGCGAAGATTTCAACAAGACGCCGACGGAACTGCGATATGGTGATGAAACTTATGCGGAACTGACCTTTAATACTCCTTATACCGGACATCTGCCGGAACAAAAAAATGAGATCGCCACCAGTCGTATTGTTCTGGATGCGATGGGACTGCCGGATAAAGTCGGTACACAAATGGAGTTGACCTTTACAACCGATACGGATACATTTACCGATACCTTTACGCTTTGCGGCATTTGGGATGGGGATGCTGTGGCGTACCGTCAAACAATGCTATTATCCAAAGAATATACGGAACAGGTAGCTCCGGTCATCCACGGGGAAACGGACGGAACAACCCCACCTGTGGGAACCGGTTATATTGATGCTGTTATGATGATGCCTACGGCATGGAGTATTGAAAAGCAGGCATTAGAGGTGACTTCCAAATACGGTTTAGATGAACGGGTAAGTATTAACGACGCTTACGGAATGGCAACGGTAAGTCTTTCTTCCATGCTGCCCCTTGTGACCGGTATTGCGGTTATCTTTATCGCAGGTTATCTTCTAATCTACAATGTGTTTTATATTTCTATCGCGCAAGATATTCGGTTTTATGGAATGTTGAAAACACTGGGAACCACCGCAAGACAAATAAGGAAAATCGTTTATAAAAAAGCAATTAAGCTATCTCTTATGGGTATTCCTATTGGACTATTGTTGGGATGGCCGATTGGTCGGTTGTTGCTGCCTGCGATTGTAAATATGCTAACTGATGATATAAGGGTCGTTACTACGGTAAATCCATTGATCTTTTTGGTAGCGATTGCCTTTTCTGCAATTACAGTTTTCATTAGCTGCCAAAAACCTGCGATATTGGCGGCTAAAGTTTCTCCGATGGAGGCGCTGCACTATATTGAACAGACTGGTGGAAAGAAAAAGCAGCGGCGCAGTAAGCATATCAGCACAATGATGATGGCAAAGAACAATCTGACTCGAAACAAGAAAAAAGTAATGATCGTTACTTTGTCTTTTTCCCTTAGTATTGTTCTCTTGAATAGCGTTTATACCTATGTGACCTCCTTTGACTTTGATAAGTTTGTGGCTGATTTCAGCCTTACAGATTTTACAGTTTCCGATACAACAGTAATTAACAATTATGCACCATATAACACAGCGAATGTAAGCCAAGATTTTATTAGCCAGGCAGAAAGTTTGAATGGTCTTGAAGATATAGGAAATATCTACTTATGGACTTCCAAACAGCCGCTTTCTGAAAACGACCTCGCCCGATTACAGGAACTCTCTGCTTCTTCCAATGATATTGCAAATGAACTGGAAAATTATAGGGTTCGACAGGAACATGGTGTGAATGTATATGGCTTGGATGATTTTCCGGCAGAATATGTACAGGTGTTAGACGGTGAACTAAACACGGAACAGTGGAAAGCCGGAAACGGCGTGTATGTAACTCCGTTGCGAATGATGGGTGATGGTTCTCTTTGCTTGTATAAACCAGGCGATCAAATTAGCGTGACACAGCTTGATGGTACAAATAAAGTGTATGATGTGCTGGCTGTGGTAAGTATTCCAAGCGCGTTACAAACTCCTTTGCAGGTAGACATGGGATTGGACTATATTTTCCCAACCAATGAACTTTTGGGGAATATGGTATTCGCCGACCAGCCGGCCATGAAAACAATCTTTAATGTGGATGAAGAACACCAGTTTGCTACAGAAAACTGGCTGAAAAATTACACTACGAATACGGACACTGCTTTGGATTATCTTTCAAAAGTGACCCTACGGCAGACCTTTGACGGGATGATCAATATGTACCGTCTTGTGGGCGGTGCTCTTTGTGCGATATTGGCTCTGATCGGCATACTGAACTTTATTAACTCCATGACAACATCTATCTTGTCTCGGTACAGAGAAATTGCAATGCTGCAATCGGTAGGTATGACAGGACGACAGGTTAAGCAAATATTGATATATGAAGGGATTGGTTATTCTATCTTGGGCCTTTTCGGTTCTCTGATACTTTCCGTTATAGCAAGTCTAACGGTGGTTCGGATGATGGGTGCAGAATTAACCTATTTTACATGGCATTTTACCATGCTTCCGGTATTTCTCTGTATTATCCCGCTGATCCTCATTACAGCCATTGTTCCTTTGGTTTGCTATAACAAAATGGCACAAAAAACGGTGGTAGAGCGGCTACGCATTGCTGAATAAAATACGCAGACACGAAACGGTCATCCGAAAGGGTGGCCGTTTTCAAATGTCACAAAAATGTGAATTTTTAGCCGACAAAAAGGGGCTGGCGGTGACATTTCTGTGAGGTTTCTATTTTATGATGGTTGCTATAAGACAAAGGAACTCGCACACAGCGAGCATCATCAAAAGGAGGTAATATTTTGGATTATATTCTCAAAGCAGAGAATTTGACGAAGATTTACGGCCACCATAAAGCATTAGACAATTTTTCCATACACATTCCGCAGGGGAGTATCTATGGATTAGTAGGAAAAAATGGTGCTGGCAAAACAACTTTGCTTCGGATAATTTACGGACTGCAAGAAGCTACTTCCGGGGATTATTCCCTATATGGAATTAGCAGCCGAAAACACGAAATCCTGAACGCAAGAAAAGAAATGGGGGCTGTGATTGAAACACCGGCTATCTATCTGGATATGTCGGCCACCGGAAACTTAAAGGAACAGTATCGTGTGTTGGGACTACGATCATTCGATACCATTCCTCAACTTCTGAAGATGGTGGGCTTGGAGGATGAAGCCATGGTGACAGGTACGGTGGCTTTCAAAGTGTCCCTACTGGCTCAGTCCCTGTCCCCCGGGCTGTTGACAATAATGCTCCTATATAGTATTATATGAAAAAATACTATATAGGAGTTTTTATATGGAAATGAATGGAGGATTTCTTGTCACCAAAATAAAACAATTGGGAGATCGTATTTTTGAGAAGATTCTCAGTGAAAAGA
>CABUKW010000198.1 GCA_902492275.1 uncultured Peptococcaceae bacterium
TGCACATCATTGCGGTAGCCCTTTGGAAACAGCGGACGAATGGGCCGGTCAATCAGACGGCTGCACAAAATGGCCTTTTCGCTGGCTTTTCCTTCCCGTTTTAGAAAGCCGCCGGGAATTTTGCCCGCTGCGTACAATTTTTCTTCATAATCGACTGTGAGGGGGAAGAAATCGACCCCTTCTTTTGGTTCCTTCGCGCCCACTGCCGTTACCAGCACAGCGGTATCGCCATAGGTGCAGAATACTGCGCCGCTGGCCTGTTTGGCCATACGGCCGGTTTCCAGTGTTAAGGCGCGGCCGCCTACCTGGATGGATTTTCTCAAAATGTTGCCCATATTGCTCCTCCTAAAAATAAAATTCTGTCGCTGCCAGCTTCCGGCGGAGCAATTAACAAACAAGAACAAACAGTGCCCATCGGGTATGCTGTTCCCTCTTGTTTATTAATTACACCCCCGAAATACAGCGAAAAGTGCAAAACCACAAAAAGAGCAGCACAGGGCTGCTCTTTCTAAGTTACTACCGACGGATACCCAGAACACTGATAATTTTGCGATATCTTTCAATGTCTTTGGATTTTACATAGTTCAGCAGAGAACGACGCTGACCAACCATTTTTAACATACCACGACGGGAATGATGATCTTTTGGATGCTGTTTTAAATGTTCGGTCAGGTATGCAATTCTGTTGCTCAGAATTGCAATCTGAACTTCTGGAGACCCAGTGTCAGTTTCGTGTAACTGAAATTCTTTGATTAAAGCCTGTTTTGTCTGTGCATCTAATGCCATGATGGCACCTCCTGAAAAAATTAAAATATGGAAATCGCCGCTTGCTAAGTCACCGCTGGAGAACGAAGAACTGGGCAAACGGTTCACAGTTATTAATTATACAAGAACAAAGCCGGTTTGGCAAGTATTAATTGCGAAAAATCTGCATCAGGCCGCAGCAAATTTTCAGCAGAGTTTCACAAGCTCATGGAGCTTTCTCTTCCGTCTCTTTTTCGGTCTGCTCCGCTTCCCGCTGTATTTGCAACACATAATCCAATGGCACCTCAAATTTTTCTGCCAAAACCTGCGGAGAAAGTACATCACGCAACGCTAGAATTCGCGAACGCCGTTCCTGCTCCTGACCGCGCTCCAACCCTTCTTCGGCGCCTTGCTTCAAGAATTCTTCCCGCCAATCCTCAATAGCTTCTTCCTTCCATACCTCTAACGCCATTTTACTGTCCCATTCTGTCAGCAACATATTCTCCACCTCACTTCCGTTTTTGCGCAGATACTCTTTCATAATATCATGCGCCATACAATACCGAATGGCTCTGGTCACCGCTTCTCCAAAGGGATAGCCGGCTGCCAATTCTTTATTGACCTGAGCGATAAACAAGCTATATTCCCGTAAACTCTCACTTTTTTCAATGAGCGGAGAGGACTGCTGGTAATTAATATTATACACATCGACTGCCAATTCCAACATAGGCGATTGCTCTGCCACAACAAATCCGTCGGATAAAATCTGCCGGTAATGTTCTGGACACGGGTCCTGACCGTTGTAAAATACAATAAATTTGGGCGTGGGAATGGCAATCCGCTTGCGTTTATAAATGGCCTTTTCCGGCAGCAGCTTCTCATATACCCGCGCCACATACAACAACATCCGCAGCGCCATATTCTCGTTGATGGTTGATTGATGTTCAATCAGCACCACCATCTGCCCGTTCAAAATAAAGGATAAATCATTGATTTGGTCCTTCCAGAGGACATCGGTCAGCGTGTTGATTTCCACCGGCGTATCTAAGGGATAGTCGGTCCCCTCTACAGCGTTATAAATTTCTACCAACCGTTTTGGCTCGCTCAAAAAGGACGAAAACACACTGTCCTTATACCGTACATTTGCTTTCATAATCAGCACCTCATCTTATTTTTTCTGTCTGGTGCTGCGTCGCTTGCTAGAAAAAAATTGTATCTCTGTAGTGTTATTTTTGCCAGATTGTATGGTTTTATGATAGCATAGAATATCAGTTGGGGCAAGAGCAGAAAAACCGCCCGCTGCAGAAGTCGGTGCAGCAAAGCGGTTATCCGTCGGATATCACCCCATTTTATGGGTTCCTGTGTTGTTACGTTTTAGCCATATAACGCATTCATGGCTCAGAAACCGTTCTATTTGTAAGAACGGCTGTTTACAACTGCTTAAAAAAATAGAAAAATAGCTTAGGCTGTTCTTTCATCGGTAAATATAATCTGTGTTTCGGACTGTTCGCCTTCCCATGCTGTCACAGTGGCTTTTACCCGATAGGTATGGCCTTTGACTACCGATTTAGTTTCATACACATAGGCTCCATAGCCATCCCGTGTATCAGTCCAAATTGCCGTTGGAATCCAATTGCTGCCGTTTTTCACCTGCAGTTCAGCAATAACTTTGGCTTTTGTAGCGTTAAGTACATCTCCATTTACCCAGCAATCTACTGTGGCAGTAGTACCAGAAATAGATAATGCACATCTAGCTTCTGAAATGTACGTCATGTAGGGCATAATGCCATCTTCTTGTTGATTAGTTGGTTCCGCAGCAGTTTCTGCCAAAGAAACTGCTGGTGCTGACGTCAGCACCACTGCGCTCAGACAAATCGCCGCAACTGCTTTTCTCATCATGCTTTGCATAACTCTTTCCCTCCTCTCTTGACAAATTTTGAAGCATAAAAAGTTCCCTATTTTATCCTTCTAATTGTAAAAGCGTTTTGAAAAGATAAATTCGGACAAAAATTTTGAAAAAATTTCATAGTTCTTGTTTTTTGTGCTCAAACACTATCTTTATAGTTAATTTCTCCATTGTTAAAAACATCAAAAAAACATTCAGCACCTATACCATATATTTCAAAATTTGTAGTACTTCCTCTTTTGACAAATTTGTCTTTCCAGTAACCTCATAAGTATTATGTGCCCATATGAAATAGATTGCATCCTTTTTAAAAAACATTTCTACCTTTTCTGTCCCAAGATAAACAATTTCTACATAAGTATCCTCTGTATCAACAATATGAGTTACACTGTCGCTTTCTGTTAAAAGACACTGATACATCTTAAAATATTGCCCATGTACTTTATCCATATACAACAAATCAACACCATATTTTCTATCTATTCTCTGAATTTCTTCTAACCCCTCTGGCAGATAAGTCGGCTGTAGCGGAACAAATTCAGTATCAACCGTTACATGGGAGTTATAGCGCAATTGTGTATATAGTTCACAGATTTCCTGCACCGTTTCCAGCATTCTCTGATAACCGGCTAGCACCGCTTCGGGCATGGTGGCGCAGGCCAATAGAAAGCACAGCAATATGGCCGCTATGCTACGGCGGGTATAGTATTGCCAGCCCATGGGCGCAACGGCTTGCGCTAGTTGTCCGCGCTTTAATTCTTCACTTAGTTGCTGCATTTTCTGGGCATAAGCCGGACTAAACCTATCACTACAGGCTTCAGGAACTGGCAACAAGGCTAACTGTTTTTCCTGCACACGAACGGCCGCCCG
>CABUKW010000199.1 GCA_902492275.1 uncultured Peptococcaceae bacterium
TCTGCCGAAGGTATCGGGCTGCTCCTGCCGCAGCAAACGGGGCAGCCGCACCGTGACGCCTTCAATGGTTTGCTGTAACACCGTTTGCCGCAAAGAACGGCAAACGGTTTCTACTTCTGGCAGTTCCGGCATCACACACGCTCCATATCATACCAATCAAATCCTACATTCACATCTATTTTTAACGGAACTTCCAAGTCTACCGCATGCTCCATACATTCCCGCAAAATCACAATCAAACCGGCGATTTCCCGCGGCGGCACTTCAAAAATCAATTCATCATGTACCTGCAGCAGCATTTTAGCCGCAAACTTGTGCTGCTTGAGCTGTTCCGCCACTTGCAGCATGGCCAGCTTGATGACATCGGCTGCCGTGCCCTGAATGGGCGTATTCACCGCTGTGCGTTCGGCAAAGCTGCGTAAATTAAAATTCTTACTGTTGATATCCTTGATATAACGCTTCCGTCCCATCATCGTCGTACTGATTCCTGTAACCCGAGCCTCCTGAATGGCCTGATCAATCCATTGCTTCACGCCGCTGTAGCGGGTAAAATAGCTGTCGATATAGGCTTTGGCTTCACTGCGGCTGATACCCAATTCTTTGCTCAAGCCAAAATCCGTTTGTCCGTAAATGATGCCGAAGTTGACCGCTTTGGCGTTGCGCCGCATTTCTTTGGTGACATCCTCCATGGCTACGCCGAACACCTCGGAAGCAGTACGGCGGTGAATATCCTCGTTATTCATAAAGCTGTCCACCAGCACAGGATCCTTTGACATATGGGCCAAAATTCGCAATTCAATCTGCGAATAATCGGCAGCCACCAATACATTGCCCGGTTTGGACGGCACAAAGGCTTTGCGGATTCGTTTGCCTTCCTCGGTTTTGATGGGGATATTCTGCAGATTGGGCTCGGTACTGCTTAACCGGCCGGTAGCTGTAATGGTCTGGTTGAACGTGGTATGCACCTTGCTGGTATCGGCGTCCACCAGCTTCAAAAAGCCGTCGATATACGTCGATTTCAGCTTGGTCAGCTGCCGGTAAGCTAAAATATCTTTTACGAATTCATAATCCTGCGCCAGCGTGTCCAGCACTTCTGCATCGGTAGAGTACCCTGTTTTTGTTTTCTTGATCACAGGCAGTCCCAGCTTCTCAAACAAAATCACGCCCAGCTGCTTGGAAGAATTCAAGTTGAACTGTTCTCCAGCCATTTCATACAGCTTTTCGGTCAGCCGATCAATGCGCAGGCTTAATTCCTCGCCCAACTCTTTTAAATACGCGGTATTGATGCGCACGCCTTCATATTCCATTTGACTTAACAGCACGGTCAACGGCAATTCGATTTGTGCATACAGCTTGAGCAGATTTTCCTGCTCCAGCCGTTCCATCAACGGCTCCGCCAGCACAAACACACCCTTTAACAACCCATATAAGTGTTCTTCCTGATCTTCCGGCAGCAAGATATCATAAAGCTGCGCCAGCAAGCCTTCCAGCGACAAATCCTTGGACTCTGGATTGAGCAGATAGGCAATCAAGGTGCTGTCCCAGAAGATAGATTTTACATGAATCTGTTCGGCTAAAAAACTGCCGTGCAGCTTTTTAGCATCGTCGGTCAAAATCATAATATCTTCCGATTCCATCCATGGCTTTAACACTCGGGCAAACTCACCAAAGCCCTGGGCGCAATCCACCATATAAGGCTGATCGCCGACCAAAAGACCAATCGACTGCACCTTGGCAGTGTGTACATTGCCGGCCGTCCGATTGAGAAGCACCACAATATTTTTAGGCTGATTTTCCGCTACTACCTGCTTGAGCTGATTTGGCTCTGTCAGCCTGATGCCTTTTTTCGGTTGAAAACCTGCTTCTTCGTCTGCAGGCAAACCGGTCTCCAGCTCCACTTCCACAGCAGCTTCCGGTTCCGGATACTGACTCAATAATTCTTTCAGTAACGAGCGCAGTTCCAATTCCTTATACAGCGCCACCAGCGTCTCTCTGTCAAAGGGATGACGGGCTAATTGTTCTTCGCTGAATTCCAGCGGCACTTGGCAATAGATGGTAGCCAATTCCTTGCTCATCAAGGCTTTTGCTTCATTTTCCCGCAATTTATCGCCTAACTTTTTACCGGCGAAATCGTCTAAATGCTGATAGAGCGCTTCGATGGTGCCGTATTGATGCAGCAGCTTCAGCGCTGTTTTTTCCCCTACGCCGGGCACGCCGGGAATGTTGTCGGAGGCGTCCCCCATTAAGCCCTTTAAATCGCGCACCTGATCGGGCACCAAACCGTATTCTGCTTGGAATGCAGCATAATCGTAACGGCCCAGCTCGCTGATGCCTTTTTTCGTCAAATAGACGCTGGTTTTATCACTGATTAACTGTAAGCTGTCTTTGTCCCCAGTAACAATGATGCTGGCAATCTCCTGCTGCTCGGCCCAGCGCACCATAGTACCGATGACATCGTCGCCTTCGTAGCCAGCCAATTCATAAATGGCAATCTGCATGGCCCGCAGCACATCTTTGATGTAATCCATCTGTCCCCGCAATTCCTCCGGCATCCCTTTGCGCTGCGCTTTATAATCAGCATACTGTTCATGGCGAAATACCTTGCGGCTCACATCAAAGGCTACAGCCAGATAATCGGGCTCCTCCTGCTTGATGAGCCGCATCAGCATATTGGTGAAGCCATATACGGCATTGGTAATCACCCCTTTGGAATTACTCAAAATCGGAATGGCATAAAAGGCCCGATTGGCCAAACTATTGCCATCAATTACAACTAATTTTTTCATAACAACCTCTTTCTAAAACCAGATTTCCTTATACCCGTTCTGGCGCACATGTTGCATGCGCACTTCGTTTTTCCACAGTAAGAATTTGCTGCCGCTGCTGCGGCGATAACAACTGCAGCTTTTGCTGGCGCGTCCATTGCTTGATGGCATATTCCCGCTGCATCGCCTGCCGCTTGCTGCCATACTTCTCCCAATAAACCAAGCGCACCGGCAAACGGCTTCTGGTATATTTGGCGCCTTTGCCGCTGTTGTGCGTACGCATCCGCCGCACCAAATCGTCGGTGAAGCCTGTATAAAGCGTGCCGTCGCTGCACACAGTCATATAGGTATAATAGACGGCCATTCCCCCAACGCTCCTTTTGCAATTATTCTTTATTGTACCACGGAACCTGCGCCATATCCATACGCAAATCTTCTTTATAAGCGCTATCATAGAAAATTTTTTTCATGATACCCTTGCACTCCGGCCGCTGCAATATTAAAATAAGATAAGCTATTAATTCATATTGATTTGGAGGTAATCATCATGTCAAGTTGCAGTGGATGTTCTTCTTCTGGCAGTTGTGATTCTGCCAGCTGTTCTTCCGGCGGCTGCTCCTCCTGTGGCTCTGCTCCACAGAAAACAAAAGCGCAGCAGCTCAGCAATATTAAAAATGTAATCGTTGTTATGAGCGGAAAAGGCGGCGTTGGAAAATCTTCCTTCTCCTCTCTGATTGCCATCACCTTAAA
>CABUKW010000200.1 GCA_902492275.1 uncultured Peptococcaceae bacterium
TGCAAAATTATCCGCGCCCCACCAGAAAGGCGTGGGGCGCAAGTCGGAATTTTGGCGAAGGTAGCGGGGAGTCGAAACCCATAGAACAGCAGAGAGTATCCTGTCCCTTCTCTATTCTGTGCGGCAGACAGATTGTAGGGTGCGATGCCCACATCGCACCGCTGGCCGCTAGGCCAGTTATGCCATTCTGTAACGGTGGGGTAATAGCATAACGCTTCGTTTATACTGTTATTTTGAGCGCTGATGGTGCGCAAGGTGAGGGAAATCCAAGACAACGGCGTCAGGGACGAAAAAGGCCAGCGTAAAGGAGTCGGTGAATCGCCGACCCCTTGTTGTTGTATAATGCTTTATTACCTCCATCGGCTTTGCTGCTGAGAATAAACGGGCTGCTGCAGAAAAACTCCCGCGGGCCTTTACGCTGGCTGCGGGAGTCTTGGGGATGTAACGCTTTCGACACGATTTTCGGAAACAATCACATTCTAGCGGTGAAAGAGATTTAGAATCACGCTCAGCACTACACTCAATACGATACAGCTGACGATGGGAAAGTAGAAGCTGCCATGTTCGCCTTTGATAAAAATATCGCCAGGCAAATGACCTAGGCTGATGAATTTACTCAAAGCCATAATCACCAAACCCAGCAGGATAGCGCCTAAGCCCAGCACAATCAGCAGTTTGCCTAAGTCGGTTCCGCTCATACATCATCCCCCCATAAGGTTTCGGCCACCGGCGCCGACGATGTTTGCAGCGGAATGCCTAAATGCTGGTACGCCAGCGCTGTGCAAACACGGCCCCGCGGTGTGCGGCTTAAAAATCCCTTTTGCAGCAAATAAGGCTCGCACACATCTTCAATGGTGCCGCTGTCCTCGTTGATGGTAGCCGCCAAGGTTTCCAACCCTACCGGCCCGCCGTTAAAATTGCGGATAATGGTCTTTAACACGCGATGGTCGATTTTATCCAGCCCTTCGGCGTCAATTTCCAGCTGATTGAGCGCCAAATCGGCAATATCCTTGGTAATCAGGCCATCGCCCTTCACCTGGGCGAAATCCCGCACGCGGCGCAGCAAGCGATTGGCCACCCGCGGCGTTCCCCGGGAACGGCGGGCAATCTCCAAAGCGCCGGCCTCTTCAATGGGCATGGCTAGAATATCGGCGCTGCGGGTTACAATTTGCTGCAATTCCTCCACCGTATAAAACTCCAAGCGTTCGATGACGCCAAAACGGTCTCGCAGCGGGCCGGTCAGCATGCCCGCCTTGGTGGTGGCGCCAATTAGCGTAAAAGGCGGCAAATCAATGCGCAGCGAGCGGGCGCTGGGCCCTTTGCCAATCATAATATCCAGGGCAAAATCTTCAATGGCCGGATACAGCACTTCTTCCACCGTACGGTTAATGCGGTGAATTTCATCAATGAACAACACATCATGGGGCTCCAGATTGGTCAAAATAGCGGCCAAATCACCGGCCCGTTCAATGGCCGGCCCCGACGTAATCTTAATTTGCACATTCAATTCATTGGCAATGATATTGGCCAACGTGGTTTTCCCCAAACCGGGCGGCCCGTACAGCAGTACATGGTCCAACGCTTCGCCGCGGGCTTTGGCTGCTTCCACATAAATGGTCAGATTTTCTTTTACCTTGCTCTGCCCAATGTAATCCTCCAGCCGTTTGGGCCGTACCTTGTTGCCCTCTGCATTGTCGTCCAACATGGCATGGGGCGTAATCAGGCGTTCGTCTTCAAAATCCATAGCAGCCTCCTAAATCCGCGCCAGCAACTGCAGCGCTTTTTTGATGATGGTCTGTTCATCCTGTCCCTGCAGTTTTTTCAGTTCGGGATAAATTTTACGAATTTCGCTTTCATGGTAACCCAAAGAAAGCAATACCTCGGAAATATCATCTTTTAATAACGGAGCCGTTGTTACCTCTGGCAGTTCTATACCGGCGGCGGCAAATTCTTCTAACGCGGACTCCGGTAATTTATCTTTTAATTCTAACACCAACCGCTGCGCCGTCTTTTTGCCAATACCGGGCACCTTAGTCAAGAACTCTACATTTTCACCGGCAATGGCCTGATACAGGCCCGACAGCGTACTCTGCCCAATCATGGCCAGCGCCCCTTTCGGCCCAATACCGGACACATTAAGCAACGTCATAAAAAACTCCCGCTCCGCCCAGCTTTCAAACCCAAACAACTGCACAGCGTCCTCCCGCTGCTGATAATAGATATAAAATTCACAGGGCTGCTGCTGGGCATAACGCAGCAGGCGGCTGGACGGCACCTGCACCTCATAGCCTACCGCGCCGCATAACACCATAACGCTGCTTGCCGTTTTATGCATGACCGTTCCCTTCAGATAACTAATCATCGCGTTCTACTCCTCATTTTCGTTTGATAATAATGGGTATGGCAAATGGCAATGGCCAGCGCGTCTGCCGCGTCGTCGGGCTTGGGCACTTCCCGCAGGCCCAGAAAGGTTTTGACCATAAACTGCACCTGCTTTTTCTCTGCCCGCCCATTGCCCACCAGCGCCTGCTTAACCTCCAGCGGCGTATATTCGCTGACAGCCAGCCCCTTTTGCGCGCAGGACAGCAGCAATACCCCTCTGGCCTGTCCCACCGTGATACCAGTCGTTATATTTTTATTAAAGAATAATTCTTCAATGGCCACCTGCTCCGGCTTCCATTTTTCGATAATCTGATTCATCTGCTCATAAATCATCACCAGCCGCTGCTCCATCGGCACACCGGGCGGCGTACTGATAATCCCGTAATCCACCGGCTTAATCGAATTGCCCACCACCCGAATAATGCCAAAGCCGGTGGTAGCCGTACCGGGGTCAATGCCTAATATAATCATAATCATGCCGCTCCTTCTCTATCTCACACACACCGCCAGCGACACCAAGATTTTACCTGCGCTGTTGCAAAAGAAAGAATGTTTGTTTTCTATTATAGCATAAAACAGCCAGAAGAAAAGCAGAATTATCAGTAAATTGGCGAGTCCTCATAATAGGAAATGCAGGGTAGAAATATGTCGAACAAATTTTCTTGAAATTTACAGAAAATTCCGTTATAATGAAGCTAGGATTTTATTTCTCGCTAGGCCCAGGTGCTGAGCGGGGGGTATATCAAATTCGGCTTAGCGAATAAAGGCATTGCGGAAGCGATGCAGTCTTTTTATTTATTGCTCCCAACCAAACGCTTACAAGTAAGAAACGGAAGGGAGGCGTGTATGCATGGATGAAATGAAGATAGCTTATTATGCAGCTTACATCGTCTTTTTGTGTCTGTCCAGTATTCAGGTTATAGTTGACCTGGTGAACGGCTGGCATGAACATATACGTTCCTCGCGCCAAAAGCGCAATAAGAGGAAATGAAACGAGGACTAGCGTCATCCACCAATGACCCGCTAGTCCTCTAACACAAACCCCCTGAGCAATGCCATGCGGCAGCTCATATAGTAATTATAGTTTAACATC
>CABUKW010000201.1 GCA_902492275.1 uncultured Peptococcaceae bacterium
TGTACTAGCCGCCGGTGCAGTTCTGCACTGACAATGCAGCGATGATTGGCGCTGCCGCCCACTATAAAGCTATCAAAGGCGATTATGCCGATTTAACCTTGAATGCAGTGCCCAATTTATCCTTTGAAAAATTGCTGAGCGAGAGAGCCAAGGGCTGACAACGGATTGGTAAACAGAATAGACGATTGACTGGAAGCAGATGTATCCATTGCGATGCATCTGTTTTTATATTTAATCAATCTATTTTCAATTAATTTGCTTAAAAATGAAAGATATTACATGCAAATCGTTGCAATTATATAAAAAATCGCATATACTAGTCTATAGGAAGGAGTGAGTTGTATGACAACAATCAGTCTTCGTTTAGATGATGATATGAAGCGAGATTTAGATGCAATGTGTGCAGAAATGGGCATGAATATCACTACATTTTTTATGATTTATGCCAAAAAAGCTTTACGAGATCGGAAAATTCCGTTTGAAATTACAGCACCAGTTGATCCATTTTATACAGACTACAATCTAGCACAGTTAAGAAAAGCGGAAGAACAGGTAAAGAGTGGCAAAGTTGTAGTAAAAACAATGGATGAATTGGAGGCCATGGAAGTTGAGTAGGATTACCTTTGCAGAAGTAGCCTGGGAAGAATACCTATATTGGCAAATGCAAGATAAGAAAACACTGCGGAAAATCAATGCGCTATTGAAAGAAATTCAGCGAGACCCATTTCATGGAGAGGGCAAGCCGGAACCATTAAAAGGGGAGCTAACAGGAAATTGGAGCAGACGTATTAATGATAAAGATCGGTTAGTTTATGAAGTGGAACAGAGTATGATTATCGTAAAACAGTGTGAAGGACACTATGCAGATAAATAAAAGGAGTGCAATGATGATATGTTTATCTTACATGTAACGTATACGGTGAAACCGGGAGAAAAAGAAAATTTTGTGGCTGCGGTAGCTGCCGCTGGCATTGATACTGCTTCCCGCGCAGAGGCTGGCTGTGTGCAGTACGATTATTTTTATGCCGCCCAGGCAGAGGATAGGGTGCTGCTGGTAGAAATATGGGACAGTGTGGAGGCACAGGCAGCCCATACCCAAACGGTCCATTTTCAAAAGCTGGCGGCAATCAAAGAGCGCTATGTTCTGCAAACCGCTGTGCAAACATACATTGGAGCGTGAAGAACAATGTTAGCAGCAGATTGTCATGTACATTCGGCCTTTTCCAGCGATTCGGAAACGCCGGTAGAAGCTATGCTTGAGGCGGCCATTCAGCAAGGACGTACTTATTTTTATTTGACCGACCACCATGATTACGATTATCCGGTGGGAGAGGATGAGCGGGATTTTATTCTGGATTTGCCAGCTTATACGGCGAAGCTGGAAGCGCTGCGGGAGCAATACCGGGATAAAATTAAAATTCGCATCGGTGCTGAGTTAGGCTTGATGGTCCATATTGCCGATAAAATCAATGCTTATGCGGCCAGTTATCCCTTTGATTTTTTGATTGGATCCTCCCATCTGGTGCATGGACAAGACCCTTATTATGCCGAATATTATCAAAATAAAACAGAAAAACAGGCGTATGCCGAATATTTTCTTTCTATTTTGGAAAATGCCAGAACCTTCGATTGCTTTCATGTCTATGGGCATCTGGATTATGTAATCCGCTATGGTCCCAACAAAGACAAATTTTATAATCCCTTGGATTATTATGATATTTTCAAGGAATTGCTGACGGTTCTCATCGACAAAGGCAAGGGGATTGAAATTAACACCGGCAGCTTGTACAAAGGCTTTGCCTATCCCCATCCCCATGAAACCATTCTGAAATGGTACCGGCAGTTAGGCGGGGAGATTGTCACCGTAGGCAGCGATGCCCACGTGTCCCAATATGTGGGCTATGGTTTTGAGCAGGCAGAAGCATTGCTGAAACGGTGCGGGTTTCATCATTATACATTATTTGACGCTGGCAAGCCGCAGCAAATAGCTTTCTAGGAGATTGCGATGAAACAGATTACAAAAGAACAATGGCTGGAAGCCTTGCTGACGATCCAGCAGGGCAGCCGGCTCAACCAATTATTAAGTGTGATGAGCGGCGGTGCAATACAATATGTAGCGTGGCTGGATACCGCTTCCTTTGCTTCATTAGACGGCGCTGAACAGGGTCGTGTTTTGCAGCAGATGCTGGCACAGGAACAGCTGGAAAGCTGTTGGCCGGCCCAGTGGGAGCAATGGCAGGGCACTGGCATTCTGCATGATCAGGCTGGAAACAAGGGCTTATTGGTGGTAGCGGCCTATGCTGCCATGGAGGATTTTCAGCAAGCGCAATTACAGCAAAAGCTGCATTGGCTGCGGCAGATGCAGCAACAGAATACATTTCCAGTTCGTCTCTTGTTATTGGCGTTCAGCAAGGTTCCCGACGATGCCCAGGAGCAGCCCGGTATGCTGGAAACTTGGCAGTGGGAAGAAATTTTGGAAACCGGCGTGCAGATGGCAATCGGTCAGCAGGCGGTATTGGAGGAAGTGATGATACTGCCCATGGTGGCCTATCGGCGTTGGCTGGAGACAAAAGCGTAAATAGAAGCTTTATCATATTCCTGCAAAGACCTTACAAGCCGAAATGGGGTTTTGGTCTTTTTGCAGAAAAAATCCGTACAGCATATTTTTTACTGTACGGATTTTCTGTCTTTGTGATATTGTGCAACAGAGGATTCTGATTCGCTACGCCTGAAGATTTTTGTGCGCTAGATGGTGAAGGAACAATCAAGCGCATCCTGCACCGTGAAGAAGATTTTGTTGGAAGAAAATATAGACAGGCGTATGACAAAATCCTTGGCAGTCATGACGGGATACTGCATCCAGCTGCGCTGGTGGGTGTAGTTCATCCAAGAGGATATATGCTCATGATTGTTCAGATTGTACGCATCATAGGCCACATAGCCTCTGTAATGCTGACCTTCCTTGGGGAAGGAGAAGTCGGCAAAAATATCATTGGACGTATAACTTCCAAACAAATTATTTTGCTGGTAGACTGCTCTCTCCAGACAGTAATATGGCGCGGTATAGGTTTGCCCCTGATTTTCATACAACAGCTGACCGGAGAATTTATCAGGGATATGCCAATATTCGCTGTGATGAAAATCGGCAGGCCATAGTTGGATGACGTCGGTGCCATAAAATTGGGGCTTTTCAATCCAGCGGAAATGATGAAACACTTTCCAGTGATTTTCTGCATCGGATAACTGCACAGCAATATGGGTCATGCGTAATTCTTTTTTTGAATATTCCGTTAAAATTTCAGTGGTATAGCCCTTTTGTATGATGACTTCTTCCCCGTTATTCACAGGATGATCTTCTGTCATTGCTTCCACAGAGATGGCAGTTTGACAGGCAGCCAAATCTTCAGCCGTTAAATCCTCCAGCACATCGGCCGGAAACCCCAATTCCTGTAAGGCGGCT
>CABUKW010000202.1 GCA_902492275.1 uncultured Peptococcaceae bacterium
TTTCCTTATCCCGCCCCGAAATCAACACGCCGCCATCATGCTTAATCTTATAGCCGGCTGCAATCAAGCCTTTATATAAAGCTTCATCGAAGGTCTTGGCAATACCCAGTACCTCCCCAGTAGATTTCATTTCCGGTCCCAGCATTGTGTCTACCGAATGCAGTTTTTCAAAGCTGAACACCGGTACTTTTACAGCCACATAATCGCCCACTGGATGTACACCGGTTTCATAGCCCATACCTTTTAAGGTAATTTTGGTGGCCAAATCCACCATCGGCACATTGGTAACCTTGCTGATGTAGGGCACTGTCCGGGATGAACGGGGATTGACTTCAATGACATACACTTCGCCGTTGTGAATGACATACTGAATATTCACCAAGCCAATCACATGCAATTCTCTGGCCAGCCGGCCTGTATATTCAATAATCGTTTTCTTGTTTTCTTCTGTCAAACGCTGTGCCGGATATACCGAAATCGAATCACCAGAATGAATGCCAGCCCGCTCAATATGCTCCATAATGCCCGGAATGAGATAATCCTCACCGTCGCAGATAGCATCCACTTCTACCTCGATCCCCATCATGTATTTGTCAATCAGCACCGGATTTTCAATTCCAGTTGCCAAAATAATATTCATATATTCTTCCACATCGGCATCGCTGTAAGCGATAATCATATTCTGACCGCCCAACACATAGGAAGGCCGCAGCAACACCGGATAACCCAACTGTTTCGCTGCTTTCAACGCTTCATCCATCTGGAACACTGTATGGCCTTCGGGACGGGGAATCTGACATTTTTGCAGCAGTTCATCAAAGCTTTCTCTATCTTCTGCCTCGTCGATACTCTTAGCAGATGTCCCTAGAATATGCACACCGGAAGCTTCTAAATGCTTGGTCAGACCGATAGCCGTTTGTCCGCCAAACTGTACAATGGCACCCCAAGGTTTTTCCGTAGCGATAATAGAATCTACGTCTTCCGGCGTCAGAGGGTCAAAATAGAGCCGGTCGGAAGTGTCAAAGTCGGTGGATACCGTTTCTGGGTTGTTATTGACAATAATCGCTTCATAGCCCTCTTCCTTCAACGCCCAAACACAATGTACCGAGCAATAGTCGAACTCAATTCCCTGTCCAATACGAATTGGACCAGAGCCGAATACAATAATTTTTTTCTTGCCACTGTTATGTTCTTCTAAAAATTCTGCTGCTTCGTTTTCTTCATCAAAGGTGGAGTAAAAATACGGCGTTTCTGCTTTAAACTCGGCAGCGCAGGTATCTACCATCTTATAAGAGGCAAAGCGTTTTTCCGGCGCATCTTCGCCGGAAAGCCGTTCGATGGTTTTATCCAAAAAGCCCATCTTCTTCGCTTCTAAATACAATTCAGACGTTAGTTCCTTTTTCACCAGCTTTCGTTCCATCTTGACCAGATTTTGCAATTTAGCCAGGAACCATTCGTCAATTTTAGTAATATTGTGAATTTTAGCAATTTCAATGCCCCGTTTCAACGCTTCATAAACCACAAAAACCCGTTCATCGTCACAACGTTTCAACAGGCGCACCACATCGCTGTCATTTAACATCTGCAACTTGGGCAAATTAAAGGTATCCAGCTTCAATTCAATGGAGCGTACCGCTTTCATCATGGCTTGTTCAAAACTGGTGCCAATGGACATCACTTCACCGGTCGCTTTCATCTGGGTACCTAGTGTGCGATTAGCGTAAACAAATTTATCAAAGGGCCATCTCGGGAATTTGACAACAATATAGTCGATGGCCGGTTCAAAACAGGCAAAGGTATTGCCTGTTACTGCGTTGACAATTTCGTCCAGAGTGTAGCCGATTGCAATTTTGGTGGCAACCTTGGCGATTGGATAACCGGTAGCTTTAGAAGCCAGCGCAGAAGAACGGGAGACACGGGGATTTACTTCAATGACCGCATATTCAAAGCTGTCTGGATGTAATGCAAACTGGCAGTTGCAGCCCCCTTCTACTTCCAGCGCCTGCACAATATTCAGCGCTGCGCTGCGCAGCATCTGATACTCTTTATCGGACAGGGTAACAGCCGGAGCCACTACAATGGAATCGCCAGTATGCACCCCTACAGGGTCAAAGTTTTCCATAGAGCATACCGTGATAATATTGGCATGGGAGTCACGAATGACCTCAAATTCGATCTCTTTCCAGCCGGAAATATTTTTTTCAATCAACACCTGGGTAATCGGTGATAGCCGCAGACCATTTTCCGCAATTTCATGCAGTTCTTCAGCATTATGAGCAATCCCGCCGCCAGAGCCGCCCAGCGTAAAGGCCGGACGCACAATCACCGGATAGAGAATTTCTTCGGCGTATGCCAGTGCATCCTCCACTGTTTCTACCACCTTGGAAGGGATACAGGGCTCTCCAATGCTAATCATGGTGTCTTTAAAAATCTGCCGGTCTTCTGCTTTGTCGATGGTTTCTGGATTAGCGCCTAACAGCTTTACATTGTGGGCTTCCAAAAAGCCTTCCTTGGCCAACTGCATAGATAAGGTCAAACCAGTCTGACCGCCTAAGGTAGACAGCACGCTGTCCGGTTTTTCAATTTCGATAATTCGTTTTACCACATCTAAATTGAGAGGCTCAATATAAATTTTATCGGCCATAGCTTTATCGGTCATAATGGTGGCCGGATTGGAGTTGACCAGCACGACTTCCAGACCTTCTTCTTTCAATGCACGACAGGCCTGGGTGCCTGCATAGTCAAATTCGGCTGCCTGACCGATAACAATCGGGCCGGAACCAATTACCAGCACTTTTTTAATATCTGATCTCAATGGCATCTTATTTGCCCTCCTTATCCATTAAATCCATAAACCGGTCAAAAAGATAGCTAGTGTCGCGAGGACCGCCGCAGGCTTCTGGATGGAACTGTACGGTGTACACTGGCGCATTGTAATATTGTACGCCTTCACAGGTTTTATCATTGACGTTCCAATGGCTCATTTTCCCTATTGCTTCATCAATGCTGTCGCCCACTACGGCATATCCATGATTTTGACTGGTTACATAAACCCGTCCCGTGGTTAAATCTTTCACTGGTTGGTTGCCGCCGCGATGACCATATTTTAACTTCACTGTCTGTGCGCCATTGGCCAAAGCGGTCAACTGATGGCCCAGGCAAATGCCGAACATTGGAATTTTGGTTGCAATCAGTTTTTGCAAATTGTTAATCACTTCTGTATTTTCTGCCGGATTGCCAGGCCCGTTGGTCAACATCACACCATCAGGCTGCATAGCCAAAATTTCCTCAGCTGTGGTGTTATAGGGCACCACCGTGACCTTGCAGTCTCGTTTCAGCAAATGACGTAGAATATGCGCTTTGTAGCCAAA
>CABUKW010000203.1 GCA_902492275.1 uncultured Peptococcaceae bacterium
CTGGGCCTGGCGAGAAATAAAATCCTGACTTCATTATAACGGAATATTTTGTAAATTTCAAGAAAATTCGTTCGACATATTTCTACCCTGCATTGCCTATTATGAGATGGACGCCATGCTAACAGACAGAGACTCTCACCCAAGGGGCTCTGTTTTTGTACATAACCAGAAAAAAGAAATTGTTGCCACTGTGCAAGAATAGCTTTCTTTCTTGCGCTGTTCAATGGTATAATATCAATAGATATATCGAAAAATAGGGAGGTTTGTCTATGAAAAAAATTGTGGCGGCGATGTTGTCGCTGGGTTTGCTGGCAGGTAGCTGTTCGGCGGCTATGGCAGCAGAGCCGGAGATTTCGTATAACGGGCAGCCGCTTACGCTGCACCAGCCTGCCATTGTGCAGGAAGGACGGACGCTGTTGGCGCTGCGCGATCTGGCGGAGCAGATGGATGTGGATGTGCAGTGGGACAGTGCGACGCGGTTGGCAACGATTGTGTATAAGGACAAAACCATCACGCTGCAGCCCGATTTGCAGCGGGTGCTGATAAATGGAGAACAGCAGCAGGTGGATGTAGGCCCTCAGATTATAGAAGACCGCATTTATTTGCCGCTGCGCTATCTGTTTGAAATGCTGGATGCCGATGTGTTTTATCGCAGCTATGAGGATGGCAAAACGGTGGTGGCTGTCAATTCTAAAGATTCTTACATCAACTATGTAACCACCAGCGGACGGCAGACCAAGGCGGTGCGCAGTGTGGATAGCACCTACACCGGCAATCCGGTAGTGATGACCCACGACGGCAATGTATTGGAAATCGTTGCAGATGGCAGCGATATTCATTTATACCGTACCACGCAAACGCTGAGCCGCGTAGAACAAAAAACGGAGAACAGCGTATTTCAGAAAGAGGTAACCGGCATTTTGGAAGATAACGGTCAATATTATGCGGTGCTGAACAAAACGCAATCGGCCCGTTATGTGGGAAACGGTTATTTCCCATCTGGCGTCGCTTTCTTGAAAAATATTTACACACCGCAGGGCGTGTTCCAGTTTTATGGCAGCGAAGCTACATTGGATACTTTGGCGCTGGAAAGCGACGAGGGCTTTGGCAGCAAAACGGTGAAGGGTTATTTGCTGGATATTTCCGGCAGCAAGCAAATGATTCGCAACACTGCCTATGCTTTCAGCGACAACAATCGTTATGGCTTCCTAACCGACGGACAATTTCTGTTGATTGGCAATGTGCCTGCCGAGGGTTATCAGGTGCTGGCTTGCGCTACTATCAGCGATAGCATGACCAGTGGCCGCTTATTCGAGCAAAACGGAACGTTTTATGTGATTGGTTCCGATATTACCGAAGATGGTAAGCCGGAGATTTTTGTCACTTCTTACACCAATCAGGGCATGAGAGCAAACTCTTACGTGCCAGTCAGCCATCTCAGCGATGATGAAATATATCGTTATTTGAACATCAACGACGCTGTGCAGATTGACGATAAAGCCTATTTGCTGCTGCAAACCAACTATAGCCGCTATCTGGCTTGCTATGATTTGACACAGCACACCTTTACTGCCGAAAAATTAAATCAGCCCTATGAAAAATTTGTGCAGGCCAAAGGCAGCTGGCAATTGTATGATTGTGATGAAGACTATTATTACTTTTTGCGGATGGAGTAAACAATGAGAAGGAGGGTTTTTATGAAAGCATTAAAAGTACTGACGGCTACTGCCGCCTTAAGCGCGCTGTTAGCCACTCCGGCGCTGGCCGATGTGTCCACCGAGATTTATTATAACGGTGAGCTGCTGAACACCACCCAACCGGTCGTAAACGTAGATGGTCGCGTGCTATTGGCTTTCCGCGATTTATTTGAAAATCTGGAGGGGCAGGTAAGCTGGGACGACGAGTTTCGCATGGCTTCGGTTACTTATGGCAAGAACACCATCAATTTATTTCCGGACACCGGCGCTGTGCAGGTAAACGGTGTGCCTCAATCGTTGGCAGTAGGGCCGCAGATCATCAATGACCGCGTTTATCTGCCGCTGCGCTTTGTAGCCCAATCCTTAGGCGGCACTGTGGATTACAGCAAGGGCCCCAACGATACGGGAATTATCAAAATCAATACCATTGACTCAGTGCAGAACTTCTCCCAAAAAGAAGGCAAGGTGACAAAAATTCTGCGCACCACTGCGGCGCCCGCAAACACCATCCAGCCAACAGCAGAAACCCAGTCAGCTTATCAGCAATGGAAAGCCAACAACAGCCTTTATTTTGTAGATGACCACGGCAATTTGGTAGAGGTACAAAGCTACGACCAGAAAATTCAGGTCAACGTCATTGATTTGGTGAATGCCAGCGTGGAAAGCAAAACCTATGATGCAGGCTTGCTCTATCCAGCATTAACCAGCATCAGTAAAGACGGCAAGACGTATACCATTGGCATCAACGAAACCGATTCCACTCGCTATGCCGGTGTAGGCACACCGTTGAGCGGCGGCTATGAAACTATTTTGGAGGACACCGAAATGGGCGATTTGACTCTGTACGAAGGCCGCGACAGCAAGAACGTATTCCGATTTGACGCATCCGCTGACAGCAGCGCTGGTGTGACAACAATCAACAGTACAGGCAAGGTGTTGGATTTGGCACAGCGCATCAGCAGCGCCAAGAATAATACCTACGCAGTGACAGCAGACGGCACCTACGGTTTTCTGATGGACGGTCATTTACTGATTGTTGACCAAGATGATGAAGTAGAAGAAGATATTATTTTGACCCGCAGCGCTAGTGACGGTCAGCTTTTTGCACTGGGCAATCAATTTGTTGTGGTAGCAGTGGATACCGATTTGCGCTACCCGGAAGTTTACGCCGCTGTATATAATACCGATGGCAGCGTTAAACAATATTTCCATAACATCAGCAATATCACCAAAGTGGCCAACGATGAAACCTTCTATGAATACAACAATCTGAAAATTCAGGATATGAAGCTGTATAACAACACGGTTTATATCCTGGCTAAAACCGATATGGATTATTACCTAGTGAAATATGATGTGCGCACCAACACCAGCAGCAAAGAGCAGTTGAGCATCAAAGAAAAAACCTACAGCGGATTTATCTACACCATGGACGATGTAAAGCTATTCTCTGCCGATGACGATTATTTCTATCTGCGCGATGTAGACTAAATAAGCAAGCAACTGAAAAAAGAACCGCCTGCATTTACAGACGGTTCTTTTTCGTTTTATGAGACTTAAGTCAGTTGAGCGCAGAATGCGCGAAACAAAGAACCACCCG
>CABUKW010000204.1 GCA_902492275.1 uncultured Peptococcaceae bacterium
CGCCGGTCATTGTCTGCAATACCGATGACTATGCCGCTGTCGAAGCTAAAGCCAGTGGCACCGTAAAGCAGGGTGATGCGTTGCTGGAACTGAAGCGCTAAGCGTTTCTCCCCAACTGTAAGACGGGGTTGTTATAAAGGAAAAAGCTATTCCGATAAAGGCAATGTCACTAAGTTAAATAGGCAATCCCTCTACACCAACGCAGAAATTGGTATAGAGGGATTTTTTCTTCTAAATACTTGACAATAGGCTCAGAATGTGCGGCCACTTTGCTTACCGAAGTAAGCAAAGTGGTCCTTATAGAGGTTGTGGCGAGGAAGCTTATCGCCGCTGGATGGAGTACAACAGAAAGAAGACAATTTGCGGGGAAAATCGCAACAGCTATTCCAAGACAGACACAGATGCCACTTTTATGCATATGAAAGACGACCATATGCGCAATGGTCAGCTAAAACCCGGATATAATGTTCAGTTTGCTGTCAACAGCGGTTTCATAACCGGCATTGGCGTATTCAGCAACAGAACAGACTTCGGCACGCTGATTCCGTTTTTGACCTATTTATGGCATAAGCACGGAAAATCCTATCGCAATGTCGTGGCTGATTCCGGCTATGAAAGTCTGGCCAATTACCGCTGGCTGTTTGAAAATGGCCAGACCGCATTTATTAAGCCCGCCAACTATGAATCGGGGAAAAAGCGTTCTTCAAAGTCACAGGTTGGCAGAATGGAAAACATGGGCTATTACGAACCGGATGACTGCTTTATCTGCAAGAACGGCAGACATTTGGATCTCAGTTCTCACTATACCTCCCATGCGAAGGACGGTACAGAGCGCAAAATCTCTGTTTACCGCTGCGAGGACTGCTCCGACTGCCCTTACCGTGCAGCCTGCTGCAAGGCTAAAGACAGCGAAAGGCTCAAGGAAATTTTTGTCTGCTGGGAATTTCAGAATCTGCGCAATAATTCGTATCACAACATTACCACCGAGGAAGGAAAGTTGCTGCGCTGCAACCGTTCTATTCAGGCAGAGGGTGCCTTCGGACAGCTAAAGCACAATCGGAATTTCAAGCGTTTCCTTACCGGCGGCAAGGTCAAAGTTCTGGCTGAGCTTCTGTTCTTGGGGCTTTCCCAAAACATTGCTCATCTGCTGGCAAAGTGCAACAGTGGACTGCAAAATCTGCATTTGATTCAGCCTAAAGCATACCTGAATTTCTGATTTTTGAAAAATTGGAAAACAGGCTCCTCTGGAAAACAATCGTTATTCAGAAGGGCCTGTTTGAGTTATCTCTTTTTGGAAAATCAGGGGGCCTATGGCGAGCGTTTTGGTGCTTTTGGAACCGTTTAACCGTAAAGGGGCTGCTGCACTTGGAATTTTTCCTTGTGCAACAGCCCCTTTTCTATTATCGATTCACATCAAAAATTTCAATGCAGCGTACAAACAGCACGCACTGTTCTTGGTATAAATCCTCGTCAAATACACCGTTTACTACGGAATATTTTCGCAAAAGATTTTTGTACCGGGCAAACAGTTCCTCAAAGGCCAATGTACTTCCCAATTTAGCCGAGAGTAACAGTTCCATAAAAGTCATTTTACATCCCCCATTTCGGCTCTCAGCTTTTTAATGCTTCTATAATAGGCAGATGCCACTCCTTTTTCTTTGAGTCCTGTTTCTTGAGCAATTTCCTTAAAGGGCTTTCCTTTCAGGACATACTCTGTGACAACAAACCTCTCTTTGAGACTTAATTGCTGCATAGCAGCCATCAGTTTTTCATTTTGCGGCTCCATTCTGCTCCACATATCATACCCGGCGGTTCTAAATTCGGATTGTTCTGCCTCCTTTTTAGTTCTGGTTTCTTTTTCATGCTCTCTCTGTTTCTTCTTTATGTAAGATTGGCGTTTTCGTTTTACTGCCAAAACCACATAAGCAGTGAATTGGTTTTGGCATATATCATCTTTGGATATGCCATCGTTCCTTTTTATCATTTCTGTACTCCCATCATTTTTTCTTCGATGGGAATACTGGTGGTGAACGACAGCGACAAAGAATCTTGTCGAATTGAAAATTGACACACGCAAATTCTTCAGTATATGTCCACCTGTGTGGAGCATGTACCGTCAGGATTCGCATATGGCAGTGGTAACTCCATTTCGTTTTTCGCGTGGAATTGCCAGAGTTATTCATTCGACAAACTCATAATGCGGTTCTCCGTATAGAGGAAAAGCCTATTAAGTTATAGGCAATGGCTTATAACCGCACTTTGAGAAAAGAGGCCTCAAGGTACTTTTTATCTTTTGAATTTGTTGTATACCTCCAAATGAAAAAAACAAGGAGAGGCTTCCAAGGAAACCTCTCCTTAACTGGTATTAAGGGCTATGTCAAAATCTTTCCGGCAGAATATTTACGACAGGTAACTTACCGATACAGCGGTCCGTACTGCTTGCACGCAGCATAATCCGCAGCCTGCTGATCCTGTGTGCCGAAGCTGGCCCATGCGTGGGGGCGATAAACCTTCTCGGCAGGGACATTGTGCATCGTAACAGGGATGCGCAGCATGCTGGCGAGCGTAATGAGGTCAGCACCCACATGGCCGTAAACGGTCACGCCGTGGTTGGCACCCCAGTTTGCCATAACGCTGTACACATCGGTGAACGCACCCTGTCCGGTCAGGCGCGGGCAGAACCATGTGGTCGGCCAGGTTGGGTCGGTGCGTTTGTCGATAGTGTTGTGAATCTCGTCGGGCAGATCAGCCGTCCAACCCTCGGCAATTTGCAGGACGGGGCCAATGCCCTCCACAATGTTGAAACGCAGCATCGTAACAGGCATCTCTGCCTTGCAGCGGAAGTGACTGGAATATCCGCCGCCGCGGAAGTACTCATAGTCCGCACGGCACCAATCGGTGGCGTTCAGGCATGCCTTGATGTCCGCATCGGTCATCTCCCAGAACGGCTTCATCACGTGGTTGCCCTCGGCATCCACGCAGGCACCGGAACCATCCAGAGCTGTCGCGCCGGAATTGATGAGGTGAATAAAGCCGTTGGCGGCAACGCCGTCAGGCTTCTGCCCGGTCACACGCTCGCAGGCTTCCGGGCTCCAGTAGGTGCGCACGTCATGGAAGCACGGCGCAGAGCCGGAAACAAGACTACCCAGCATCATGGCAATGCCGTTGCAGGTATCATTCTCGGTAGCAAACG
>CABUKW010000205.1 GCA_902492275.1 uncultured Peptococcaceae bacterium
GTAGTGAGCCCCATGACAGAGCCGATGACCAAAAAATAGATAGCACCGGTAGAGCCTAAAGCAGCCAAAGCTTGCATACCTATCATGCGGCCGACGATGACAGAATCGGCCATATTATAAAACTGCTGAAACAGATTACCAATTAAGAGAGGAATCGAAAAGGATAAGATGAGTTTCCATGGTGAGCCTGTTGTCATGTCCTGAATCATAAAAAACAACTCCTTATGTTACAGTTATTTTAGATAGAAAATCATTGTAATATGTTTGTGGTAAAAAAACAATGATAAAATTTCAATTTCTTGAAAAGTATTGTATACAAAAATATGTGCTTAGCGATAGTTTGATAACTGCATGTAACGCAAAAATCTAAACATAAAATAAGCCATTGGCTCGTAAATATAAATAAAGAGCGCATGATAGGGAGGAGTTGCTATGGATTTTTTGCAGAGTGTGTTTGGCGGGCGTGTGAAGTATTTTTTTCTGGCTATTTTGATTTTTGTAGTAGGCGCTTGCGGTGTATCGGTTGGTTTGGACGCCTGGACAGAGTGGCGCACACCGCCGGAGCAAATTGTGGGCGAAGCACTGATGTATGCGGTGGAAGCCCCCTCATATAGCTATACCAGTGAAGCCAGCCGGATTTTGGATGGCCAGACGCAGGTGATTAGTCGGCTGCAAGGGCAAAAAAACGGTGAGAATGTGCATTTGTTTGGCGATGTAGAGGTGGTGGACAGTCAGGTGGATGTCTATCAAATTGGCGATACCTTTTATCGGCAGGATATTGTCAGCGGCAGCTGGATGGAAATGACAGGCTATGACGCAGATGCTACGGAGCGTTTATGGCAGGAAATAGATCCTTTAAGCTGCTTGATGTATCGGGCCGCTGCGGAAGTTACGGAGTTGGACAAAGAAAAAGTCAATGGCGTAAAATGTCGAAAATTTCAGGTGCGCAGCAGTGGAGAAAGCACGTTTTTGACATCGGTTTGGAATGAATTTTATTATACCGTTTGGATTGATAAAAATCGGCGTTTGCAGCAGGTGGAGGTCATTGCTGGCGACCATGAAAACAGCGCGGAGCAATTAAAGCTGGAAGTGCAGTTTGACTGGAACACGCCAGTGGAGGAAATTACAGCGCCGGTCTGAAGCAGTAGGGCTAGAAATAAAAAGATAGTTTTGGCAATAAAAAATCCAGACTCTGCAGAAAAGCAGAACGCTGGATTTTTTATTGCTTGTGGGCCAGATAATATTCATCAGCAAAACGATAATAGGGACAATGGTAGGTATTATAGTTGAGAAAATCCTCCATTTCGTCTTGGTCTAAGTCTATTTCGCAGACATAATACTCCATCAGATCATCATACACATAATGTTCGCATTGTTCGCAATTGGTGGCCGACTGTTTTTTTGTCATAAATATCGCTCCTTTGCGTTTATTTTAACGGATTTGGCGCTGCTTGTCTATAGAAATGGCGGAGATTTGCCGAATTGTGCGATTTTTCGCTAGGTATTTTACATAGAATATGCTATAATTTTCATATCATTGAAATAGTGAATATAGCGAAAGGAGATGATGGCATGCATCCTGATGTAAAAGAAATTTTGTTAGACGAAACGCAAATTGCAAAGCGGGTTGCGGAACTGGGGGCGCAAATCAGCGCAGATTATCAGGGGCAGGAATTGGTGGTCGTCTGTGTGCTGAACGGTGCCATGCCTTTTACTTCCGATTTATTGCGTAAGCTGGACGGCGAGATTGTTCTGGATACCATTGCAGCGTCCAGCTATGGCAGCGGTACGGTGAGCAGCGGTACGGTCAAGATTACGAAAGAGTTGAAAAACGATGTTGCCGGCCGCAATGTCTTGTTGGTGGATGACGTGTTTGATTCGGGGCGCACTACAAGCTTGCTGGTAAAGGAACTGGAAGGGCGCGGCGCAAAATCGGTGAAGAGCTGCGTGTTTTTGGACAAGCCAGCTCGCCGCGTAGTGGAATATCAACCGGATTATATAGGCTATGAAATTCCGGACGCGTTTGTGATCGGTTATGGCTTGGATTATGACGAGCGGTACCGGCAGCTACCTTATGTGGGGATTATCAAGCCGGAAGCAATAAAATAATCGTTGTGGAATCGTGCAAAAGCGCTTGTCATACCTTACGGAGATATTGTAAAATAGGATAGCGAATATATGGCGGTATTTGTCTGCACAGCAGGCAGCATTGTAAAAAAGATGGAGGAACCTTCTGTGAAAAATGAGATGATTATTGTGTTAGACTTTGGCGGTCAGTATAATCAGTTGATTGCCAGACGGGTCAGAGAATGTAATGTGTATTGCGAAGTGCATCCGTATACATTGCCGTTGGATAAAATCAAAGCAATGAATCCAAAGGGAATTATTTTTACCGGCGGCCCAAACAGCGTGTATGGTGATGATTCTCCTCGTTGCTCAATGGAAATTTTTGAATTGGGTGTGCCAATCCTGGGGATTTGCTACGGTTCTCAGTTGATTGCCCATATGTTAGGCGGTAAAGTGGCTACCGCGCCAACCAGTGAATATGGCCGCACGGAAGTGACGGTAAATCAGAATTCCGCTTTGTTTGGAGATGTATCTGCCAATACTATTTGCTGGATGAGTCACACCGATTATATAGCAGAAACGCCGGAAGGCTTTACCATAACAGCTCATACGCCTGTATGTCCGGTGGCAGCCATGGAAGCGCCGGAACGCAAATTGTACGCAACACAGTTTCATCCAGAGGTTATGCATACGCAGGAAGGCATGAAAATGCTGTCCAATTTTGTATATCAGGTGTGCGGCTGTTCTGGCGACTGGAAAATGGACTCCTTTGTGGAAACTACCATTGCGCAGATTCGGGAAAAGGTTGGCAATGGCAAAGTGCTGTGCGCCTTATCCGGTGGAGTAGATTCTTCGGTGGCGGCCGTTATTTTGGCCAAAGCTGTAGGCAAGCAGTTGACCTGTGTTTTTGTAGATCATGGCCTGCTGCGTAAAAATGAAGGCGATGAAGTAGAGGCTGTTTTTGGTCCAGAAGGTCCATACGACCTAAACTTTATTCGCGTCAATGCTCAACAACGTTTTTATGAGAAGTTGGCCGGTGTGACCGAACCAGAAGCAAAACGGAAAATCATCGGGGAAGAATTTATCCGCGTCTTTGAAGAAGAAGCTAAGAA
>CABUKW010000206.1 GCA_902492275.1 uncultured Peptococcaceae bacterium
AACTGAAACTCAAGACCTGTATTTTGATTTACGATGTGCTCGGTTTCCTGCTGGCTACCATGGGTGTTGCAAAGGTTATCACATATACTTACCCTGTGTTTGTCCTGATCTATCCCATTGCGATCGTTCTTACCCTGTTGGGCTGCGCCAGAAAACTGGTACCCAATCACGGTGCATGGAAGGGCACTGTCCTGATGGCCAGCTTAATCGGCATCTATGAAGCTGTTGTTACTATGAATGGCAGCAATATTACGAACATTCATATTCCTGCGCTGGAGTCCTTGTACGCGGCATTGCCGCTGTCCTCCTATGGATTTGCATGGCTGCTGCCCTGCATTATCGGCTTTATCGTGGGCGCTGTGATTGTCAAGGCTTCTGGTAAAGGGGCGTATCCCATGCTGGAAAAATCCAACGAACAGTAATTCAATGGAGGCATTATTATGAAAAAAGTTGGCCTTGTAGGAGGCATCGGCCCTGAATCTACAATCTCCTACTATCACGATATTGTATATGGCGTACAGAAGCGGGTTGGGCGTGACTTCTTCCCCGATATGTCAATTGAGAGTATTGATTTATTTAAGTGGGTAGAACTGTGCGACCAAAAACGCTACGATGAGTTAGTGGATTTTACACTGGCCCCTATTCAGAGATTGGCTGCCAGCGGCGCGGACTTTGCCGTACTCACCGCTAACACCGCGCATTTGATTTTCGACCAAGTACAGGCCCGCAGCCCCATTCCGTTGATCAGCATTGTGGAAGCTACAGCACAGGAAGCCGCACGGCGCGGCTATAAAAAGGTGGGGCTTCTCGGCACCGGTTTCACAATGAAAAACGAGTTTTTCAAAACGGCTTTTCGTAAGCGCGGCATTGAAGTGGAGATTCCAAACGAAGATGACATGGATTTCATTCATGGAAAGATTTACGAGGAATTGGTTTATGAAAAAGTCCTGCCCGAAACACAATCACGTTTGGTATCTATCGCAGAGCAGATGGCAAAGGAAAGCGGGATTCAGGGATTGGTACTGGGCTGTACAGAATTGCCATTGATCCTCAATGACAATATTTCGCCTGTTCCTTGCTTGGACACCGTAAAAATCCATGTGGCCGCCATTTTGGATGAAATTATGGATGGCTGAATTGTCCGATAGATATTTTCGTTGATAGGAGCTCTATCGGCAGCATGAAATCGAAAAAGTAAACACCGTGGCTTAAATGTAAAAGCTCCCTTCTCCGTCAGGATTGGGGAGCTTTTACTCGTAGAGGCCTTGAATCGTGTATAAATGTGGAGCTGAACAACTGGATATGTTCCTCTACCCAAAGCGCATAAGGTCCCTTTTCCGAAAAAACACCGATATGCCGGGAATTTTTAACTTTTTATTAAAATGGTGCTGAAAACATCGAACGTCCCTTGCTTTTGGAAAAATCCGATGCAGAATGGGGCTATAGACAGCCCCCTCTTTTTATTACAATTTAAGGAGAGGGAGAATAGCAGTCCATGGACTGCTCATGCTTTTCGCAGAAAAGTATGAAAAATATTTTGGGAGGAGTCTTTTCATAAAACGGAAATTTTTGTCAGTCTTGCTGGCGCTTTCTCTTGCGCTGTCACTGCTTCCGACAGCAGCACTGGCAGAGGAAGCTCCGGCGGACGAGTCGGACGATAAGCCCGCCGTGGAAACGGTGGCCGAGCCGCGGGAGACGGAGGACGAAGCCGTTCCGCAGGAGGCAAACGGCGAAGTTATGTTGGTTGTACAGGCTGAAAAAACTATCAGCACTTCTGAAGAGCTTGTTAATGCAATCAACAATGCAAGCGACGGCGATACCATCACGGTTTCTGGCGAAATCGCCATCGACGCACCGCTGGTTATCAAGAACACGGTGTCCCTGACTGGCGGTTCTATTGTTGCGTCCGATGCGTTTAAGGGCTTTAGTCTGGTGGATTTGGAAACTGCGGACAAAACCCTGACGCTGGGCGCAATCACTCTGGACGCAAAGAAGCATGGCGCTGTGGTCTATTGTAACGCAGGTAAGGTCATTGTGAACGGCGCAATTATTACCGGCGGCAAGACCAGTACCTATGTTGCCGGTGTCTATATGACCAGCAACTCTCAATTTGAGATGAACTCCGGTTCTATTACCGGCAATGAAGTTGGCAATGCTTGGCAGAACAGCTATACGAAGTATGCGGCCGACCTGTGGATTGGCGCAAACGCTAACGGCGCTCTGACCGCTATCAACGGCGGCACCATCGGCAATATTTTTGTCAATGCTAATGAGTGGTCTGCCAATAATCCCGGCGGCTTTACGATGACCGGCGGCGAAGTCACGAACCTGTATGTGGAATATGATAGCGGCTATGGCGGTGCATTTACCTATAACGGCGGCACGATCGAGAACCTTTACATTTCTACTAAGGATGGTACTGGTAACAACATAAAGGTCAAGCCCGTTGCAGGCGTTGCTTACAAAGGTGGCCAGACCGGTACAGATGTTACCGACCCTGTTGCCCAGGTTGGGAACAAGACGTATGCCACTCTGGCTGATGCTGTCTCAGCCGTTCAGGATGGTGAGACCATCACCCTGCTGAATGATTTTAATAGTAATCAAGTCATTGCAAATGACGGGAAAAACTTTACCATTGATATGAACGGAAAAACGGTTACCGCCAGTGAAAACGGTCAAACGGTTCTGGTCGTCCAGAGTGGTATCGTTACCGTGACCGGCGATGGTAAGTTTACCGGAACCGCATCTGAAACGGCACGGGGCTTACTTTCCGCATGGAACACCGGCACGTTGATTTTCAATAATAGCACAATCGATGCAAATGGCGTCTATTATGGAATCACTGCTTTCGACACAGCTAAGGTTGAAATTAATGGCGGCACGATCACCGCAGCGCAGAGTGCCGCTGTTTCTACAAACGGCTCTGCCAATGGAGAAAATTTTTCTAACGGTACTGCTTTAAAGATCACAGAGGGCACGTTAACTGGCGGCAATGTTGGCGTGTACGTTCCTGCTGGCACTTTTGAAATCAGCGGCGGAACCATTTCTGGTGATACCGGCGTTGCTGCTAAGGGCGGCAAGCTGACGATTACCGGCGGT
>CABUKW010000207.1 GCA_902492275.1 uncultured Peptococcaceae bacterium
TGGTTTAAGTCTATCCGATACGCCTTTAACAATTCCGATAATTGGGTCTGGGTCATTTTTTGTTTCATCCGTTCTTTTTTAATCTTAGGACCACAGACGTTTCTCTGTCCGTCAAAGCCTTTTAATCTCATGTTTTCACCCCATTTTATACCAAAAATATCTATGATACAATATAAGCATACCATAAAAATGGAATTCCCGTACATGATTTTCGCTATCTTTTTCGTTTAATTGATAAATATTTCTTTGAAATATCTATAAATTTTATTGGGATATTTTACGGGAACACAAAACAAAAAAGGACTCCCGCAGGAGTCCTTTTGCTCGCAATGCAAAATTTAATTGTTTCTTGGTTGCAGATCCTATTATACTTCCATACCCAATACTCTTGCAGCGTTTTTCCACATAACTTTTTCGTAGGTTTCTGCGTCAAAGCCGTAAGTGGTGTATTTTTCTGCAGCTTCCAGATATGGCACGAATGGGCAAGCGCTGGCGAACAGCATCTGATCCTTCAGAATTGTTTTTGCTGCATCCAGGAAGTCGCTTGCGCCTGGATATTCTTCGTATTCGGAGATTTCCAGGAATACATTTCTGTTACGGAAGGTAACGCCAATCATTTCATCTACAAATGGCCATGCGCCGTGGCTGATGATGATTTTCAAATCTGGGAAGTCTTTTGCTACGATATCAATTTCGCTTGGATGGGTGTAATCCATAACGGTATTAGCGGTATAACGAGCTGGACCAGCAGTGATAACGATTGGAATGTTCAGTTCGCAGCATTTTGCATAAACTGGATACATTTTGGCGTCGCTGGATTTCAACTGGGCATACATTGGGTCCATGGCAGCGCCGTGGAAGTCGCCGCTTTTTACAGCAGCGTCTAAATCGCGGATAGCCTGCATGCCTTTATGTGGGTCTACACCGTAGTAACCCAGGAAGATTTCTGGGCAAGCCTGCACGAACTGACGAATTTCTGGATTGTTTGGTTTGTAACCATAGGTGGTTTCCGCGTCACGACCAACAATAACAGCTTTAATTACGTTGTGTTCTTTCAAGTCGGCGATGATTTCCGGCATGGTTCTTGCTCTGCTGTAGAATTCATCAATATCTACACCGTTGGCAATCAAACCGGCACGGAAAATTGGGCTTTCTGCAATGCCGCCGATAATGCTTTTGGTGTTTGGACGATAACGGAAGTCGATGATTGGGCCTTTTACAGCGCCAGCAACTGGTGCGTTAGCTTTGTTGGCAGCTTTTTCTGCTCTGGATCTCTGCAGAGCTTTTTCTCTCAGTTCTTCCTGAAGTTTCAATAAATCCATTCTATCTCTCTCCTTAGACAAGATTTTAACTGTATCTTCTTGGATTATAGCAATGCGTCAAACAGCTGTGGTGCCGGTCTTGGTACGATACTGGTGTTCACCAGCAATTCAGCGTTTTCTTTGGCCGCAGCAACTGCAGCGCGAACTGCTCCTACATCGCCAGTCAAGGTTACGAAACCTTTCCCTCCGATGGCGTATCCAATTCTCACTTCAATTAAGGTAACATCGGCAGCTTTGGCAGCCACATCGGCAGCTGTGATAGCAGACGCGATGGAGTAGAATTCCAAAATCCCAATGGCGTCACGGTCAGTCACCTGATTGGTCATAGAGATGGCTGGAATTACCTGTTCATTAATATTGGGGATTAACAAGGTATCTACTACATAGGGCCCCCCAATTTTCGATCCTTCTGTCATGGAGGCTCTTACATCAGCAGTATCACCGCCGATAATGATGATGTATTTACCTGGACAAACTGTGGAAGCCCGTACCAGATCTACCTGAGCAGCTTTCACCATGTAATCGCAGGTTTCGATGCCTCGGGCAATACTGGACAATTCAATCATGCCTAGTGCATTTCCCATAGCATTATACCTCCTTTCCGCTTATACGAGCGCCTTTTTCATCAATGGCAACAATTACGCCGTCCATACTGGCGTGAATATTGGTGGATAAGCCTTCTGCCGCAGCAGCAAGCACTTCGCCTTTCACAACGCGGTCGCCCACTTTTTTAGCGGCAACAGCCGGTTTGCCAATATGCTGACTGAATGGAACATAAACAGTTTCCGGTTTCAATTCTATGCAGGTATGGGCGTGCAGACCGTCAAACTGAGCCAAGTCCAGACGGGCAATGAGCCGGTGGGTTGGAACGCGGCGGTTATCAATAGCTTCCCGGGCAACTGGTTCCATATTGCGAGGCACTTGAATGCCTTTGGCACGCAACTGACCTTTCACATAGCTGTTGACTTTCCGTGGTGACAGCCCCATCGGACAAGCAAACATTTCGCAAACGCCGCAGTCGCAACAGTTCATAGCGTCGCCAAAGGTTGCCAGATATTCGTCGTTATCGGTAATCTGGTCTTCTCTCCAGATATTGCGCATTACCAGGTTTGGACGGATTTGATGCCCAATCATGTAGCGAGGGCACAAATCGGTACACATTTTGCACTGGATGCAGGCTGCGCGGGCCTGTCGTTTGATGGTTGCCAGCGGCAAACTGGCCCGCTGGAACAGATAATGGTCTTTCGGCAATACGATAATATTACCGGTTGTTTTTGTAACAACTGCTGCCTGAATTGCCTGGTCATCGGCAGGGATCTTGCCCATCATCGGGCCGCCTAAAATGATGGCATAGTCGCTGATGGTCGGCTGGGCAGCCGCGATACATTCAGTTACTGGAGTGCCAATTGGCACTTTCAGCATAATCGGTTCTTTTACTTCCCCTACTACAGACAAATATTTTTCTGTAACAGGTGCGCCATGCAGCGCTTCATACAGATTGAGCATGGTACCAACGTTGTCTACCACAGCACCCACATCCAGCGGAAGTCCCCGTTCTGGTACGCTTCTGCCGGTAACCATCTGCACCATGGTCTGTTCGTCGCCTGCTGGGTAGAAGGTTGGCATCTGAAAAATTTCGATGTCGGCATGCGACGAACAGACCATGGTGCAGATGGTTACCGGCACCATGGTCTGTT
>CABUKW010000208.1 GCA_902492275.1 uncultured Peptococcaceae bacterium
AAACGGGTGCCGAACCCCGCCGCCGGAATGATTGCTTTTGTTATTTTTTGCATATTGATTGCTCCTGTCATGATTGTTCTGTAATAATGCCTAACTCTATAAAAATCGGATATAAATAACTGGCTCCAAAGGTGCCTAACTTTTTGGGGCCATCAATTATGCAGCCGTTTTTCTGGAGCTGAACGGCATGGTGAAAAGCCAATAGCACTGTTGCCTTCGTCAATGATTTTTCCTTCCTGCTGATAAACATCTCATATCCTTTTATTCGATAGGTAAACGGCAGTCCTTTCCTCGTATAAAAGGTGCTCCCCTGCAGAAACAACAACGCTTCCCATAATTGTTCGTCTGCTTCTGCTAAATTTATAGCATTATTCTTTATTGACAAATACAGCTTTCCCTTAAACGATATGATTCTTTCATCTTTCATTTCAATCCACTACTTTAAATAGAACTCTTTATACCATTCTGCAAAAGCACGCAAGCCATCCCGTAAGCTGGTACTTGGTTTAAACCCAAAATCCTGTTCTAACGGAGTCGTATCCGCATAAGTAACCGGCACATCGCCGGGCTGCATTGGCACTAACTCCTTATGTGCTTCAAAATTATACTCTGCTGGCAGCACACCAGCTCGAATTAATTCCTGCTGCAGGATATCTACAAAATCCAACAAATTTTCCGGCTGATTATTTCCAATATTATAGACACGATAAGGCGGAATCGGTAATCCATCCTCTCCAGTTTGACGTTCCGGCGCCACCTGCATAATCCGTACAACGCCTTCTACAATATCATCGATGTAGGTGAAATCCCGTTTGCAATTACCATAATTAAAAATCTGAATGGTTTGTTCCTTTAACAGCTTATTCGTAAAGCCAAAATAAGCCATATCCGGCCTTCCTGCCGGTCCATAGACGGTAAAGAAACGCAATCCTGTCGATGGAATATTATACAGTTTAGAATAGGCATGGGCCATCAGTTCGTTACCTTTTTTGGTAGCTGCATAAAGAGAAACAGGATTGTCTACTTTATCATCGGTACTATATGGAACCTTCGTATTACTGCCATAGACACTGGAGCTAGATGCATATACAAAATGCTCTACACCACTGTTACCAGCATCATAAGAATGTCGGCAAGCCTCCAACAAATTATAAAAACCTATCACATTCGATTCAATATAAGCGTCTGGATTACTGATAGAATACCGCACCCCTGCCTGTGCCGCCAGGTTCACCACAATAGCCGGATGATATGTTTCAAAAAGCTCTGTAACAAGGCTTTTATCTGCAATACTGCCCCGTACAAATATAAACTCGCTGCTTGTTTGCTCTGCCAATGTATGAATTTGTTGCAATCGAAATTCTTTCAAGGCCACATCATAATAATCATTCATATTATCAATTCCAATGATATGAGCATGATTCACTGTTTTTAACAAAGAAAGTACTAAATTAGCGCCGATAAAACCCGCTGCGCCTGTGATTAAGATGCTTTTTCCGGTCAATTCTGTATTTTTCTCCAACATTTTTCTTTCCCCCTGCCCACAGGCACCTAACGCCCTATACTGTAATATTCTACACCTGCATTTCTCATATCTGCTAACGCATAAATATTACGGCCGTCATATACCAGCGGCGTTTTCATCCAAATTTGATATTGTTCCGGTCGAATGTCTTTTACCTCCGGCCATTCGGTGAAAATAAAACAAATATGAGCTTCCTGCAATGCCTCTTCTATACTAGTTACATACTGGATACTGCCTTTTCCATGTTTTCCTGCCGGATAGCGTTTTTCAAAATTATCCCGCCCCACTGGGTCATAGGCATAAATATCTGCCCCCTGCTCCAACAAAAGTGGAACGTTATCCAAAGACGGCGCTTCCCGCAAATCATCAGTTCCCGGCTTAAAGGTTAAACCCAATACAGCAACTTTTAATCCCTGGAACGTAATCATGCGATCCGCTGCCTTCTGAAACAGTTTTATTTTCTGCTCTGTATTGACGTCCACAGCAGCTTCCACCGTGCGTAATTGATAACCATTTTTATTGGCCAAATATTTTAAGGCTTTTGTATCCTTTGGGAAACAGCTGCCGCCGTAACCAATTCCGGCGTTTAAAAATCGTTTCCCAATACGGGGATCATAGCTCATACCTTCTGCCACATCCTGAATGTTGGCTCCAACTAATTCACATAGATTGGCAATATCATTCATGTAAGAAATCTTTAAAGCCAAAAAATCATTGCTGGCATACTTAATCATTTCTGCGGAACGACGGCTGACAGACACGATTGGAAGCTGAAACGGTTCATAAATTTCTTTCAGAATCCGTTCCGCATGTTCACTTTCCGTACCGATAATAATGCGGGCTGCCTGCAAAGTATCCCGCACCGCAGTTCCCTGTGCAAGGAACTCGGGATTAGAAGCTACTTCTATCTTGACGTCTCGCACCAGGAAATCATGGATGAACTGTTCCACCTTATCATTGGTTCCTACCGGCACTGTGGACTTTACCACCACCAAGCAATCCCGTTCTACACTCTCTGCAATCTGACGAGCCACCTCAGCAATATAAGATAAATTGGCCGAACCGTCTGGCAATTCAGGCGTCCCTACGCCGATAAAAATTGCCTCTGCATCTTTGTAAGCAGATTGATAATCTGTCGTATAATGTAATCTGCCTGCTGCATAGTTTTTGCGCATCAACTCTTCCAAATCTTGCTCATAAATAGGTGAGATTCCGCTCTCCATCATTTTCACTTTATGCTCATCAATATCCACGCAGGTTACATCATGGCCTTTTTCTGCAAAACACACCCCTGCCACCAGACCAACATAACCTGTCCCTGCTACTGCTATTTTCTTGTTCATTTCGCATTACTCCCTTTATTAAGGTTGGTTCTGTTAAGTTGAAATATATAGTCAACCGCTCCAACATAGGATATACTAGAGTAAAGAGCATTACCAAAAATCTCCCACGAAAGGAGCGGT
>CABUKW010000209.1 GCA_902492275.1 uncultured Peptococcaceae bacterium
TACATGTAGGAATCCAGTATTATGCGGACTGCCTGAAGGAAGCCGGATGCACCAGTCCACAGGATATGGATAAGCTGAAACTGTCCCTGCAAGGATATAACTACGGCAACGGATACATAACGTGGGCGATACGGAAGTATGGCGGTTACAGTGCCGAAAATGCCCTGCAGTTTTCCAACGAGCAGGCTGCTTCGCATGGATGGAGTGCCTATGGCGACCCAGAGTACGTCCCACATGTCCTGCGGTATTATTCCAGCGGCGGATTGTTTGCCGGCCTGTTTGGAGGCAACGGTCAGATCGTATCGGTGGCACTTACCCAGCTTGGAAATGAGGGAGGCCAGAAGTTCTGGTCGTGGTATGGCTTTGACAGCCATGTGGCATGGTGTGCCTGCTTTGCCAGCTGGTGTGGGGATCAGGCAGGACTCATCGAGAGCGGCAAGATGCCAAAATTTTCACTGTGCGATGACGGAATCGCATGGTTCCAGAGCAAGGGGAAATGGAAGAGCCGGGGATATTCCCCAGCACCCGGAACCCTGATCTTTTTTGACTGGAACGGGGATGGAACCTCAGACCATGTGGGAATCGTAGAGAAAACCGAAGGCAGTACCGTATACACTGTAGAGGGAAATTCCAGCAATGCCGTGAACCAGAGAAGCTACGATATCAATAACGGAACGATCATGGGATATGGTATACTTTGAAAATAAAAATATAAGTTATAACCTATGAAGTTGACTTTTTTATTTGAATGAAATTTTAATTTTGTATGAAATAAAAAGAACCAGTAAGAGAGTCATTAAATTTCACTCACTGGCTCAATTCGTTTCAAATTTCTCGTAGGGATATATCGGAACATAACAACAAGGGGGATTGTGACTGCCTGGGGCAGCCGCATCCGTTGAAGTGCCACCATTAAGTCATCCATGTATGTAGTTCGCAATATCCAAAGTCCCATCATCATGATAGGAATTAGTTTTAAGACCGTCACGCCGAACACGCTCATAATCACGCTTAAAACCGGAACTTGGACATAACGGAGCAGGGCATTGAGATAAGCAACAATAATATAGGTCACTATCATTTTGACAGCCCATTTTCCACCGTTACCCAAGGCAATAAACAGCCCATAAACCAGCATGAGCGCAAGACTGACAACTTCTCCGGCCAGAAAATAACTGACAAAACCAATACAGACCAAAAGAAGTATCTTGCAGCGTGGGTCGAGGAGCGCAGAGCCATGTAGAGGCTGACGCTCAATTATTTGTTTAATTTGTGCTTCTTCCATTCAAATGTCTCCCTATAAAAATCAAAGCGCGGGACTGTTCTCAGCCCCACGCTCTGAAGTCAGGCAGCCCGCTGGCCTGTATTGCCAGATAAAGTTTCAGGGGGCTGATCCTGTTATTTTACTGAAACAAGTCCAGCTTTGATAAAGTGTTTTTTCAATGCTTTCTGACCGATAAAGCCACCAATCAGACCGCCCACCAATCCGGCAGCAACAATGACTACCAGCATGGGAACGGAAGTAATGTTCAACATTCCCTGAATGTACTCCGGGGCAATATTGTTTTTCTCCATTGCTCCGACAAACGCGCTTTGAAGAAATTTGATAGGGCAGATAGCACTAAAAGCAAAAATAGCGCTGAACAGCGCATAGGCTGCCATCATAGACTTCATTGTAATTTCATTTCGACTCATAACCAGGAAATCGCAGATGACACTGCCAATTATCAAACCGATAGGAATGAACCAGAAGGCACCAACCAGCAGGAACAGGATAGCCTGAATTGCGGTGCAAATGGTAAACACGCCTTTCTTCGGAACCTTAGCCAGCAGGAGCATCATAACGATGCCATTCGGGATTGCAACAACGGACGGGTAAAATACATTTGTCACCGGGCCAGCCACGCTCATAATGGTGCTGATAATCATGCAAATAATCCACATGAGGGCCGTTAAAACACCGATGAGAATAAAATCTTTCGCATTTAACTTTTGTTTCATAATACTTATTCCTCCTCCCTTTATTTGGAAAATAAAAAATGCGATGTAGTTAATCTTCTCTAACCACATCGCAAATTGTACCAATTTTCGTCGTTACATCCAACCCAAACTCGATTTCATTCTACCCAAAATCGGTATTTTTAGGTTTAGCCAATCGTATTTTCATCTTTATAATTCTTGGGTATTACCCCATATTTCTTTTTGAACGCAGCCGCAAAGTTGCTTGGTTTTGAATATCCAACCAGCATCGCGATCTGACTTACGTTCAAGTCACTTTCCAAAAGAAGCCCCGCAGCCTTTTCCAGTCTTTGATCTATAATATATGCGTGAACCGATGTTCCAAATAAAGAATTAAATCCTTTCGTCAGTTTAGAAACACTGATATTTACCTTTTTCGCCAATTCCTCACAGCTTGGTGCAAAAGCAAGCTGACTGTCAATAATCCTTTTTGCTTCGGTAATCGAATCCCTGTCACTTTTGGAAATGCTAATATGGTTCGATGAAAGAATACTGAGTTCCAATACTTCACTTAAATATACAGACAGCAATTCAAAAACTTTACTTTCCAAGAATAGATACCCTAAACCACCTCGGTATTGCGTAAAATCTTTTACCTCCGCAAAAATGTGCTCCATATACGGGGTAACGCTCACTTTTGAAATCCCTGTCAGTAATTTCTTTTCATAAGCGTTTATTTCACTATCTTCAAAGTAGTCATTCAAAATTTTGTGAAAATATGGCATGGGAATTTTTATATTCTTAAAAAGGAAATCTTTCTTCCCAGAATAACACAAATATTCCATTTTACCATGTCCTCGATAAATGCAGGATTCGCCTTTCTGGATGCTGACACTTTGACGCGCATCTGCAATATTCCACGATACGCCATCATTGAAGCAAAATAAAAGTTGAATATAATCTTCGCAGCTTACACCCTGCACATT
>CABUKW010000210.1 GCA_902492275.1 uncultured Peptococcaceae bacterium
TGCATGCCTTCTAGCTGTCCTTTGATGATCGTCACTGGCGTTTTTAATTCGTGCGACACCGCCGAAAAAAAAGCCAACCGTTGCCGTTCCTGCTGCCTTTCCCGCTCTATATCAGCCTGCAGCGTTTCATTGGCGCTGCGTAACGCTTCCAGCGCAGCTGATAACCGTTCTGCCAACGTATTCAGACTATGGGCCAGTACGCCCAATTCATCCTGCCGGGTTTCGGCACAGCGCCAATTAAAATCCAACTGAGACAAATGCTCTGCGGCTGCACTCAATCGCCCCACCGGACGGGCAACAAATCGGGAGCAAAACCAGGCGCTCACTGCGGAAATGCCGAATACGACCAGCACCAGCCAGGGTAAAATCTGTTGCAGCGCCGCTACCGCCTGATTCACGCCCTGCAGATTGCCTGTTACCTGCAAGGTGTAGACAGCGGAATCATCTAAAAACTGAAATTCATACTCTTTGGTAGCCATCTGCATAAATTCTTCCGTTCCGCCGACAGCCACCGATACCACCGAAGCCTGACTGTCTATCGCCGCTTCGTCAGCAACAACTTCTGATACACAAACATCATCGGCAGCGTCCTGCCCCACTGCAGCTTCTATATCCGTCTGCGCACTGGTTATCTGATAAACGGAAACAATACCGGCATTCTCCATAGTAGTAACTGCTTGCACCGTGCCAGGCAACATCACCGGTTGTCCCTTATCATCTAAATGAAGCGCCATATAATCCCAAATAGGGCCGCTTTCCTCCAATGTGGTAGCTTGTAAATCGCCCAATAAATTCTGTATTTGATCCTCCAGCTCCGCATCTAAAGCCGATGTATAGGTTACTGGCATAAACCAGGCAATAAAGCCATAAGTGAAGCTGCAAGCCATACATAGCAGCACCATAGTCAACAAAAAAATTTGCGCCGTTAAATTACGCTTTAGATAATTGCTCAACACGATACCCCACTCCCCGGATGGTTTCTATATAATTCAACTGCAGCTTCTTGCGCAGATTTTTAATATGAGTATCTACCACTCGTTCGTCGCCTAAAAAATCAAAATCCCACAACTGATTCAGCAGCATCTGCCGGGTTAATACCCGTCCCTGATTTCGCAATAAAAGCTGCAAAATCTCAAATTCCCGGTGAGTCAATTCCACTGGCTTACCGTCCACATAAGCCTGATAACCGTCCAAATCCAACGTGAGCTTCTGGTATACCAATAATTGCCGTTCCCCGGCAGATTGCCCGCCAGCCCGGCGCAATACAGCTTCCAGTTTGCGCAGCAGTATTGGCATGGAAAAAGGTTTGGTGATATAATCGTCAATCTTTAAATCAAATCCCTGCAGTTGGTGTGCCTCATCATCCAGCGCTGTCAGCATCACCACTGGTACCGTTGAAGGATGGCGAATCAATTCGCACACCCCATACCCATCAATTTTGGGCAGCATCACATCCAGCAACACCAGATCATATTGTTTTTGCTGAAATCGGGTGATAGCCTCCACGCCATCGCCCGCCACCGTCACGCCATAACCGGCCGCCTCCAGAAAATTCTGCAGCAATTCCTGAATATCGGGCTCGTCCTCCACTACCAATAATTGTTTCATGTTCATCCTCCATCATAATCGTTTGCTTTTAGTATAACATACTTATTTGTAGTTTGTGTGTAGTGAAAAATTTTGGTTGCAACAATTGATACGATATGATAAGATTCTCCTGTCAGAATAAATATCGATTGTGTTTTGGCCAAGAAGTTAAGGAGGCGTTTTACGCTGGAGCAAACGAAAATGAGGGCGTTGCTGAAGAAGCAGGCCATTCTGGATATTATGATTACACCGGAACAGGAAGCATGGCTGCGGTTGGTAAGCTATCACTATGACACCGACAAGCAATGCGATGTTTTTAAGATTGACAACGGCAGCGGCGACCATCTTTATGCCTTATTTTCTGCCCATGGCGCTATTCTGAAAGGTTTTGACCATGAGTCCTGCCTGTCGCCTTATCAAAATGAAGACGACCAACTGACCGAGGGGATTTACGATAACGTACCATCAGAACTGCTGGCCCTGCTAGACGAAGAAACAGAGAAAAACGACGTCACCTTTTGCCTTTGGCAATTACCCGGCCGCACCGATTGGCATAAAAGCCAAGTCGCTCTGCCCGACGCCTGCTGGCAAGAGGAAGAACAACAGCCCGATGATGGCGGTCAGGCCTTTTTGTTGGGCTATATTTTCGCCAACGCCGAGGAATGGTATCAATGGGCGTCTATTTATTACGAACTGACGGAAGAAGCCTGGGATGCCGCCGAATTGTTATACGAAACCGGCGAGATTACCCGCTCTATGGTCAACGACCTCAACCCCGACCGAGATTATGACACCATCGTCGATGAGTGCATCGTCAGTGGCTTGCTGTAAAAACTTTAATTACAAACATCAACAAGGACGATGGCAGTCATATTGTCATCGTCCTGATTTCTATCATTCCTGTTTCATTTGTGCCAGTAACGCTTGCATATCCTTTTCCAATAAACTACGCATACTGTCCTTATATCGGTAAACATCAACAGAACCAACAGCCTTAGCTATTGGCTCCCATAGCACTGGCTTATAGCGAACCACTTCCTGCAAGGCTGCCAAGGCCTGCCGCACCGCTGTAGGCTTTTTGTCCTGCAAAATCGTTAAAACCTGCACAATAGTTTCATCCATAACCTCCTCTTTATCCCAGCGGGCTTGCTTGCAAAACAATCGGAACCCCCGCACACGCAGCATATATTGTTCACTTTTTACCATCGCTGCAAATTGTCTTGTATAAGAATACAATACGTCCGATTGTTCGGAAATCCGCTCCAATGCCTGCAACGCCTCATAAGCTTGCTGCTTGTCCTTGTCCGTCAACAAAACCATCAATTCTTCCACATCCAATGAAGTTCACGCTCCCTATA
>CABUKW010000211.1 GCA_902492275.1 uncultured Peptococcaceae bacterium
CCGCACAAATAGATCCCAAAGACATATAACGGGTGATTAGACATAACATTACCAAAACAACCAGACAGACTAAAAATGTCACCGGCGACATATACAGCAATACGCCAGCACCGGTAGCCACCCCTTTACCACCCTTAAAATGAATAAAGCAGCTAAGCGTATGGCCGATAATGGCCAGCAAACCGCCCAGCAAAGCGCCCAGCTCACCGGCTAATTGAAAACCGATGAAAGCCGACAGCCAGCCCTTGCCCAAATCGCCTGCCAACACAACAGCTGCCGGACCAATGCCCAAGGTGCGCCATACATTGGTGAAGCCCACATTGCCGCTGCCATGCTGGCGGATATCCACCCCTAAGAACTTCCCTACCATATAGCCAAAGGGGATAGCGCCAAGAAAATAAGCACACACTGCAACCAAAAGCCAATTCATTGCACTCACTCCTCTGACCGTTTCTTGACTACAAAGCGAAGGGGTGTCCCTTCAAAACCAAAGTTTTCTCGAATTTTATTTTCCAGAAAACGTTCATAAGAAAAGTGCATCAGTTCAGGGTCATTGACAAACAACACAAAGGTTGGCGGCTTTACTCCGCTCTGCGTTGCGTACAAAATTTTCAGCCGTTTTCCCTTATCAGATGGTGGCGGATTTAACTGCACTGCATCGCGAATGACCTCATTCAACACGCTGGTACTGATGCGCAGTGCGTTCTGTTCCACCGCAAAATTGACCATATCTAAAATACGGTTCACCCGCTGCTTGGTTTCTGCCGAAACAAATATCATAGGCGCATACTGCAAAAATAATAATTCACTACGGATTGTTTTTTCCATTACAGAAGCCGTTTTATCATTTTTCTCGATTAAATCCCACTTATTTACCACCAAAATTACAGCCTTTCCCTGTTCATGGGCATATCCTACAATTTTTTTGTCCTGCTCAATCAGGCCTTCCTCTGCATTTATTACCATCAATACTGCATCGCTGCGGTCCACAGCTCGCAAAGACCGAATGACACTGTAACGCTCTGTGGTCGTTTCTGCCACTTTGCTTTTGCGACGCATTCCTGCGGTGTCAATAATTACATAACGCTGTCCGTTCCGCTCAAAGGGCGTGTCAATGGCATCACGGGTTGTACCGGGAATATTGCTGACGATGGAGCGTTCTTGCCCTAAAATAGCATTGGTCAGTGATGATTTCCCTACATTGGGCCGTCCCACCACTGCAATTTTGATGATGTCCGGTTCATAGTCTTCTTCCTCAAACTGATCAAGCAATTCTACCAAACGGTCCAGCAAATCACCAGTATTCATACCGTGACTGGCCGAAATGGGATAAGGCTCACCCAACCCCAGTTGATAGAATTCGTAAATATCATCCAGTTTATTAAAATCTTCTACCTTGTTCACAGCCAAAATGACTTCTTTTTTCGTGCGCCGCAGCATTTGCGCAATTTCCATATCCTCAATCGTAACGCCAGCTTTAATGTCGCATAAGAAAACGATGACATCGGCTTCGTCCATAGCCACTTGCGCTTGTTTCCGTACCTTGGATAAAATTGTATCCTCACTGTTTACCTCAATACCGCCGGTGTCAATCAACGTGAAGGTGCGATCATTCCACTCGGCATCCTGGTAAAGCCGGTCGCGGGTAACGCCGGGATAATCCTCTATAATGGCCAAACGGGTCCGGGTCAGACGGTTAAACAATGTCGATTTCCCCACATTTGGCCGGCCAACAATGGCTACAATTGGTTTCATATATAAATAAAAACTCCCTTCCTACAAACTGTCAATTGATACTGATATCTTATTTATTATCCCCGATAATGACCATTCCGTCAAGTGTTTGCGCCATGGCCAGAGGGCAAATTTTTCAGAACATGCAGCTTGACATTTCACACAAAAAGCAGCAGAGATAAAAAAGATACTCTGCTGCCAAATTCAATCCCAGATAGTATTTTAAAATAGCTGCAGTTGATCCGATTCGGGAAGTCCGTCCAACACACCATGCTTTTGCAGCGTTTCTATGATAGCTTTTCCTACTTTACCGCGATTGGATAAATCTTCAATGGAAGTAAAGGGCGCTTTTTCTCTGGCCTCCACAATACTGCAGGCCACCGATTGGCCCAAACCCTGCAAGGCGGCAAAGGGCGGAATCAATTGACCGAAAGCGCTCTGCATCCGACTGCCACAAATTTACCCGCTGACACTGATAGCCCCGTTGATACATCTCCAGGCATATTTCTAAAATAACCTGAAATTTTTTATCCTTATCGGTAGCATCATTGCCCATGGCTTTAATATTCTTCATCTGATTTTCAATTTCCGGCAGGCCTTTGCAGATAATATCGGCATCAAAATCATCCACACGCACAGTAAAAGCGGCGGCATAAAAGGCCAATGGATGATAAATCTTAAACCAAGCAATGCGGAACGCCATCATCACGTAAGCCACGGCATGGGCCTTCGGAAACAAATACTTCACCTTTTTGCAAGACAAAATATACCATTCCGGCACTTTATTTTCCCTCATATAATCCTCATCCTCTGGTTTTAAGCCCCGTCCTTTCCGCACACTTTCCATAATTTTAAAGGCCCGTCCCGCTTCTAGGCCCTGATGAATTAAATAAATCATAATATCATCACGGCAGCCTATTACCTCAGAAGCCGTAGCGGTGCCACTTAAAATTAAATCCTGCGCGTTCCCCAGCCATACATCGGTGCCATGAGAAAAGCCGCTGATACGAACCAAATCAGAAAAGGTTTTGGGCTGAACATCCACTAGCATTTGCCGGGTAAATTTGGTGCCAAATTCGGGAATGCCGTAGGTACCCACCTCGGAACCAATCTGCTCTGGTGTTACGCCCAAAGCCTTGGTGCTGGAAAACAACGACAGCGTTTTTTTCTCATCCAAGGGAATATCTTTATAGTCGCAACCAGTAAT
>CABUKW010000212.1 GCA_902492275.1 uncultured Peptococcaceae bacterium
AGCAGTATCCGCTGTTGGTTTATCGGGATGTCACCTATTTTCCGTTGACTTGGCGTTTTGCGGTGGATGAATTTGGCTGGAAGTACAGCTATGACAGCAAAAACGGCCTGGTTATTGACGCAGGCAATGTCAAAACCAGCAGCATGACCTTAAAGGATATGCGGCAGAACCGAGGAATATCCGATAATTCTGATTTTATTATTGACAAGAATTATCTGTATTATCAGGGTAAGCAGGGAGAAATTTATTCTCGGCCGCTCGTCAATTTAACGGATGATAAGCAAAGGAAAACTTTGCTGAATGTGGGACAGAATTATACTTACAGCGATTATGCTCTCGGTGAATTCACGGAGGGAGGGAGTGATATTTATTTGTATTATCATGCTGGCAGTAATCTGATGGGCAGCAATGAATATTGGCTGCTTGATGGTGGAACGGCACAGAAACTCGTTTCAGGAAAGTCGAGTTTTTATGCATTGGAAGGTTTTCAGATTATAAATCCAACTTGGAATACCATAAACCCGCAAAAGTTAATCTATAAGGATCGCCAGGGAGAAAGACTGTTGGGCGAGGAGAATATGATTTATGGGAACGGTCGGTTTGGCATGTACACTTGGGACAAGCAGCTCTACTGTTTACAAAGGGACAAAGCAGAAACCTATTATGTGGCAGCGGTGGATTTACAGACCGGTAAAACGACGAAAGTCAGTCAATATCCTTGTCAGGATTTTCAGCTAAATAACGGTATGCTTTATTATCTGTGCTATACGCAGCAAAATGGGCAGGCAGATTCTAACTATAGCCAGCAATATCTTTATGCAATAAATTTAGCCACAGGAAAAGAGCAATATGTAGGCTATGTGGGAGTGTCAGATAGTCTTTTTAAAACGCTCTACGCAGCCGTTAGCAATGGTGTGTACTATCGGGATCAGACCAGCGGCGCATTGATTTTTTATAATATGGGTACAGGTAAGCGGGAGATTTTGAATAACGGTTTTAAAGTGAACTGGCTGACAGAGCAGAATGGATATGTGATTGCTGGTTTTGAGGAAAATCCCAAGAGTAATTGCCGTTTAGCGGTTTATCGGTCTAGTAATAGCGGCGTACGGCAAATGTTTTCCACCGCCGATTGCAGCGATAAGGCGGTAATCAACGCTGATGGGCTGTTGTTGTATCGTTTGGAGGGAACCAATCAGCTGGTACAGGTGCAGTTATAATAAAAATGTATAGTAAAAATGGAGGGAATTCTTATGAAAAAACTAACGAAAACATTATTATTAACAGCGGTGCTATCTGCGGGGCTGTCGATGCCGGCTATGGCGGCCAATGTGCAGGCTGCGCTGCCCAGCTTTCCGGTGACGTTAAACGGCACTGTCATTGATAACAGCTATCGGCAGTATCCGCTGCTGGTATACAACAACATCACTTATTTTCCTATGACCTATTATGATTGCCGCTTTTTGGGCGTAGAGACGGAGTGGACGCAGGCCAGTGGATTGAAAATTGAGAAATCCAATTTGACGGGGGCCTATCATCAGCAGAATGTGCAGCAGAAAAATAGCGGCAAGGCCACTGCCCAGCTTGCCACCGGCAAGATCGCAGTCAACGGCAAGGCCATCACCAACAGCAAGGAGCAGTATCCGCTGTTGGTTTATCGGGATGTCACCTATTTTCCGTTGACTTGGCGCTTTGCAGTGGATGAGTTTGGCTGGAAGTACAGCTATGATAACAAAAACGGTCTGATTATTGATGCAGGTAATGTCAAAACCAGCAGCGTGACCTTGCAGGATGCGCAACAAACGAAGTATCGGGAGGATGTTTTTAACTTTGCAATAGATGGTAAGTATCTCTATTATGAAGGGGAGAAGGGTTCGGTGTATCGTCGGCCCCTTGCGGCGCTAGGTGATGATAAGCAGCGCAGAACGATAAAACAGGTCGGATATCTGGGCAATGTCTATCCGAATTTTGAGATTTGGGAGCAAAGTGGAGTCATTTATTTAAAGCATCCGGATATTGGAAATGGTCACAATCAATGCCGATATCGTGTGAACAGTAGCGGCAGCACTGAGAAATTAGAATGTTTGACTGGCGACGATTATGTAGATTTTGGATCATTTCAATTAAAAACACAGGGAATAGGGCAAGCTGGACCATGCTCGGGACCAATAATTTTGATCGTAAATGGTATACAGAAAGATTTCGGAAAAGCGGAATATTATTACAGCATTCGTGCAAACCATGGCCCATTACCTTATGCGCAGAAAGAAAAGCAGATTTATGTTTTGGCTGCACCAAAGTATTATGCCGACTGCTACTTATATGCTATGGATTTAGACACTGCCAACATGAAACAGCTTAGTAAGGAAAAAATTGAAGAATATGCCTATGCAGACAATATGCTTTATTTTACGCACAAGAAAATAGAGCAAGATGATTCTCGATATAGTCAGGAGCTATATGTTCAAAATCTTGCTACGGGTCAGACGCAGTTTTTGGCGAAACTGGTATCTTCCCGATACTTTGACGAAAAATTCGCTGCCACAAAAAATGGCGTGTATTATCGGGAATGGGAAAACGGCGGTTTGTTTTTTTGGAACAAGTACACTGGAAAAAAAGAAACGGTAAATGCTGGTTTTACAGTATATGATGTTTATTATCAAAACGGCTATATCGTTGCTCATTTTGAGGAAGTACCGGAAAATCCTTATCGGCTGATGGTGTTTGCGCCGTCGGGGCAGACCATGAAGCAGGTGTACGCCACCGCCGATTGCAGCGATAAGGCGGTAATCAACGCCAATGGCTTGCTGTTGTATCGCTTGGAGGACACCAATCAACTGGTACAGGTGCAGCTATAATAAAAAATATACAGTAAAAATGGAGGGAATTCTTATGAAAAAACTGACGAAAACATT
>CABUKW010000213.1 GCA_902492275.1 uncultured Peptococcaceae bacterium
CCCCTTTTGTAAAAGCCTCTATCATCGTTTTGGTATTGCCTTTGCTGTGTGGACTGCCGTTTAATACTGTAATATTCATAAAAATCGCCTCTTTTTAGTTTATATCAAATTCTCTTTCAGGAAAGGCAAAGCATTATCTTTGCCGCCTCTACGGTAATTCAAGCAATGGTTATCCGCCCGATTTTTTAACAACACCACCCAAAACGTTAAATATGTTTCGCACAGATGTCATCCAAACAGCAGTTTTCACACTTTGGTTTCGTTCTGGCAGTACACACCGCCCGCCCATGTTCTACTAACCGATGACAAAAGTCGTTGCTTTCTTCCGGCGGAATCAGCTTCCATAACGCCATCTCTACTTTTTTTGGCTCTTTCAGACCCTCCACCAGGCCCATACGATTTACCAAACGAATGCAATGGGTATCGGTCACAATGGCCGGCTTGCCAAATACATCGCCCATAATCAGATTGGCGCTTTTGCGGCCCACACCAGGCAGCTTCAATAAGGCTGCAAAATCATCAGGCACGTTGCCGTTAAACTCTGTCTGCAGCATTTTCATGCAGGCGCTGATGTCTCTAGCTTTGCTGGGGCCTAAGCCGCAAGGCCGCACAATTTTTTCAATGTCCTCCACACTGGCGGCGGCCAACGCTTGCTGTGTCGGATATTTGGCGTATAAATCCTGTACCACCACGTTAACCCGGGCATCGGTACACTGGGCGGCCAACCGCACACTGACCAGCAGTTTCCAAGCTTGGTCATATTCTAAGGTACAATCCACATCAGGATATGCTTTCTTTAACCGTTCTACAATTTGTAATGCCAATTCGTCTTTATCCATGGTTCTTCCTCGTAAAATTCTTTTATATTTGAATTAAGTCCATCGCTATGCCGGTTCTATCTTTTGTGCCTATTTTTGCAACGGCGTTCTCTGCTTCTGCTCCAATTGGTCTTCCGCCAATTCGGATAAGGCATCGGCCATGCCAAAGTGCTGCACAGGTTCCGTGCATTGACCGTCCCCTTTGAATAAAAAGGCGCAGATGAAGGATGTAAAGGGCAAGGTCATTAAAATTCCCAAACTGCCCACCAAGGCTTGCAAACATTCAACTACGATAATTTCCCGATTGAACAAATCCATCATAGAACTGTTATAGGCTACCATCAGCAAAACGCTGCACATAAAGCCGCCGATATAAGCCAAAATCAACGTGTTGGACATGGTACCCATAATATCGCGGCTGATGTTCATGCCCGACTGCAACAGTTCTTTAAAACTAATATGCGGCATTTTTGCCTTTAACTCTGCCAAAGCGGCAGCAATCGAAATCGAAACGTCCATAATTGCGCCCACGGCACCGATAATGATAGAGGCAAAAATAATCGCCCGTAAATTTAATGGATCTTCTGGCCGCAAATTATGTAACAACACAGAATTTTCGTCCAATACGCCAGTTAAAGTCATCATGTGATCCATGACCAGCGTCAACACCCCGGCCAGCAACACGCCAGCCAAGCAGCCTAAAATAGCAGCCACGCTTTTCCGGTTAACGCCATTGACGATAAACATTGTCATGAGCGTCATATACATGCAGGTTACAATCGACCAAACATAAATATTTTCACCGGCCAGCACTGCTGGAATAAATACATAGAATACCGCCAAACAGGTTAATGTCAACGATACGATGGTATGCAACCCCTGCCAACGGCCAAAAATCAGCAATAACACCAGAAAAATCAATAGCAGCACCAAAATTTGATCGGAGCGCTGATAATCACTGAGCACCCACTGATTTTCCGCCATACCGCCGGGAACCGTATAAAGCAGCACTTTGTCGCCTGGCGTTACAACTTCCAAATTTACTGCCGTAAAATAGTCCAAGGTTTGAGCGGCTTCAATGACTTGTCCTTTTAAATCACCGCTTCGTACTTTAGCCGTAAATAAAATCGTTTCATTGGTAGCCGTTTCTGACTCGCTAATCTGATATTCTTCGCTGTAACGATCCACAATTTCCTGCACGGTGGCCTTTACCACAATAGACTGGTCATCGTCATCAAAGAAATGATAATTGGCTACTGCTATCTGATGACCCAGAATAATATAGAGTACCGATACTGCCAATACCAGCAAATAAACCAAAAGCGGCTTGTAGTCCTGCTGATTCAATTTTTTCAAGGTTTCTTCCTCCCATCTAAAAATCTTGCTGCTTATTATATGCAACCAAATAACGCAATTGCCCTTTGCACTGATAAAAAAACAGTGTCCCCAAATTGGACAAAACAGAGTTGCCCAATTTCTGAGACACATTTTTTATGTAGGGTTGGTTGACTAAGCCGTAAGCCGGGTTCTGTCGTTGAATGGTCATCTATCTCGAATCCCAGTTACCTGGAATCTCCAGCGACCTACCCGAGAACGAAGCGGGCCACTCCATATATTCTCCTATTAGGTCTTGCACCAGATGGGGTTTACCGAGCCGACAAGTCACCTTGCCGCTGGTGCGCTCTTACCGCACCGTTTCATCCTTACCGCTGCATATTTCAGCAACGGCGGTTTGTTTTCTGTGGCACTATTCCTTAAGGTCACCCTCACTGGCCGTTAGCCAGCATCCTGCCCTGTGGAGCCCGGACTTTCCTCAGCCTTGCGGCCGCGACCATTTCACTTACTCATCCCAACACTAATTATGTATTATATCACAAAGCTCTGAAAAATACCACTAAAAAATAAATTTTTCAAGGCAGCAGTGTAGCGTTACAATAGATGTGAGACCAAAAGAGGTAGAAAAAAGCGATTGAGTTCATTAGAATAAAGTTACCATACCAAATCCAATGAAAGGACTCAATCGCCA
>CABUKW010000214.1 GCA_902492275.1 uncultured Peptococcaceae bacterium
AGCGCCATGTACGCCATTGCAGGCAGTTTCTCCCGCTGCATAAAGGTGCTGCATGGAGGTGTGGCCTTCCAAATCAATTTGAATGCCGCCCATAAAATAATGCTGGGCGGGAACCACAGGAACCGGTTCTTTTGTAATATCGTAGCCTTCTTGCAGGCAACGGGTGTAGATGTTGGGAAAATGGTGCAGAATGGTATCCTTCGGGATGGCCTGTAAGGATAGCCATACACAAGGCTTCTGATCCAGTTCCATCTGGTTTAAAATGGCTTTGGCCACTACATCGCGGGGCTGCAGTTCATCTGTAAACCGTTCTCCTTGGGCGTTTAACAATACGGCGCCTTCGCCGCGCACCGATTCTGAGATTAAAAAACGGCGGCCTGGCTTTGCAGAATAGAGCGTAGTGGGATGAATTTGAATATAATCTAGGTTTTGCAGCGCAATCTGATGTTTCAATGCAATGGCCAGACTATCGCCTGTCAAATGGGCGAAGTTGGTGGAGTGGCTGTAAAGGCCGCCAATGCCGCCGGTTGCCAGCAATATGTGGCTAGCCGTGACTGTTTGGATTGTGCCGCTCTGATTGCCTATGACGGCTCCATAGCAACAATGATTGGCGCAAAGCAGATCCAACAGCATTGTATGTTCCAGAATGGTGATATTGGGCCGTTTCTGTGCTTCTTGCAAAAGACAACTGGTGATGGCTTTTCCAGTTTGGTCTTGATAAAAAACAATGCGGGGTGCCGAATGGGCTCCTTCTCTGGTATAGCAAAGCTGTCCGTTTTCCTGTTCAAATGGCACGCCATAGGCCAGCAACTGGTTGATAATCATCCGGGATGCGGCAATCATGGTGTGTACCGAAGCAGGATTGTTTTCATAATGTCCTGCTTTCAGCGTATCGTCGTAATAGCTGGCGTAATCCTGACTGTCCCGCAATACGCAGATACCGCCTTGCGCTAAAAAGGAATCGCTGTTTTCGGCAGTATCCTTAGTAATGAGCAAAATGGAACGTTCGCTTGGTAATTGTAAAGCGGCGAAAAGACCGGCGGCGCCGCTGCCTGCAATCAGGACATCGGTTTGTAAAGACGTAGTTGCCATGATGTCAGTCCTTTCTGGCCAGTTCCAGCATATTTTGCAGCGGCAGCATGGCTTTTTGTGCCAGTTCTGGTTCCAGCGTTACCTGATTGTCGAAGGTACGCAAAACAGCGGCTACTTTTTCTAATGTGACTTTGCGCATATCAGGACAAATTTGTTCAGGAAAAACAGGGAAGCATTGCTTTTCCGGACACTTTTGGCGGATTTGATAGAGTACCCCAATTTCGGTGGCGATAATGAATTGTTGTGCCGCACTTTCTGTTACCTGTTTGATAATACCGGAGGTGCTGCCAATGTAGTCAGCTTGCTCCAATACTTCCGGCGTACATTCAGGATGGGCCAGCACTAAGGCATCTGGATGCTGTGCTTTGGCTTTTTGCACCAGCGGGCCGGTGATTTGCACATGGACTGGACAATAACCGTCGTTGAAGATAAAGTGTTTTTCCGGTACTTGTTTGGCGATAAACCGGCCCAGATTTTCGTCGGGAATAAAATAGATATAGCTTTGCGGCAAGTTGCGCACAATTTTCATAGCGTTGGCGGAAGTAACGCAAACATCGGCGTATTGTTTCAGTTGGGCAGTAGAATTGATGTAGCAAACAACGGCTAAATCATCTTGATACCGGGCGCGCATTTCTAATATTTTTTCGGCGGTGACCATATGGGCCATGGGACAATCGGCTGTTGGGTCCGGCAGCAGCACGGTCTTTTCTGGATTTAGAATTTTTGCACTTTCTCCCATAAAAGAAACGCCACAGAACACAATTACCTGCTGCGGAACTTTTGTGGCAATTTCGCTAAGATAGTAGGAATCGCCGATATAATCGGCAATGGACTGCACGTCATCTTCCAAATAATAATGGGCTAGGATAACAGCGTTTTTTTCCTGTTTTAATCGTTGAATTTCTTCTATTAGCTTGCTTTGTGTCATAGTAATCCCTCTTTATCTTTCATTTTGCAGATAATTGTTTTTTGGAAATCTGCACGATAATCCCCAGTATAACACTGTATTTTTATTCTGACAAGATAGATGTAAACTTTTTCTGTAAAGCTTTTTGTGCGGGCTTGATTCGAGAAGGCGCAGACGATAGGTTATGCAGTAAAAAAATGTGCTGTGGCGGGTAAGAATATGGTATAATAAAAAATAAAATCTACAAGAGAAGTTTTTAGAATAGCGTTCATTAGAAAGCAAGCAGATGCAAAAGGAGGAGGCCCTTTGAATATTTTATATATGAAGTATGCTGTAACGGTGGCTCGCTGCGGTTCTATCACTGGCGCTGCAGAGCAGCTTTATATGAATCAGCCTAACTTGAGCAAGGCCATCAAGGAGTTGGAAAATTCATTAAATATTACAATTTTTCAGCGCACCTCTACCGGTGTTATTCCTACTGCGCAGGGGCAGGAATTTCTGGATTCAGCCAGATGGATTTTGCAGCAGTTAGAAGAACTGGAAGACCGTTATAAATCGGAGGAAAAACGCAAAATTGCCTTTTCGGTTTCTGTGCCACGGGCCAGCTATATTACCTATGCATTTGCCGATTTTGCCAACAGCTTGAGCAATAGCGGCGAATTTGAACTGAATTTTATGGAAACAAATTCTATGGAGGCGATTCAGAATATCAGCCGTAAAGGATATTCTATGGGGATTATCCGCTATCAGTCTGCCTATGAAACTTATTTTCAAAAAATGCTGCAGGAGAAGCGGCTGCAGGCGCAGCTTTTATGGG
>CABUKW010000215.1 GCA_902492275.1 uncultured Peptococcaceae bacterium
AGTTACCGTCAGGAAAGATTGCCTGTGCGATGCAGGATTTTTCAAAAGAAAGTGGAATAGACAAATTAGAACAAAGTGTCTTTAAGGAATAAAAATCTTGCTCTGGCCAGCCGCAATCCACATGCACTGCGCTGAGCTGAAACTTTAAATGGGAGTGCTGCTGCAGCTGATGTAATAAATATAAAAGCACTAAGCTGTCTTTCCCGCCGGATAATGCCACAGCTACATGGTCATCGGTCTGAATCATTTCAAATTGACCGATTGCGCGCTTCACTTTCGTATAAAACCATTTTTGTTCATTCTTATTCATAATTGTGTTACTCCCCAGAATTTTCTCGTCACAGTATAACATATTCAACGCATAAAATACAGAATAAAACGTGAATAGCCTTGACAATTTGTGTAAGTAACATATAATATTAAATTAATTCCATCCATTCTGGAGGTGGTACGCAATGAAGTTTAATTTGGTCAATGATAATAAATTACAAATTATTATCAGCAAAGATGATATGGATCAGCGGGATATTCGCAAATGGGATTTGGTGCCCCATAATCCTGAAGCGCAAAAACTGTTTCAGGAAATTTTGGAGGAAGCCCGTGAAGCTTGTGGTTTTGATGTAGGAAAGGATGCCCAATTAATGATTGAGGCATATCCAATGACCGGTGAAAGCATGCTGATTACCGTAACAAAAATGCAGGGGGGACGGATGAACCTCCCCTTTGATATTGATATGGACAGCGTTGGTCAGGCTTTGATGGAAGATTTGATGCAGGAACTGGATTTACCGGAGATCGAAAACGATGAAGCTGTATACCGGTTTGCACAGCTAGAGGATGCCATTCAAGCCGCTCAAATGGTAGCGTCCATGTATGAAGGCGACAGTCAGCTATTGCGTTATCAGGACGTCTATTATCTGGTCTTACTGAAACAGGACTGCTTAACCGATGGCTGTTTGGCTCTGCTCGCCGAATTTGGCGAAGGTGTGCGCACGGCTGCTCCATTTTTCCAAGAGCATGGGCAGATTATTATCGCGGAACATGCATTGGAAGTCTTAGCTAATTTATAACAAAATCCTAAGAGCAGTTGGCATTTTGTTTGACTGCTCTCTTTTTGCGTTTCAGGTGGTGTAATATGACAGAAAATCAGCGGCAGGTGTTGGCCGCTTTAAAAGAAATTTATAAAAATATCGGTACAGCGTTACGGTTTCATAATCCCTTTGAACTTTTAGTGGCCACCATTTTGTCTGCTCAATCTACCGATAAACAGGTGAATAAGGTGACACAAAATTTATTTGCCAAATATCCCGATGCCAAATCTATCGCAGCCTTAACTCCGGAACAGTTAGCCGAGGAAATAAAGAGCATTGGGCTATATAAAAATAAGAGCAAAAATATTGTGGCGGCCAGCAAAATGCTGGTGGAGCAATATGACGGACAGGTACCGGATACTTTGGAGCAATTAATAGAACTACCTGGTGTAGGCAGAAAAACCGCCAATGTGGTACTGAGCAACGCTTTTGGTATACCGGCGTTGGCCGTTGACACCCATGTCTTTCGCGTTGCCAACCGTTTAAAATTAACAGACAGCAATGATGTATTAACCAGTGAAAAACAACTAACGGAACTAATTCCTCAGGAGGATTGGGCCGATGCGCACCATTGGCTGATTTGGCATGGCCGTTTGTTTTGTAAAGCGCGAAAGCCTGATTGTCATAAATGTCAGCTGCATACCATTTGTCTGTCAGAGGAAAATTGGCAGCGTTCACATACTGGATAGTAAGAAATTTTAGAAAACAGTATGTATAAAATATACGGAACAAAACAGAATATCAAGATGAAAGGATACCACTATGAGAGAAGAAGCAATCTGGGTTGCGTTGCATAAATTGTGGGAAGAAAGCAGTAAAAGCGGACGTCTTTTACGTCAGCTGCAATCGTCCGTCAGTGGCGCACAGCTTTGGAAAATGGATCACGCAGAACTGCTGCAGCGTTTTCCGGCAGTTCCCGCCGAGCTGTGGGATATCTTCTGCACCCGGAAAAAGCAGATTAATCTCAGTAAAGTAGAAGCCTATCTTCATCAAAATCAAATTCACATTTTATTATATAATAATCCGTCCTATCCATCCTTACTAAAAGAAATCCACCAACCACCAGCTCTTCTTTACTGGAAAGGCAATTTTGCTCCATCTGATTTGAATATTGCTATTGTGGGCAGTCGCAAAGCAGACCATTATGGACTCAGCACAGCAGAACAACTGGGCAGTCAGCTCAGTAAAGCTCAAGTTTGTGTAGTAAGCGGTTTGGCTCGCGGCGTTGATGCCCAAGCCCATCGCGGTGCGTTGGAAGGTGTTGGCGGCACCATTGCGGTACAGGGTTGTGGGATAGACCAAATTTATCCTCGGGAAAACCGCAAATTGGCTGAGCAGATTTTAGCCCACGAAAGAGGTTGCATTTTAAGCGAATTTCCGTTGGGCAGTCCGCCAATAGGCTGGCACTTTCCGCAACGGAACCGTGTCATCAGCGGTTTATCACAGGGGGTGGTGATTGTGCAGGCGGCAGTGAAAAGCGGCGCTTTTATTACGGTGGAGACAGCCTTAGAACAAGGACGGGATGTGTTTGCCGTACCAGGACAGATTAACAATCCTTTATCGGCAGGTCCTA
>CABUKW010000216.1 GCA_902492275.1 uncultured Peptococcaceae bacterium
CTGCCTGTAAATCCATCTCTAATTGTACCGCTGTCTGAGGCAGCTCCGGCGAGAAAGGCACCAATAGCCGTACCGCCAGCAGCAGCCAAATCACTTTACGCCAGCGGGCGCTGTAGCGCTTCTGCCACAGCGGCACCAATAACAGCAACAGACCGATGACCGCCGCTGTACTCAAGCTGATTTGCAGCATGGTTTCCATAAAATAAAGCATCATTCCTCCGCCTCCTCAATAAACCGCTTCAATTCCTCTAAATCGGCTTTGGACACCTTCTGACCGTCGTAGAGCGAAGCCACCAGACTGGTCAGCGAATTGTGGTGCAGCTTGCGCAGCAGCGTGCTGCTGGCCTCCTGCACATAGTCCTCCCGCGGAATTAACACCGAATAAACATTGTGCCGCCCTTCCTTATCGCAGCGCAAAAAGCCTCTGCCGCACAGCCGCGTCAGCAAATTGAGCAGCGTAGGTTTGGTCCAATCCTTATCCAACCGTTCCATAATATAATCGGATGTCACCGGCGCTTCGGCGTCCCAAACCACCAGCATAATTTCCAATTCTGCCTCCGGTAATTTTTTTGTTGTTTTCATGGTTCCCACTCCCCATTTTAAATTTATATCTCGACAATTGTCTAACTTAAGCTATTTACATTTTGACATTTGTCTAACAATATGTCAAGCACTATTTTGTTTTTTACAAATAAAATTTTTCGCTTGTCGGGTTTACAGACTGCTTGGCAACAGAAAAATAGCAGCCGAAAAAGAACGTCTCGTTCCGGCTGCTATCGTCTCAAAAATTTTATATTTACTTTTCACTGGTTTTTTGCTGTAAATACACCCGCACCTCCAGCAAATTGTTGCACACCGTGCAGCTTAGCTGCTCCATCTCCGCCGTCACCGGCAGCAAATCTGGCACCATGATGGGCTGCATACCAGCTCGGCTGGCTGAACGGATACCGTTGTACGAGTCTTCAATGGCATACGCCTCTGTCGGCGCAACGGCCATTTTTTCGCAGGCCATCAGATAGATATCGGGCTCCGGCTTACTGCGTTTCAAATTTTCGCCGCTGACAATCACATCGAAATACTCAATGAGCTGCGCCTGCCGCAAGCCGTTCAGAATATATTGCAGCGTACTGGACGATGCCAACCCAATGGCATATCCGTTGTGCTTCAGATAGTCCATCAGCTCCCGCACACCCGCTTTGACAGGCAAGCCATATTTATCGGTATAATTGTAGAAAAATTCTCTGGTGTACTTACGGAATTCCTCATAGGAAAACTGCGGACCAAACTGCTCCTGCAGCAACCGCTCCGTAAAAATATGATTGGTACCCACACACTGCAAAAACAAATGGTCCACTTGGCCTAGATGTAGTTGTTCCGCCGCATAGCGCCAGCCCTGCCGTACCACCTGCTCTGAATCAAAAATCACACCGTCCAAGTCGAAAATCACCGTTTTTCTCATCCTCACGCCACCTTTTTCCACTCTTTTGCTCTATTATAGAGTGTCCAATACAAAAGTACAAGGGCCAGACATGGTTTCTACAGGATAACGGCTAGAATCGTTATGGCTGCAGTATGCCTTGGTCAATCCACGCGTCCACACAGGTTTCCACCTTCAAATGTACGTCCAACCGATTTTCCTTCCAGCCTACGGTGACCGGATACCGAATAAAATCCGATATTGCAGCGCTTGTAAAAACTTCTCTGGTAAAGCCGCTGGCATATACTTTTCCGTCCCGCAGCAGCAGGCAATGTTCAAACTCTGGCTTAACCTCTTCTGCATAATGCGTTACAAAAATGAGCGTTATGCCTGTTTTGTTGGCCAAATCCTGAATAAAATTGAGCAGATACTCTCTGGAAAAAATATCGAGACCGGCGCATGGTTCGTCCATAATCAGAATATCCGGCTTGGCCATCAGCGCACGAACTGTCAGCACACATTGCCGTTCGCCGTTAGAAAGCAGATGAAAAGGATGGGAAATCACGTTTTTTAAGCGAAAGGTTGTCAGCAAGTCCTTCGCTTTACGCACATCGGCATCGGTAATGCCATAATCCAGCCCCAGCGTAGCAAATTTGCCGCTTAAAACGATATCTAAAACCGATTCCTTCGTATAATATTTTTCAAAATAAGACCCGCTGACCCAACCGATTTTACTCCGCAAAGCCAGTGTATTGTCTGCATCATAGCGCTGTCCAAAAACTCGCAAATCGCCATGGGTATAATTGCGATATCCGGCCAGTAAACTCAGCAACGTTGTTTTACCGCTGCCGTTCAAGCCAAATAAAACCCAATGCTCCCCCCGACGAATCGTCCAGTCAATCGCTTTTACAATAAAACGATTGCCCGTTTTAAACCCTAGCTGTTCTGCCTGCATTACAACCTCTGCCATAGTACCAGCCCCTTACTCTTGATTTTCATCGCCGTCAGATCCAAGATGAAAGCCATGTTCGTCTAAAATGCCCCAATCCTTGCAACACCAACTAAGCATATCGCAAACCTTTGCCACATTGAACTGATAGGTTGTATCATTGTCCTCCAATTCAGGAAAATAGTTAAAATCCACTGCGTCAATAAAATCCTTAGCTGTGTTATAAATTTCCGGCGCTGTGCCG
>CABUKW010000217.1 GCA_902492275.1 uncultured Peptococcaceae bacterium
ACCGCTGAGCTGATAACCAATCAAATGACAGCGATTATACAAATATTTACCATCCACAATATCGTATTTCACTGTCTGCCAACCGCTTGGTTTTACTTGTCCAATACTGCCTCGCGGCTCGGTGGGCATCAAGTCCTGGCCGATGTTGGCCATAGCTGTACCGCAACGTCCCAGAGCATCTAAGCTACTGTAGGTTTCATAGGATTCGGCACATTGTCATGGAGTACCACATAAGGATCTCCGCTGTATGTGCCAAGCTGCTCCAACTGCACACTACCTTCCCTGGGAGCTGTTTCCTGCACAACGGCACAGCCCGTCACTGCCAGCAGGCAAAAAATAAGTATCACCATTAAGATAGTTTGTAATTGCTTCTGTTTCATAAAGTCTGTCTCCTGTAAAGTTCTTTTGTAATTTTTTCATGGGAAGCACCGGCAAATTCTTTTGACGACTGTAGCTTCCACTGGGTTAAGTCCAAATCAAAATAAAAATCAGCCGGATACCTGCGGTTCCACTGGTAAATCACCACCGCCTCAATGACAGGCTCATAAGATTGCAAGCATTGATTTTCCACAAAGCACCAATCGCCTGTCGCTGCCTGTTGCAAAAAATCCTCTGCAATCCTAAGCCGTTCCTGTGGAAATTGGCTGAATAAAGGACTAGAATACCGGTTCATCCACAGCTTCTGCGGGCAGCTGTTCAGCAAATCCTGGTAAACAACGGCATCTCTGCTGACCCGCCGCTTGTTGAACAGCATACCGCGCCGTTCTTCCATACACACAACAATAACCATAGGTCACCTCCTGCACCATATTATCAAATACCCGTTCTGTTATTATAACATAATGAGCTGCAGAATAGAACATGTATTCTCAAATTTCAACAAGAATTTTTCTTCGCCTTTCGTCCATGCTGCCATTTGCAGCAACAGTGCTTTTCGTCTTTGTGTTAGAGACACCATCGTTTTTTTAACATTGCCATTGCTACATCAAAAAAGCCATTCCAGACAGTTTTGATACTGCTGGAAATGGCTTTGCTATGCTTAAAATTAGGGCGGCGTTTCCTATTCTTGCTCTGGCTCTGCGCCAATTTCAAAATTGCGCATAGATTTGGGCGTTTGCACAGAGCTATTTAAATTGCGCATATATTTGGACAAATTGGCCCGGCGGGAACCACGACTGTTAACCACGGAAGGATGAACATTACTGCCGGACTGCACCGTCCGACGCACAGGACAAACCCCTCCGCAGTCACTTTCTTCTGCCGTCTGTTGCAAAACTGGAACCTCCGTCGCTTCCTTTGACTTTGGCTGACTGGCTGGCTCTTGTTGCTCTATTATTTCGGCATGCCGCTTCAGTTCTTCCATCAGTTGTTGTAAAATGCCAGCCATCTGCCTGGTCTGCGCATCACTATCGACTGACGCGGCACTTTGACTGGATTTGATAGTGTTCTCCACTATTGCAGTGTCAGGCAGCGTACACAACACGCCATCTCCTGCCAATAAAATATGGCGGTCATCCAAAAGCTGCGCCGTTAAATTTTGATAGTAAGGCTGTACGCCTTCCAACTCCTGCAGCCCCGGCGGCACCGGCAATGCCACTGTCATAGGCCGTTGCTGCTCATAAGCGAACAACTGCTCGCCAGGCTGCCCTCCATTTTCATAAATCACCGCCAACCGATAACAGCCCTGCACTTGCAGTTGCAGTTGCTGCTGCCCAATCTGAAAACTGTCAATCTGCATAGCAGCCACTGTAGCCAGCACGTCCTGAAAACAAGGCCACTGCTTTGGCAATTCCAATAGTTCTTCCATCGCAAATTGACCTAAAAGCACTTGACTGCGCTGTAGCTGCTGCACACGGGGTATTTGCAGCACCGTCTCCAACAACAAACAACTACCGGCCACCTGTCCTTTGCTATAAAGCAGTCGGGCGCTGCTCTGCTCCGTCAGTGGTTCTTGCAAATTTCCCTGCAAAGGAATCGCCACTTTCAGTTCGCCCCGCTGTTGCTGGCATAAATAACCTACTTGCAGTGTCATAGAGCCCTCAAATCGCAGCCCTTCGTTTTGCTCCGGTTTATACTGCCAATCGGCTAAAATGATCTCCTGCAAAACCTCTATTGTTTGCTCCGGGATCTGTAGCATGGTCTTACAAATAAAAGTGTAAGCCCGCTGATCCGTCAGGAGTGCCACATCGTTCCATTCATAGTCCAGATTCATACTCTGCACCCCAAACACCTCCATTGTCCATTTCTTTATGTATATGAAGGTGCGCCGCTTTTATGACTGCCAAACTTTTTATTTAAAAACATCACAACGTACAATGCCTGCTTTTTTTGATTTTTATGGAAACGATATCGAAAATGCGAATATACAAAATATTCCTAACTTGAGTTAAAATGTAAAACGTGCCCTTTTGACTGAAGAATTAAAAATGAGTTGCACCAATGTACTGCTGCAATGTTTAGACCCAAAAAGTCAGTGCATTTTTGTTTTAGGAACTATGCCGAAACTGAACAGTCAAACAGCCGGTGAAATTTTAGAAATTACACCAGAAACCTATCGGCAGAGGTTATCTTGTATCCGCCAGAAAGTGGCTGCCTTTCTCAC
>CABUKW010000218.1 GCA_902492275.1 uncultured Peptococcaceae bacterium
AGCAGCCAACGCCGCGCCGCCTACGAGCATCACAGACGCAACAGCAGCAGCAAGAAACTTTTTCATATGGGATTTCCTCCTTTTTGTTTTAGCAATGGATGGTTCGCTCATTGCCTTTGTGAGTATTATATCACTTCATTTTGGCAAATACAACCATTACTTTTCATGTTTTTTACACATATTGCGCAATTTGTCTGTTTATTTTTGTGCCATCCACTTAGAACCAAAGTCATCGCTTTTCCGGTTTTCCATATCATTTGTTCTGCCTAAGTACAAAAGAAATCCCCCTCTCCGACAGGAGAAGGGGGAACGCCTTACAGCGCAAACAACAGAATCGCCAGAATATGGCAAATCGAGCCGAGAATCACAAAGACATGGAACACGCAGTGCATGAACGGCTTCTCCCTGCCTTTGCCATACAGGATTGCGCCGATTGTATAGAGAATTCCACCGCCGAGAATCAGCGCAAATCCGCCCCAGCCGATTGCGGAAATCAGCAGAGGGAGCTTAAAGATGATGCACCAGCCGATTGCCATGTAGCAAACCATCGAAAAGACCTTGTACTTGTTCAGGTCGATTGCGGTAAAGGCAATGCCCACTGCCGCCAATGCCCAAACAATGCCAAACAGAACCCAGCTTGCCACCGGATCAATCGGGCGCATCGCGCTCAACAGAAGCGGCGTATATGTGCCGGAAATCAACACATAAATCGTGCAGTGATCCACAACCTGCATCACGCGCTTACCCATGCTGGCATGCAGCCCATGATACACGCTGGAAACCGTATACAACAGAATCATCGACACACCGAATACAATCGAGCCTGCCAAGCCGAATCCGTTGTGGTTCAGCACCGAACGGATGATGCAAAGCACCATGCCTGCAATGCCGACCGCACCGCCAACAATATGGCTGACCATATTAAACAGTTCTTCGCTTTTTGAATAATTTGGCAGCTGCCGATCCTTGAGCTTTGTGCGTGTCATCGTCAAATCCTCCTATAGGATATCCTGAGGCTTAAATCTAGTATTCATTACTAGATTGTAGTGTAGCACGTCTGATGATAGATGTCAAGGATATTTTCGGTTCTTTTCGCTCACTAATATCTATTCGTAATGGCAACCCCAACGCCCGCCTATCCTGTCTCATCTATGAGGCACTGTCACTCAAATTCGGTACGAATGGTCAATTTGCTTGGCAGATTGTAAATCTCATTTTTCAAGAATATCGGATAGAAGTATTCCTCTTTTAACCGCTCAAATGCCAGCCATTCAAATATATGCGTATGCTTTCCTTCCATCCGCGTAAAGACATTCCCTCGCTCCAACAAATCAGTATCGGAGATATCCATCAGAAAGTAAATACACAATTCGTGATAGTGTAGATGATCCACATCTTCGGTAAAAAACGCTTGACTGAGCCATAGCGGACAGGAAATCTCCGCCGTCACGCCGAGTTCTTCCTGAACCTCCCGAACGACCGCCTGCTCAGCCGTTTCGCCCATCATAACCCTTCCGCCGGGCAAATAAAAGTAGGGAGACCGTTCGTCGTGCATCGCCAGAATTTTGTTTTCTGAGAGTATCATTGCGCATACTCTGTAATTGAATTTTTGATTTTCCACTTTGAAGGAAATATCCATGCAAACCTCCCTATCGCTTTCTTTGGGGATAACGCGTGTCGACATTATAACATGAATTTTTGAAGCTTGCCACAAATATAAGGCAAAGCTCTGCTCTCCCATGTGATTTTTCCTGCCTGCATCCCGCACTGCGGGCGGCAGGAAAAATCCTAACCAAGTACAATGCTGCACATTGGTTGGGATAATCTGGAAGAAGGATTTCTTCAGATGCACAAAGTTACTTCTGCGCTCTGCCTCCTGCTCTCCCAGGTGTTCATCCCCGTGCTGTTTCCGCCACAGGTGGCGCACGGGGATGAACCTAACCAAGTACGTTCTCTGACTTCGTCGAACTCGACCAGAGCGTAAGGACATTGCAGATGAAATGAAAAAAGAACCCACCCCGTTAGGGGTGAGTCCTTTTTTCATGGAATCCGGCAACGTCCTACTCTCCCAGGTCGTCTCCAACCAAGTACCATCGGCGCTGAAAGGCTTAACTTCTGTGTTCGGCATGGGAACAGGTGGATCCCTTTCGCCATAGTCACCGGAAATCTTATAGGGTTTTGCGTACCCTGAAAACCGCACATCCAGACTTCGCACATCTTGTAAGACCAGTTTCACAATTTTCCCTTTGGTCTCAACTCAATTCTTTTAGATCAAGTCCTCGACCGATTAGTATCATCAAGCTCCAAATGTTGCCACTCTTTCACCGATGACCTATCACCTGGTAGTCTTCCAGGGGTCTTACTTCTTTCGAATGGGACACTTATTCTTGAGGTGGGCTTCACGCTTAGATGCCTTCAGCGTTTATCCCATCCGCATTTCGCTTCCCTGCTGTGCCGTTGGCACGACAACAGTTGCACCAGTGATGCGTCCACTCCGGTCCTCTCGTACTAGGAGCAGCTCCTCTCATGTGTCCTTCGCCCACGATGGATAGGGACCGAACTGTCTCACGACGTTCTGAACCCAGCTCGCGTGCCGCTTTA
>CABUKW010000219.1 GCA_902492275.1 uncultured Peptococcaceae bacterium
GGGGCAGCAAAGGCGGCAATGATGGTAGCTTGAACGAAGTGAAAGCAGCGCCTTGAGGCGCATATCGGTATTATGCCCTTATAGGGCTAGAACAAACCACCCGTTTGACGGGTGGTTTTGATTTAGCGGAAGTATTATAGCAGCACGAATTTTCCTATTACAAAAAAACATAACGCTTTAAAACGGAAATATAAGCGTCAATGTTCTTCTGATACATGAAATTTTTACACACGAAAGGGCTATGAAATTTGGAACTTCTCAGCTCTTTTTCACAGCCCTGGTGTGTGTAATGATTGAAATTGCAAACTAAAAATTGCTCATATCTACGCCTTTTTCAGCAGCATAATATTTCTGCCAATCTAAATAATACGTATAGCCATTTTGTATATTTGTCATTTCAGCGCTTTTTAACTGCAATTCTGCCTGACGCAGTTGGATTTCAGAAATCATGCCTAATTCATATTTCTTTTGAGCATATTCAAAATTTTTCTTTTCTGTTACATATTTTTGACGGCTCACTTGATAAGCTTCCCCATTACTGTTGATCTTTGCTAACAGTGCTTTCAAATCATCAGAAATAGCCTGTTTCTTATCTTTAATATCCTGATCTTTTGCTTCGATCTGATAATCAATCAATTCCAGCTCATCGCTGCCCAATTTGTCCTCTTTGTCTTCACCGTCTTCTTTCAAATCGGCTTTATCCCGTTCCAGCACTTTTAACGCATAATTGTTATTGGTAAATTTCTTTATCAAATCATCTGTATAAGCAGGCGCCGGATCAATTGCCACTGGTAAACTCATCGCCACAACTTCCAGAGGATTGCCAGCATTTCGCCCAATTAAGACATTAATAGAACGTTTCACTACAGACAGAGTTTCCTTCTGATCTTCCAGCGACTTCTGCGCTTCTTTCAGAGAAGTTTGCTGACTTTCAACGTCAGTAAGAATATTCATCCCTAGTTTTTGCTGCAATTCAGAAACCTGAACAGCTTTTTCTGTCAGAGCAATCTGATCTTCCAGTAATGCAATCGATTTATCTAGCTGTACTGCCGACAAAGACAACGACGCCGCCAAATAACGCATTTGCGTTTCCAGGTCTTTCATGTATTTGTCCAAATCGTCTTCATTATTGTCCAAATCATCCAAAGTATCGTTTAGCTGCTCGATACCGGAAATCGCACTATCCAGACTGGACTGCATGGAAGCGGCCATAGAGGCTTCTGTAGCCACAGCCGACTGATACTGCAACATTAACGCCTGATATTGAGCGTCTTTTTGTGCCTCAGTAACATTACCGTTAAAGCTAGACGCTACATAATTATCAATCGTTGCCTTAATCGTTTCAGACCCGCCGCTGGAGCTACTGCCCATAGAATTAATACTGTTTTGCGCAGTGCGGCGCTGATTGCTCAACATTGTTTTGTTAACGTCCAGCTGCTTCATCTGATTACGCAATTTCTTTGCGTTGTCATTATAAATCACAGCCAAATCCTGAATCTGCGAAATTGTCAGAGTATCTTTATTTTTCGTTTCGGCCACAATGTTGGACGATACCGCCAATGCAGGCATTGGCACTACCGATAATCCAAAAGTTAATACCATGGCGGAAGCCACCACTTTTAATGTCTTCTTGTTCAACAAAATCATCCTTTCAAAATAAATTGACTGGGCAGTCAATCCCTCCAGTGAATAGGATAACATAATCTGTCGCTGATTTCAATGTGCAGATGTCAAGAAAATATGGAGATTTTCAGCCAGCCTACCGCACATAATAAATCAAACGAAATACGGTATCACGCTGATAGTCAATTAATTCCACGCGACCGCCCAGACAAGTAGCCATTAATGTGGCCGGCACATATAATCTGTCATTGATAAAAGTCCCCTTGTCCAAAATTCCATTGCTGGAATCCGTTGCTGTTCCGGCAACAGCTTCGGCGGAATAATCTGCTATGGCAATATTGGCCCAATTCCCATTTGGAAAGGTCAGCTTCACGATGTTTTGATTTTCGTCATAAACCACCGTGCCGCCGAAGGCCTCTGCTACGTCGCGCACCGGTACCAAAATCACACCTTCTTCATTGATGCCTGCCACTTCCCGCATAACATGATTGCCAGCATCCACTGTTACCAGCGGATCTCCCAGATTAATCGTGACCACCTCCGCCATAGCAGCAGTCGGAACAGTCGCCAACATAGCCCCCAATACCAATGAACCAATCAATTTTTTCTTCATTTTCACTCTCTCCTTTGTGGTTGTTTATTACATGAATTAATTCATTATAGCATAGTTGATAAAATTTGTATCGAATTTTATCGAGATTTATAGCGGAAATCGGTGGAAATCCATATTTTTGACGATTCCTCCATTCTTTTTGCTGCCTTTTGCCTATTCCTCCCTGACTTCGGATAATTTTTTTGCTGTCCGTCTTTTGTCTGGTTGTTAGGCCAGTTCTGTCATCCTGAGCGGCAGCGAAGGATCTTCTATCTGTTTTTATGTTCTGAAAAAT
>CABUKW010000220.1 GCA_902492275.1 uncultured Peptococcaceae bacterium
CCACCTATTTGCTGGTAGTCAATGCGGCAAATAAGGATAAGGATGCCGCTTGGATTTCCAGTCATTTATCCGGTGATGTACAATTCCGTGATTTATCAGAATCTGTTGCACAGTTGGCTTTGCAAGGACCCAATGCGGTTCCCCTTTTGGCTGGCTTAGTAGCAGAAGCGCAAATTCCTAAAAAGTATTACAGTTTTGTGCAGGAATGTGATGTGCAGGGGATTAAATGTCTCATTTCCCGCACCGGTTACACTGGCGAATTGGGTTATGAATTATACTGCGCTGCAGAAGATGGCCCCAAATTGTGGAGTTTATTGCTAGAAGCCGGCAAAGACTATGGATTGATTCCTTGTGGCTTAGGCGCCCGTGATACGCTGCGTTTGGAAGCCGCCATGCCGTTGTATGGACACGAAATGGATGACACCGTAACACCGTTGGAAACCGACTTAGGATTTTTCGTGAAGCTGGAGCAAGAAAGCGATTTTATCGGAAAGAGCGCTTTGCTGGCTGCCGGTGAACCAAAACGCTGCCGGGTGGGTCTGAAAGTGACCGGCCGTGGCATTGCCCGGGAACATTGTCCTGTTTTTGTAGGCGATCAGCAAATCGGTATGACCACTTCCGGCACCCATTGTCCATTTATTGGGATGCCAGTTGCCATGGCATTAATTGAAAAAGAATATGGCCAGGTAGGAAATAACGTAGAAATTGAAATTCGCGGACGGAAAGTAAGCGCTGAAATCGTGCCGCTGCCTTTCTACAAACGGCCTAAAAAATAAAGCCAATCTATTGTAGGAAGCATTGTAGCATGGTTGACGATAAATTTAGACAGCGTAACAAGGAGGATGAACAGATTGCAATTGTTTCACGTGAAATCATTGCAATCGCACGATAGTTTTTTCAAGATGAGAACTTGCCAATAGGCAAACTATAAAAACAAATAAAATTTTTTAGGAGGAGTTTACAATGGCAAATTTGGAACAATTAAAATACACAAAATCTCACGAATGGGTACTGGAAAATGAAGATGGCACAGTAACAGTAGGCTTGACCGATTATGCACAGCAGGAATTAGGCGACCTGGTATTTGTAAACCTGCCTGGTGCAGGCGATGAAGTAACCGCTGGGGAAGCTTTTGGCGATGTGGAATCTGTAAAAGCTGTTTCCGATGTATTCAGTCCAGTAAGCGGAACTGTGGCAGAAGTCAATGAAGAATTGCTGGATGCGCCGCAGTTAATCAATGAAACGCCTTATGAAGCGTGGATGATTAAAGTTGAAAATGTCAGCGGCAGTGAAGAATTGCTCAGCGCTGCTGAATATGAAGCCTTTATTGCACAAGGAGAATAATTATGGGACAGTATATACCATCTACCAAAGAGGAACAGCAGCAAATGCTGGCTGCGATCGGTGTTGATTCGGTAGCTGCATTCTTTGCCAGTGTTCCAGATTCGGTGCTGTTGAAAGAGCCACTCCATTTGCCGGCTGGAAAATCAGAACTGGAAGTGCGGCAGGCTGTAACTGCTATGAGTGAACAAAATCAGGTGTTCCGCACCATTTTACGGGGCGCTGGCGCTTATCAGCACTATATTCCGTCCATCGTAAAGTATATCACATCAAAAGAAGAATTTGTGACAGCTTATACGCCGTATCAGGCTGAAATGAGCCAGGGCATTCTGCAGTCGATTTTTGAATATCAGACTATGATTTGCACATTGACTGGTATGGATGCTGCCAATGCCAGTGTGTATGACGGAGCTTCTGCAGCGGCTGAAGCAGTGGCTATGTGCAGAGACCGGAAACGGACTGTGGCGCTGGTATCGGCGACGACCCATCCGGATGTGCTGGCAACGATTCGTACCTATTGTTACGGCGCAGGCTATGAACTGCGCGTTGTGCCGGAAAAAGACGGCCGCACAGATGCAGAAGCGCTGGCACAGGCCTTAACCGCCGATGTATGCTGTTTCTATGTACAGCAGCCAAATTTTTATGGCAATCTGGAAGATTGTACCGCCTTAGGGGAAGTGGTTCACCAAGCGGGCGCCAAATATATTATGGGATGTAATCCAATCGCATTGGCTGTTATGAAAACCCCGGCTGCCTGCGGCGCTGATATCGCTGTAGGGGAAGGCCAGCCGCTGGGGCTTCCGTTAGCCTATGGCGGTCCTTATCTGGGCTTTATGTCAGCGACCTCAGCCATGGTGCGCAAACTGCCAGGCCGTATTGTAGGTGAAACCAAGGACGCCGACGGCAACCGGGCCTATGTTTTGACGCTGCAGGCCAGAGAACAGCATATCCGCCGGGAAAAGGCGTCCAGCAATGTTTGCTCCAATCAGGCGCTGTGTGCCTTAACAGCGGCTGTTTATATGAGCACGATGGGGCCGGAAGGAATCAAACAGGCTGCGGTGCAGTCCATGTCCAAGGCCCATTATTTTGCACAGAAG
>CABUKW010000221.1 GCA_902492275.1 uncultured Peptococcaceae bacterium
AATACCTCCAGCGGTATACCGGCAGCTTGACGGATGGCCTGCTGAACAGTTTTCTGATTAACAGCATCCCGCACAGCGCTGGTGGCTGTAATACGCACCTCAACGGCACCAAGTTCCTGCGCTTTTTGTACAAACCGCCGCACTGTTTCCACATTACGGGCAAGTGGTACAGGCCGAATTTGATGTTCTTCCCCCATGCCTTCCCCCAAACGGGTTTCCGCCACCTCATTATACACCATGTCCAAGTTTTCACCGTTCCAGGTTGCCACAGCCAGGCGCGTGCTGTTGGTTCCCATATCAATCACTGCTTTTTTCATCCCAGTTGATCCTTTCTAACCATATAAATTTCTGGTTTTTCAGTAAAAAAGCGATGCAGAAAAATTACTTTCCACACCGCCTCTATTTAATATCGATTGCCGCTTTTCCGTTTTGAATTCATATTTTTATTCAGGGAAGCTATTTTTTCATCGCTGTCCTTCATAAAACGGGCCAACCGGTCTTCAAAGGAAACAGTCGGCTGTTTTGGCCGTTCCTTGGCCTGACGGATAGATAATCCAATTTTCCCGCTATTATCAACATTGATGACCTTTACCTTGACAGCATCTTTCAACTTTAAGAAATCGTTTACGTCATTGACGTACGTGTCTGCTACCTCGGAGATATGAACCAAACCGGTTTCTCCTGTGCTTAATTCAATGAATGCTCCAAATTTTGTGATACCTGTTACGGTTCCTTCTAAAATTTGCCCTTTACTGATGGACATGCGAACAAACTGCCTCCTAAAAAATTAAATTTATGCCAGCTTACCCTAGCACAGAGAACTCAGAAAAACATACACAAACTACTGCGCTGATGTGGCTTCCACCCGCTGAATCAGAATTTCTCCATCTTTTACCAGCCCCAGCTTTTCCCGAGCGATTTTTTCGATGGCATCCTCGCTGTTCATGTAATCTAGCTGCGCCTGCAGCTCTGTCTGTGTGGCGTAGGCGGCCTCCAACTCCTGCGCCAATTGATGCTGCTGCATCTTTAAATGAACAATACTGCTGCCGCCATAGATGAGATGGCAAACAACGTACACCGCTACCAGTGTAATGATTGTCCGTTTGACATTCATTTTTTTACCTTTTCCTTTTGCCATCGATCCACCACCTAAATGCTTTTCTACTCTCTATTATATAATAAATATTTTTTAAAAGCTATATCAAGTTAAAAAATTATTTTCATTTTCTATAATATTTTCTCCATCCCCCACCAATTCCTGCTGTGATTTTAAAAATTTTTGAAAAAAATTCCTGCAGGGATGCCAACATAGGCGCGCAAGCAATCTCCAAGGAAACAATAAAATCCGACACACCCAGCGCCAGAAACATAAAAAGCCCTTGGCAAACAACATACAAAAACGCCTGCCAAGGCGGCGAAACAATCCATAATAAAGCCCGCATCCTCCTGCAAGGCCAAACAAAATATAATTACGAAACACTCCACCGTTTAACTGCAATAAAAATAACCAAAATAACACACTCCACAGCAGGCAAAACAAAAAATCACCAATCATTTTTTGCCGATAACTCCAACGACCGCAAATGGCCAGCGCCTGCTTTTGCTGCGCAGTCAGCATCAGACACCAGCCAAAAACCGCCATCTGCAGCATTTGCCAAAGCTGCTGGCCCACTGCTGTCTGACTCATGGCCGCAAACGGGAAAACAGACCTGTAGGCTTCTTTGTATTGCGACTGCGTTTTTTCTTTTCCTCTACATAAGCGAAACTATCTATCATACCATCTACCTGTAGACTACCTGTTTCAACATCCAGATTCGTGACATTTAGATGCTGCCCTTTAATTTCCAGTTTTCCTAGCTCTGTTTGTAAGACAATTTTTTCTTCATCAAAAACATCTACATTATTTACGCCACTTAGCCGCATTAATTGCCGGTCCACCAATTCCAAAGTGCCTTTTTCCTGCTCTTGCATAGCAATCGCCTTCCTTTCCCAGAATGCTATACTCTATGCAAATTTTCTGCTTTTTATGTCAAGGTTTGCCCCAACACCCGCAAAAAATTATCTTGACAGATTTGCTGCAATTCGCTGTCGTGAAAACCTTTCTCCCGTAATATTTGCAGCAACTGCCCACATTGCTGGTATTGCATTAACTCTGCTGGCTTGACAGTTTCATCACGTTCCGCCCAATAGTTCAAGTCTAGCCCCAATCCCACATGAGCCACACCTAACAAACCGGCAAAATAAACTACATGGTCGGCCAAATGCTGCAAATCCTGTTGCCTATTCTCTGCTGCAACAAAAGGCGGATAGCTATTGATGCCAACTACACCGCCGGTAG
>CABUKW010000222.1 GCA_902492275.1 uncultured Peptococcaceae bacterium
CAGTGCCGAGGAACTGCGGGAACGTGCAGCGGCGGCAACGGAACGCTATCATGCCATGGGCGATTCCATCAAGGCGGCAGAAACGAGGTTGGCCGAAATCGCCGTCCTGAAAACCCACATTATCAACTATGCCAAGACTCGCCCGGTCTATGATGCCTATCGCAAGTCGGGGTACAGTAAAAAGTTTTTGGAAGCTCACCGGGAGGAGATCACCCTGCACAAGGCGGCGAAGGCTGCCTTTGACGAGGCAGGATTGCAAAAGCTGCCGAAGGTCAAGGAGTTGGATGCGGAGTTCTCAGAACTGCTGACCAAGAAGAAAGCCGCTTACCCGGACTACCGCAAGGCACGGAACGAGATGCAAGAACTGGTTCGTGCGCAGAAAAACGTAGAACGCTTTTTTGCAGACGAAAAGGACACCACCGAGAAAACCCAGACTCGATAAACGAATACCGCCGAGGAGCTTTCCTACTTGGGAAGCGTCCTCGACGGCTTTTTTAGTTTATATAGCAGCGGTCCTGTTTTATAAGCCAATCTTCACACAGCCGCTGGGCTTCGTCCTTTGTGCAGCAGGTGCAGTTGAAAAGTTTGCCACGGATGGAACAGTAAGTGTAGTGTACCTTCGGGACTCCATTGGCATCTCGAAAATCAACGCAGCGTTCCTCACCGGGCAGCAGATAGATCGTATCCACGTTCAGCAGCTCCTTTTACCTTCGTTCATGTGCCAAGGGGCACAACGTTTGCTATTGTACCATGTACCGTCCCAAAAGACCATTGCTTTTTTGACCAAAGATACGCTCAAAAATTTTCCACCTTGAAATCGCCCAACCAGCGTTGAACAAACACAAATGGATTGTGTATAACAAAAATTGCGACAGGTATGCTATTTGTGTGTAACAAACACAATTAGAGTGTGAGGTCTCTATGAATACGCTTTTGGGTCAACGAATACGAGAGCAGCGCAAGGAAAAAGGCTGGACGATTGAACAGTTTGCAGAACGGGTCGATTTGTCGGCAAATTATGTTGGAGATTTAGAGCGCGGAGTAAAAATCCCCAAACTGGAAACCTTTATCCGAATCGTAGAGGTGTTGGACGTATCTGCTGATGTGCTGATCCGGGATTCCGTTCCATCCGCATCCCATGTGGCAGATGACGAACTGAGCAGAAAGCTGAGCCAGCTCACACCGGGGCAGAAGAAAGCTGCCATTGACATTCTGAATGCATACACCGACAACATTCCCTATATTACAAAATAACACCTATGTCAAAGAACGCCAGCAAACGTGCTGACGCTCTTTCTTTTTGCCCACAAATAGTCTATAATCAACACTATAAGCGTGCATATAACGCTAACAGTGAGTGTTTGAGGTGAACGACATGACAATCCTACCCAATATCGAAGAAGCAATGGAAGATGCCCGGAATGGAAAGCTGAGTCCGTATTGGCAGAACGACCTATACCGTGAATGTCACCGTCAGAAGTTATCGGACGAAGAACAGCAGGCTCTTTCGGAACTGGAGCGCATTTTGTCCGAAACTCCACAATGGAGCAGCGAAGAAGAATTGCATCATGACATGGCGAACATCGGCGGCAGAGTCTGGTACTGCCACTACTGGGAGGAACACTACTCCATGGTGCAGTTGACGGAAGATCGCAACGGCAGATTTAATACTGCCTACGTTCTGGACAGAAACACTTCCCCGGAAATGCGCCGGGAGGCTGCACTGCTGGCGCAGAAGGAGCTTGCGGAATGTATGCAGAAATGGGGCATTACGCTTCTGGATGCGCCTGTTCCTGAACAGATGAAGTACGATTCTCTTGCAGAAGCCGCTTCTCACCTCATGCAAGTTTTGAACGACCCAGAGCACATCACCGGGTAAAAAGCGTCCCGAAGGGATGCGCAGCCTGCATTGGAAAATGCAGATTAAAGGGGCTTGGGGCATTCCCCAACAAGCGTTTTGCAACGCAAAATAAGCAGATGTATATACGTCTGCACTGCTTGCTGGTACAATGTCATCGATGAAACAAAAATAGTTTCATCAAAGACGGTTATATGGTTGTGCCGATTTCCAAAACATAGTAATATTGAAGTACTAACTGGGGCTGAAAGTGGCAAACTGCTTGCTTGGTTTCCATTCAGGAATTACTAACAGCGTAGACCGTCCGTTCGCTTCGTAAAAGGATCAATGTTTCGATTGGTTGGGTCGGCACAACCGCTACCCGTGTCAATAACGCGCCTGTTGCTTTTGCGAAGAAGCGAAACTGCCC
>CABUKW010000223.1 GCA_902492275.1 uncultured Peptococcaceae bacterium
ATTGGAATTTATGATTTTAACCAGACTTTATGCCAGCGTTGGGAACATGAAATCAATCAGATTGCCTATCCCTGGGCCTATGACCGTTTGCCCACTGTTACGGTGCTGGAGCAGTCGCAGTTGTTCCAGTGTGATGTGTTTGTGTTCTGTGCTTCTAAAACGATTCCGCCGGTGGGGGCAGCGGTGCAGGATGTGCGCATGGCGCAGCTGGAAGCCAACAGCGCAATCATCAGTCAGTATGGACAGTTGGCCCGTCAAGCGCAGTTTCAGGGGTTGTTTGCCGTTGTCTCTGACCCGGTAGACCCTTTGTGCCAGCGGGTGTGGGCGGCTAGCAATCGGGATGCTGCCGGCAATTGGGACGGCAAAGGCTTGCGGCCGGAGCAGGTGCAGGGTTACGGCTTAGGTGTGATGAATAGTCGGGCTGCCTATTTTGCCAAGCAGGACAGCCGTTTTCAGCAGTTCCTTACCGAAGGCCGGGCTTATGGGCCCCATGGTCAAAAACTGGTGATTGCCGACAGTATTTCCCATTACAATCAGGAGCGTTCTCTGGAGCTGACCAAGAAAGCGGTGGAGGCCAACTTGGAGGTACGGGCGTTGGGCTATAAGCCTTACATTGCGCCGGCGTTATCCTCGGCAGCCATTTCTATTTTGCTGACGCTCCGTGGGCAGTGGCATTACAGCTCTAACTTTTTAGGCGGTATTTATATGGGCTGTAAAAATCGCAATACTTGTTGCGGGGTGGAGTTGGAACATCTGCCGTTGCCGCAGCAGTTGTTAGAACGGCTGGAAGCGGTGGTAGAGGACTTAGCGGCCTTGTGCGTTTAAGCAGACGACAGAAACATGGAAAGAGGTGTATTCCTATGGAACAACAGCCATTACTGGTGATTATGCCAGAAGATGGGGCGCAGATAGAAAATGCCCGTTTGCAGCAGATTTTGCAGTATGCCGTCAAAGACTATCCGGTGGAGCTTTGGCGCAAGGCGGAGCAATTTATGCCGGTGCAGAACCGCCGCATTTTATTTGTGCTGAATTTAGGCGCCGATGGCGTCAATTTGGAATATCAAAAGCTATTGCGCCAAATTCGCCGTCAGCCTACTTGTTTTACGGGCTGCACAGGGGCTGTGCTGATTGACGCTGACAGCGAGCTATACACCAAAGCGATAGGGCGGGAGCTGGTTTTTGCGGCCAACTGCAGCGGTTGTTTGTTTCCCGGCAAGCCTTTGGTGGAAGGCACTGGTTCGTTGGATAATTTTATTGTGCAGGCCCGCAATTTGGATACCGATAAGCTGGGGGCTTACCGGCATGCGGCGCGGGCTTTGGTGGAGCAACTGCTGACCTTTCAGCTGCCTTTGCACCGCAAGCCGCAGATTTTGGCTGTGCATGCCAGCAACCGCGCCACCTCCAATACGTTGACATTATGGCGCAAGGTGAAACAGCACTTGGAGCCCGCTTGTACAGTGCAGGAGATATCGCTGCAAAATGGCAGCGTGATTGATTGTAACGGCTGTCCTTATCAAACCTGCCGTCACTTTGGCGAAACTTGCAGTTGTTTTTATGGCGGTGTGATTGTGGAGGAAGTGTATCCGGCTATTTTAGATTGCGACGGGCTGATTATGCTGTGTCCCAACTACAATGATGCCGTCAGCGCTAATTTATCGGCCTTTATTAACCGGCTGACCGCCTTGTTCAGTCAGGTGCGTTTTTATGATAAGGCGGTGTTTTGTCTGGTGGTTTCTGGTTATAGTGGCGGCGATATTGTTGCCAAGCAAATTTTGGGGGCGCTAAATATGAATAAAACCTTTTTGCTGCCTGCCAGATTTGCGCTGCTGGCTACCGCCAACGACCCATTCAGCATTAATCGCATTGCGGAAATTGACCAAAGGGCCGAGGAATTTGCTCAGAATATGCTGGCGCAGCTGCGAAAGGAGCCGACGACATGATTCATCTGATTGCAGCGGTGACGCGAAATGGCGTGATTGGGTTTCGCGGGCAAATTCCCTGGCGGTTACCGGAAGATTTGCGCCACTTTCAGGCGCTGACAATGGGGCATACGGTCATCATGGGGCGACGGACCTATGAAAGCATCGGGAACCCTTTGCCGGGACGGCAAAATCTTGTGGTATCGGCAAAATTGCAGCCAGGAGAGGGCTATCAGGTGGTGGGCTCTTTACAGGAAGGGCTGGCATTGGCCACGGGGAAAGAAATTTTTGTGATCGGCGGTGCTAAGCTGTATGAAGAAGCATTGCCCTTAGCGGAGCGGCTC
>CABUKW010000224.1 GCA_902492275.1 uncultured Peptococcaceae bacterium
TGATTGTACGACAGCCTGATAAGGAAGACCGACGGGCTTTTAAATTGTATCTAACCGCCAAGGGTACCGAGGTGCATCAGGCTTGTGTGCCAATTGCGGAAGCGCATAATAAGACTATGGTGGAAGGCATTATGCCGGAGGATTTGGAAATTACCAAGGCTGTGTTGCGCAAGATTGTACGGAATATGCAGGACAGTGAGGTTTAATTGGTTTGCAGTTGCTTTTTAGTGGTAATTGTAATTGGAATAGGATACTTTATCGTTATATATTTTGCATAATGAAATGGATTTGGCAGTTGGAAACGGTGCAAATCGATTTTTTAAAGAAGTTTTTCTTGACAGCAGCAATTTTTTCCGCTAAAGTAAAAACAGTCATAATTTGCTATCAACGATAAAAGCAGAGTGGCTGACAAATAGAGATGTTTGTAAAGAGTAGGACATAAAATGGGGAGCACCACCCGGGGTGTTTTCTTTTTTATGTCCTTTTTGTGTTGGTTGAATTTCATAGGAAGGAGACAAAACGGTGAAAATCAATGGAACTGAAGTTGTACTTGCTGTTGGAACCAGTTTGTTGACCTATTTGCGACAACAGGATTATCAACTGTCTCGCATTGCAGTGGAATACAATGGAGAAATTTTAAAGCGGGAACAGTATGAGTCGGTGATTTTGCAGCCTGAGGATTGTTTGGAAATTGTCAGCTTTGTAGGTGGTGGCTGAAATGGAAATTATTTTGAATGGAAAATCAATGCAGACTGCTTACAGATCTCTGCGACAGTTTATAACGCCGGACGAGCAGATGGTTGTAATCTACAATGGGTTTCAAACAGAAGCGGATTTGCCTTTGCAAGAGGGAGATAGTATTGTGTTGATTCCCAAAGGCAGGATGGTCGATGAAACGCAGTTGGAAGCTATGCTGACGGCTCGGCATACGCCGCAAGTACACAACTTAGTGAAGCAAGGGGCGGTGGCCATTGCCGGATTGGGTGGGCTTGGTTCTAATATTGCGGTGATGCTGGCTCAACTGGGCGTGGGAAAATTGTTGTTGGTGGATTTTGATATGGTGGAGCCCAGCAACTTAAATCGCCAGCATTATACGCTGCGTCATCTGGGCTTACCTAAGGCCGAGGCATTGGCACAGCAGATTGGTGAAATCAATCCTTTTGTGCAGGTGTGCGCCAAGCAAATCAAAATTACGGCAGAGAACGCAGCTTCTATCTTTCAGGGCTGGCCGCTGGTATGTGAGACGCTGGACAATCCGTCGGCGAAGGCTATGTTAATCAATACATTGTTGCCTGATGGAGAAAAAACAATTGTGGCGGCCTCCGGTATGGCGGGCTATGACAGTGCCAATACCATTCAAACTGTGCACAGCATGAGACGGCTTTATGTATGTGGTGATGGCAGCAGCGAGGCCATGCCTGGCAACGGCTTGATGGCACCGCGAGTGCAGATTTGCGCTGGTCATCAGGCCAACATGGTTTTGCGCTTGTTGTTGGGTATAACGGAGCCTTGAGAAGCAGGTGAATGTAACAATATAGGAATAAAAGGAAAAGAGGTTAGGATTGTGATGCAGAATAGAGAAAAGGACCAATTACAAATAGGCGGCCATGCTTTCAATTCCCGTTTTATTTTAGGTTCCGGCAAATTTTCGCTGGATTTGGTACGAACTGTGGCAGAGCAGGGCGGTGCAGAAATCATTACGTTAGCGCTGCGCCGGGCCAATACAGGCGGTGCGGAAAATATTTTAGAATATATTCCCGAAGGGATTACCTTGCTGCCTAATACTTCCGGCGCCCGCACAGCAGAAGAAGCACTGCGCATTGCCCGTTTAGCCCGGGCTATTGGCTGCGGCGATTTTGTAAAGGTGGAAGTCATTCGTGACAGCAAATATTTGCTGCCGGATAATTATGAAACATTGAAAGCCACTGAATTATTGGCTAAAGAAGGATTTATCGTATTGCCCTATATGTATCCAGATTTGAATGTAGCCCGTTCTCTGGTGGATGCTGGCGCAGCGGCTGTGATGCCTTTGGCAGCACCTATTGGTAGCAACAAAGGACTGGCCACCAAAGAATTTATTCAAATTTTGGTGGATGAAATAGATTTGCCCATTATCGTGGATGCTGGGATTGGACGGCCATCGCAAGCCTGCGAGGCTATGGAAATGGGCGTAGATGCGATTATGGCCAATACAGCCATTGCTACTGCCAGCGATGT
>CABUKW010000225.1 GCA_902492275.1 uncultured Peptococcaceae bacterium
ACTGCCAATAGCGCAATTAATGTCACCAACAGACTGTTAATTAAATTGATAAAAAATCCATTGGTGTGCAGATACTCCATCTCCCCAATGACAACGCGAATTAAGGCGCCGGCAAACAAGGCCACTATCGAATCTCGCAAATTGCCTCCAAAGAATAAGGTAAAAGCAAATGAAATTCCTGCAAAAGCCAAAATCATAGCCCAATCTGAGTACACTGGCCTATGGCGGATTTCTTTTAGTTTCAAGCGGATTTCCTCCACCGACGGCCGCTGCTCACAAATATAACGGCTTAAGCTGTTTAACTCCTCCACCATCTGATAATTGGTTCCCCGTGAATAAATGCGCCGCAGTCTAGTAAAACAAGTGTCATCTGCCATGGTAATAGTAACGGTAATATTGCTGGGAATGGCAAAAACATCCACATGCTTGATGCCATAGGCATATAATACCCGTTGGATGGATTCCTCCACCCGGTAAATTTCAGCACCCGACTCCAACAAAAAATGCCCCAAATCAATAGCAATATTTAAAAGCTTCTGATATTCCGCTGTCGATCGATTTTGTTCCATAATGGCTCCCTTCTTGTATTTTTTCTATTTTAACAGATTTTCCTAGGAAAAGCCATAAAAACACTGTAAAATCCTTGCACAAAATAGTTTTAAGCGCAGTATTTGCAACGGTATTTACTCTACAATGAAAAGTCCAAGTGCAAAATGACACACAAAAAAAACGGTCTCCGCAAAACGCAGAAACCGCTTACCCATTATAATGGACGATAGAGGGCTCGAACCTCCGACCTCATGCATGTGAGGCATGCGCTCTAACCAACTGAGCTAATCATCCACATCGGATAAAATTTATTATAATACTTCCTCAAAAAAAATGCAAGTTTTTTCATCGCTTCTCTACATATTTTTTCTATTTCTAAATTGCAATAGCAAGTGCAACATTTATATTACCCGAAAAAGAATCCATAAAATTCCTTCAAAACACACCGTACACAAAACAGAGGTATCTGTCAATGGTGTCATATAAAGATAGACGCAGCCTTTACCGTTGAACGATAGTTCTGTTTTTGTGTATTCAGCCTCAGCAGACAAATTCATTCTCAGCTTTATCTAACTCCGCGCTTAAGCATTCCTCTGGCGTCCTGTAATCCAATATCTTCCGTGGGTATGTATTACACCAGTTTTCTATCTCTGCCACCTTCTCAACGTTCAATCCATCCATTGACTTGCCTTTGGGGACCATTCACCGTATGAGACCATTGTGCCGTTCGTTGCTCCCTCTTTCCCATGCACTGTAAGGATGGGCATAATAGACTTTATCTCCCAATGCCCCACCTCCAAACGGTCATTTACATGTTTCGGCCGTTGGTCGATACTTTTGCCGTAAATGCGCTTATGTCCGCGACTGTGTTTTTTCGTTGCCTTTCTGGTGACTTTAAGCGGCAGATCCATATTCTTCGCCTCCAGCAAGCCCAATTCTATATAATTGTACAAAGTTTTGGTACACGGAATTCTTTCCTCCTGCCATTCCGGTGCGTTCTGACAATAACCCACTACTGCATCAGGAGACCATTTGTCGTGAATGATCTTTTGGCTGGCGTAAACCAGAAAGGGCTGAATTTCATCCAAGAGAAAGGGTTTTCTGCATTTCTGCTGCTCCCATTTATAACGAATCTGAGCTGTCTCAGGGAAGTATACCGTGTAAGTCTGGTACTCTGAGGTCATCTGAGTCACACTGCCCCGTTTCAATTCGCGGCTGATGGTGCTGGGTGAACGGTGGAGACAACGGGCGATAGCCCGGATCGTCCACCCTGTATCTCGGAGTGCTTTGATCTGCCCTCTTTCGAATACGGTTAAATGCTTATATTGTTTTTCGTGTTGATTTGTGCTATGCTTTTCATGAACAGCCATAATGAATATTCCTCCTGTTGTTTTTTTGGTTCTCAGCTTAATTTTAACAGATTGGATTTCTTTTGTGGCTGTTTTTTCTGTTGCACTTCATTTTACAATGAACCCTTTTTTCTATTGCTTCTTAGCAACCGACTATTTTTATCATTTTGAAAACGACAAAAAGCACTGCATAATTTTCGGCATAAAACATAAAAAAACGGCTCCTGCAAAATGCAGAAACCGCTTAACCACTATGGTGGGCGATAGAGGGCTCGAACC
>CABUKW010000226.1 GCA_902492275.1 uncultured Peptococcaceae bacterium
TGTTGTAAATACTGTTTTGTTTTTAACAATCCCTCTGGCTGCCGCAAATTCTGTGATTTGTTTTCAGCAACAACTTGTCTGCTTTTAGGCCACCTATGCTGCTGATTGGGAAAAGAGCGTACCTCCGCTCGCTGTATCAGCTCCTGCGTTTTGCTTTCAGTATTTCTCCGCAGTTCTTTTTGCTTATATTCCCCAACTTGCTTTTGCCGTAAAGAAATCTCAGCTGGAGTCGCTTTTGAAAAATCGAGAGAATCCATGGACTCTGCCATAGTCAATTCCATACTGGCTGGTTTCACAGCCTTTTCTGGTAAAAAATTGGTTTCCGGCTGTTCAGGCGGTTCTCCAGCTTCCTCTGCTGGAACTGACGCTACTTTTTTTCTATACTGTGACCTGCCGATTGTTTTTTTCACAATCAACATCGTTCCATATTTCGCTGCCTGCTCCACATGGTCCGTCGCATATAAAACGGGAGCTTTATCCCGCTGCTCCGGCTTTCGCGTTTCTTTTTCAGCCGGGTATTGTTTTCGCAATAACAATTTCGCTTCTTTCGTTGGCAATGATTTTTTTACTTTTACTTTGATTGTTTTTCTTTTTTCCTTTGGCTCTGCGATATTTCCTCACCACCCCTTGAAAAGAATCAACTATTTGCAACTTTAAAACGTAAAAGATTTTCTTTTATGAAAATTGAGAGATTTTAAATGAAAGACGTAGACACCTTTTATCGTTCTTTCACAAGCAAATTCCTTACCCCCTTTCATGAACGCAGCATCGGATTTTTTCATACAACTTCGTCCACACTGCAAATTTTTACCGTCCTTTATGATACCCAGGCTTATGCTTTTGCATATTTTTTAACCGAATTGTTTTTCTTCAAAAATCATAATGTTCTACCTTAGCCGCTTCCGTATTCCAGCCATATAAAACACCGTTCAGCATAGCCATCTCCTGTTGACGGGTTATCAAATCACTGTTATTCAATTGTTCCGCTAACAGCTTGTTCCTTTCTGGATTTCCTTCGGAAAATCCGCTTTTTTCATAGCGGCGCTCTCCTTTCCGGATTATGATCAATTCTCCAGTTGACGGCAGCGTTGAAAAGCAACGTTCCGGTAGTTCTGGAATATATTCTGGAACGTACTGAACCCCATTCTCCTGCATCCGTTCTGCCAATTCACAAATATGAAAAACATGATATCCGACTTTCGTGTGATAACCATCTATAAAGCTGCAGGTTCTAAATTCTTCTGAACCATTAGGAAACTTCAGCTTGATACGCTCTCCGTCTTTTATAAAAAATAACGTGTGATACTCGGCGTCTATAAACCGAATCATTTTTTCTTTTTCCATATTTCCATGCTCTCCTTATTCTCCTGGGCGAGTTGTCATTAGCCGGTACAAATTGGTGTCCTTTGGGAATTTATTGATAAACGGTACAATTCCTCCGCCTACCTTAATCAGGCCCTGTCCTGCAGGCGCATTGGTGATATAATCAAGCTGGGTATCAGATATCCCCAACAGCCTGGCCAGTTCCATTCTGTCTGTCGGAGCCTGATTAAACATCAACAAAAATTCCGAATTCGCAAACATCATTCGCGCGGTGTCAGATAACAAGCACTCGTAGGGTAGGATAAAGGCGCCTTACCGCTTTGGACGGCAGGTTTCCTACTTCCTCCCTCGGAACCGGACTTACCCATCTCTGAGTATCCGGCTCCCCATCAGTAATTAACGTATTGATTTATGCATGTGTATTCTTTCATGGCACTTGCTGCAGACAACAGGTGTTTTCCACCGTTTCTTTTTCATTACGGTTTCCCAATCAGAATTACCCAATTCGTTTAGATTCCGTATAACGTGAACCTCATACAGGTCGGCTTCTTTACACCCACATAATTCACAAACTCTGGCATCGAGCCGTTGTTTGATAGTGGTTTTCCGGCAAAATTTCTTTCTCCGATAAATCCTGTCACTCGCTTCGCCATGCTTACAATCAGCGATTTTAACCGGGCGAATATATTTTGTCCCTGCTTTGGTTTCATAAGGAACGGACCATGTTTTCCCGTCCTTATACTGGCGAATGATGTTGCGGATACTGGTTTT
>CABUKW010000227.1 GCA_902492275.1 uncultured Peptococcaceae bacterium
GCATGTATTGCTTCATTTTATTTATTTTTAGTTGTGGCAGTTGGCTTTTTAGGGGCAAACCTAACACAGATTAAAACGGTTCCGTGCTATTATCAAATAGGATATAAGTTTCCAGTTTTGTATATTGGAATGATGGGGTTGCAGTTTGGAATGGTCTGCGCAATGAGCTGCGCAGTTGGAATGCTGTTTTCAGTATTTCAGCCAAATACGTTTGTTTGCATTGGAATTTCAGGAATGGTATTTTTCTCTGCAATTTCATACATTCCGTTAGGTTCGATATTCGATGTCTATAATTTGATTAGTATGCAACCGACATTGCCAGCAGGACAAGAAACATTGCAAGGAATTATGTTTTTATGGGGAATGTTATATCCAATTTGTGTAATTCTTATTTGTACATATCTATTTTATCGGAGAATGAAATGGAGGGAGCAGAATGGATTATTGTAGATCGGTATTGGCTGTAGCGGGAGCAAATTTTAGGCGACTAAAGCGTGATGCCAGAGTGTGGTTTATTTTTGTGTTCACAGCACTTTTGATTCATTATTATTTGCGTCCTGTGATCAATTATGGAATTGATACTGGGACAAAAGCACCTATCTATATTATGGAATTGTTGTTTTGCAGTGCAACAATTTCTGTGAAAGCACCTAAGATTTTGTTTTATATTGGAATGCTGTGTCTTTTATGCGATGCTCCTTTTTTTTATCCATTAAAGCCATATATAATTATGAGGAGTAAACGCACTGCATGGTGTGTTGGCGAGTGCATATATATTGTAGGGATGGCATTGTTGTATGCTGCTTTTATATTAATTGTGTCGTCACTTATGATTCTCCCAATTGGAACAATGATGGATTCATTTTCAGGAGCATTGACTGATATGGTGCTTGGAACAGGAAAGATGCCACTTGGAGAGATTGCGAATATTTATCCGAGTGCTCAGTTCTCATCGGAAATGATAAGATATTTGTATCCGTCGGGCGCGATGATGTATACATTTGTGTCAGTTTGGGTTTCATTTTCAATTCTTGGTCTTTTCATGTACTGGGTTAGTTTGATAAGAAGGAATGTAGTGTGTGGAATGGCAATTGCAGGAGCTCTTGTATTTCTTGACCCGATTTTAGTGTGGGCAGCCTGGCCAAATAATTATTGGATATTGGCATTTTCTCCTGTCAGTTGGACAAGTGTTGAACAGTTGAATATTATGGCAGCAAATCATTTTATCAGCATTCCGTTTGTGATAGCAGCCGATGCATTATTAGTGATTTTTCTATTTATTTTAATATTCCAGACAGCGAAACGAATTTCGCTAAATGGTTTTTTGACGGAGGAGGCGTGATGTGATATGCTTGAAATTGAAAATTTGACAAAAACATTTGGAACACAGACAGTCATTTCTGATATTTCAATGACGCTTGTGTCAGGAAAGATTTATGGATTAGTAGGGAGAAATGGTTCTGGAAAAACAATGCTGATGAAAATGATACTCGGTTTTGTTAGCCCGTCATCTGGTAGTATAAAAATAGAAGGAAAGGTTTTAGGAAAAGATATAAGTATGCCAGATCGAATTGGTGCAATTATAGAGAATCCAGGATTCTTGCCAGAGTATTCAGGATTTAAAAATCTAAAATTCTTGGCAATGATACATCATAAAATTTCAAATGAAGAAATTCGCGATGCAATGCGCATAGTTGGACTTGATCCAGACAGTAAAAAACACGTAGGAAAATATTCGCTCGGAATGCGCCAGCGCCTTGGCATTGCACAGGCGATCATGGAAGATCCGGATATTCTTCTTTTGGATGAGCCGTTAAATGGACTTGACAACGAGGGTGTAGAAGAAATAAGAAAAGTACTTTTATCCCTAAAAGAAAAAGGAAAATTGATTATTTTGGCCAGTCATTCGAAAGAAGACATACAAATCCTTTGCGATACGGTATTTCGGATGGATCATGGGAAAATTATTGCGACGGAGACAAATTAAGCCGATGGGGACGGAAAGAGGCAGCAGAAAAGTAGGAAAAGCGAAGAGAATGAAGTACAAAATCTTTAAATATTAAGCTTCTGGTAT
>CABUKW010000228.1 GCA_902492275.1 uncultured Peptococcaceae bacterium
CGGGAAATGATTAATCAACTGACAAATGGCGCCCAAGAAAAATATGGGTATCCAGACCTTGTCAATCTGCTGTCCGCTCAGGATTGCATTGAACAGTTAGAAGGCATAGCCCAACCCACCGGCCACATTACCGGCTCAGAAGCCGTAGGCCAGTTTATCCAAAGCACCAGTTTGCTGAAAAGCGGCGGTATCTTCTGTGACTTTGACGATAGTCATTTTGTATTGCTGCGGGATAATCAGAGCGACGGCAACTGGTCTCTGCAGCTGCTGTACAGTGGTACACTGCCGGCGCAATATCAGTAAAATGCACCGAGTTGTATCTTGATGGATAAGGCTGTTGCGAAAATAGCAGAAAAGCTATTGGCGCAGCAGCCTTTTTTACGCTCGAAAAACAGGTACTTAGCTTATACATAGTTTCAAATTATCTGATACGTGTCGCTTTAAGACGTAAATTTTGCGATAATTTTTCGACGTTTCTGTTGCATACTATTGTATTTCCCGGCAAATTATGCTATATTGCATATGTTCCATTCTGCCAATGTGAGGGTTCACAAAGGTTGGGCAATTTAATCTGAAAAAAAGGAGTGCTGTGGATGAAAAAAGTAGTTGCAGTATTATTGACAGCCATGCTGCTGTTGACAGGATGTGGAGGTTCGGGCGCCAGTAGTGCCGATGCCGTGGAAAAGTATGGTTCCGATACGTTAAAGGTTTACAACTGGGGCGAATATGTTGGGGATAATGTTATTTCAGACTTTGAAAAAGAGTTTGGCGTAAAAGTGATTTATGAAATGTTCGATTCCAATGAAATGATGTATACCAAGCTGCAGGCCGGTGATTCTTATGATGTGCTGGTGCCGTCCGATTATATGATTGAACGGCTTATTAACGAAGGTATGCTGCAGGAGTTGGATTTGGATCTAATTCCGAATATTGTGAATTTGGCCGATGGCGTGAAGGCGCTTCCTTACGACCCGGATAATACCTATTCTGTGCCATATTTCTGGGGCAGCGTTGGTATTGTGTATAACCAGAATAACGTCGATTATGCCGACTTGGAAGCAGAAGGCTATAATATTTTAAAAGACACCAAATATGCTGGCAAAATTTATATGTACGATTCGGAGCGGGATTCTTTCATGGTGGCCTTTAAAGCGCTGGGCTATTCGATGAATACGGAAAATGAAGCGGAAATCGACGCTGCTTATAACTGGCTGATGGAACAGCGTCAGACCATGGATCCGGCTTATGTGGCCGATGAAGTGATCGACGGCATGATTAACGGCAACAAAGATATGGCTGTGGTATATAGCGGCGATGCTGCTACCATTCTGGCGGAAAATGAAGATATGCGGTTTTATCTGCCTAAAGAGGGCACCAATTTGTGGAGCGACGCTATGGTAATTCCGGCCAATGCGGAAAATCCTAAGCTGGCCCATGAATTTATCAATTACATTTTAACCTATGAGGCTTCTTATGATAATAGCGAAACCGTTGGTTACACCTCGTCCAATCAGGAAGTCATTGACGAGCTGAGCGGAGAAGGCGGCTATTTTGAAGGCAATGAAGCTTATCTGCCTCGAGATGGTTACGACAAAGATGAAGTATTTGAAGACAATCAGGTATTGAAGGAACGTTTGACGCAGTTGTGGATTAAGGTAAAAGCTGGCGGACAGTAAACAGGTTTTTTCCAGCAGGAATTGGTCTTCCTCATGTAGAATGCTTATGATGCATGATTTTGCGAGAGGAGAGATATACTATGGCTAAAAAATTAATGCTGGATTTGAACAAATGTCCTGCCAATCATAGCTGCCCGGCGGTAAAGGTCTGTCCTATGGACGCTTTGCATCAGCGTGACGACCACAGCGCGCCGGAAATCAATTATAATACCTGCGTGGCTTGTGGTGCATGTACGAGAGTTTGCGGCAAGCGAGCGTTACAACTTGTAGAAGAATAAGAGAAAAGGGCAGTTGCAAAATAGAGTTCTGTTTTGTGGCGGCCCTTTTTTGCAGGAGGCG
>CABUKW010000229.1 GCA_902492275.1 uncultured Peptococcaceae bacterium
CCTGATTTTCTGCGTCCGTTAAGTCCAATCTGTATAAAATTTCATTCTCCTGAACAATCTCGATCCATGTTCCATGCGGGCGGTTCAATAGGAAAAAACTTCCCGCCAGCCCTATCATAAAAATTGCAGCGCCTAGGATTATCAAAAATTTCTGCTTGTTCATCTCGTTATCACATAGATCTCCATATCTGAAAAGTTTTCCTTTAGAGTAAAATCATCCTTAATTCCCTCTGTCAGATAAATTTCATTTTCATTTGTTACCAGCAGCATTTCAAAACTGCCGTTTTCCCGCCAGTATTCCGTCGCTTCTTCCAGTCCCATCACATAAATGGCTGTAGACAGGGCATCGCACAGTTTCCCCTCTTCTGCAATGATGGAAACAGAGGCTAAACCGCTTTCTGCCGGATAGCCGGTGGAAGGATCAATAATATGCCCATATTGCTTCCCATCCGTGCCTATAAAATATCTCTCATAATTTCCAGAGGTTACTACAGCGCCGTCCTCGCTCTCTAAAATGCCCAAACTACCTTCTCCAAACGGATTCTGTATACCAAGCCGCCACCTGCTGCCATCTGGTTTTCTGCCAACCATCTGAATATTTCCGCCTATATCCAATAGGGCCGAAGTGACTCCCTGCTTTTTCAGTAATTCTGCTATGATGTCGCCTGTATATCCTTTTCCCACCGCGCCGAGATCCAACTGCATTCCGTCCGGCAAGGTCACCAAGTTTCCTTCTAAAAGCACTTTTTCATAGTCTATATGTTGTAATAAGTCTGTCAATTCCTCTTCAGTAGGTATATCGTATTCTCCGCTGATAAAACCCCAAGCGGTAACAACCGGAGAAATGGTCGGATCAAGCGCCCCATTCGTCTGTTTTGCCATGTCCAGCGCAAACTGCAAAATTTCTGCTGTTTCTTCGTGAATCTCGGTTGGTCTGCTACCGTTTTGGTTCACTTTATAAATATCGCTGTTTTCATCCGTAACCGACCATAGGGACTCCAGTTTTTTAATTTTATCCTCGGAAATCGTAAGCGCTTCCTCTGCTGACTCCCCATAAGCGGTCAAAGTCATGTATGTACTCATCGCAAACACGCCGACTGTATGTTTCTCCTCTGTTTTTCCCTCTGTGCCGCACCCGGAGAGGGGTAAGGCCAACAAAAGCCAAAAGGACATCAAACGAACAAAATAGTTACTTCTTTTTCTCCACAAGTTTTTTCCTCCTTCCAGTCAACCCTTGAATCCCCTTGGAACTATAATGTGCCAGAAAAATGAATAAGCCCATAATAGCAATATACTCCGTATAAAAGAGCAGGACAGGTCTTTCAAAATCAAAAAACACAAAGAAGGATGTCAAAAACATATAGGACAGAAATTGATTTTGCAGGAAAGCATAAAGACCATACCCGGCCACAGAGACCGCAGCTATGCGAAGAAGGATTCGCAGCGGTTTGGAAACAACCGGCCCGGTTGCTTTACGCACTATGCCAAGAATCATATTCCAGTGTAGGCCGAGATGCAGGGCCACTAGCACAAATCCCCAAAATGCGGAAAGCACATGTAACGGCCTTGCCAGAGCGATGCCGCCGGAAAGCGGCAGGAAAGCAAAAACCTCTCTGGAAAGAATGATCCCGCTTACCATGGAACCGAGCATGGAAAGCAACACAGCGAAATTGATTACCGTCTGCAAAATGCGCATAGGCGTATATTTTCCTTTGAAAAGATGGCTATACCAGCTCCAGTTCCAAATATAATGGGCGATCCATAAAATAAGCATGCCTGCTCCAATCCATTCATGCGCGGTATCTCCGGTAAGCTGCCGTGCCATTAAAAACAGCAATAAAACTGTCATGATCAAATCAATGACGATTTTGCATACAAATTTTTTCTTCATCAAAATTTCCCCCCTGTTTGCAGACAAGGACCTGTCAAACTACGGGCAGGCCCTTACCTGTTATTGCTGCTGGGTTGTTAAATTCAGCCCAGTTACCCAATTTA
>CABUKW010000230.1 GCA_902492275.1 uncultured Peptococcaceae bacterium
TGATAGTCCACCGTTACCTTCTGATTGCCCTTTACATTATAAAGCTGCTTGGTGCTGGTTAAATCCCGCACCTCAATATTCTTTTCACCGGCATTGCCTTCACTGCCGCTGCTTATATAAGTGCCTTCCAACGTAGCTACCACATTATTGGCTTTGGTATCGCTGATGTTTTTTAACGTAATCGTCGCTGTTGTCTCCTTCACACCAGCAGTCACCGCCGGATTAAATGTCACACTTTCCACCACGAAGGATGGGTCCGACAACGCATACACCACATCAATCTCAAAGCTTTGCACTGCGTTATAGCGTTTATCGCCTGTCATCCGCCAGTTATCACTGGCAATCATACAATTAATGCGATATTTAGAACCTTCCGGCAATTCTTTGGTTTCCGGATTTACCTTCATTTTAATGGTAAAGGTTTTTGTCTCGCCGCCCTTTACTTCCGTCAGCATGGTATCATACACGCCGTCTGTGCCGCCTACCACTGTAAAATGGGTCAAATCCTTCTTATCGCTTTCCTCTGTAAAACGGAACTCCGGAAACATCCCCGAACCGGTACCCATATTTTTCACCGTAATATTTACTTCAAACTCTTGCCCCACCAGCGCTTCTTCCGGCGCTTCAAGCTTTACAAAAGACCACAGCGGGTCGGTGCCGGTGTTGAAAATATTTTTTTCCTGTGCGTTTTTCTGGGAAGCTGCGCTTTCCCCATTGCCATTCTGTGCAGCAGTACTCGTTTTATTTTCGTCCGTTTCATTCTCATCCGCTGTTGTCTGATTGGTGTCAGATTGCGCCGTCGTAGTTGCAAATACCGAGCCGGCCGGCAGCACACTCATTCCAAGTAATAATACAATCAAAATCATCGCCAGTTTTTTCTTCATTTTATACCTTCTCCCCCTCTGCCGTTGCTGTTAGCTTGGCAATATTCTCAATATTTTCTTCAATGCTGGTGATTTGCCCGTCCAGCATATGTACAATCCGGCCCGCATACATGGCAACCTCCATGTCATGGCTGACCATAATTAATGTTTTGTGTTGTTCTCGTACGATCTCCTGCATAAATTCCAAAATTTCAATGGTGGTCTTACTGTCCAAATTGCCAGTCGGCTCGTCCGCAAAAATAATCTTCGGATTGCTCACCAACGACCGGGCAATACTGACCCGCTGCTGCTGCCCGCCGCTCATCTGGCTGGGCTTATTATGCAATCGCTTGCCCAAACCCAGCTTAATTAAAATATCCCGACTGCGCTTGACACGCACCTTTTTGCTGAGCTCTTGAATGGTCAGCGGCAGCATCACATTTTCCAACGCCGTCAACGACGGAATTAAATTATACTGCTGAAAAATAAATCCCATTTCCCGAGCGCGAAACCGAGACATATTTTTTTCACTTACCTTATTGATACGCACACCGTTGACTATGACGTCTCCCTTTGTGGGCCGCTCCAAGCCCGACAACATATTCAACAGTGTAGATTTCCCGCAGCCCGACGTACCCAAAATAGCCACAAACTCGCCCTTTTCAATAGACAAATTAATACCGTTTAAGGCTGTGATAATCTCCGAGCCCACCTTATATTTTTTTACAACATCTTTTGCCTCAATCAGCGCCAACAATATCCCCCCATCTCATCTGATTTATAACGCTCACGTTATCATACAAAGCAAATTCCTATGCGGTGTATGATAAATCATAGTACACAACTCTAATCTTAATAGTACTGGCTTTTTCTCCACTTGTCAATCAATACTTTTACAAGTTGAAAATTAATAATATATACCCTATTTTATTAGACTTTTTCCATAGCCAAAAAGTTTCCAGTTTTCAATGTAAATATCGCAATCAAAATGCTCTCCCAACAAGCCGTATTCAAAACTCATGAGTTTTG
>CABUKW010000231.1 GCA_902492275.1 uncultured Peptococcaceae bacterium
CCGTTTTTTACAGGAAGGGGCGCGGTTGATTACCAGCGGTGCCGATGTATTGGACGAATATGGACAGAAATCATTATTTGCTACTACAGATACACCAGCAGCAACTATGACTTTAACAAAAGAAGAAGACCAGGTTTTGCAATATGTTACTGCAGAACCCATTACAATAGAAGAACTTGCATATCTATCTAGATTGTCCATGGCAGAACTGATGCCTATTTTGAGCATGCTGGAGCTCTATGGATTAATACAGCAGATGATTGGCAGAAAATATATCAGAGTAGGTTGAGGTGTTTATTTTGGGAAAGACGCTTGTCATCGTGGAATCTCCGTCGAAAGCAAAAACGATTGAAAAATTTTTGGGGAAAAATAAATATACGGTTTTAGCCTCATTAGGACATGTACGCGATCTGCCAAAAAGTCAGTTTGGCGTTGATATTGAAAATGATTTTGAAGTGAAGTATATTACCATTCGCGGTAAAGGCGATAAAATAAAAGAGTTGAAGCGGGCAGCCGCCAAAGCTGACCATATATTGTTAGCGCCCGACCCGGATCGCGAAGGAGAAGCCATTGCCTGGCAGTTGATGGAAACCTTAAAGATTGACACCAATGAGAAATGTCGAATTGAGTTTAACGAAATCACCAAGGATGCAGTGAAAAATGCGGTAAAAAATCCGCGGCAGCTGGCCTATAACCGCGTCTACTCCCAGCAAGCACGACGGGTGTTAGACCGCATTATCGGCTATCAGCTAAGTCCATTATTATGGCGTAAGGTAAAAAAAGGGCTGAGTGCCGGCCGCGTACAGTCGGTAACTGTGCGGCTCATTTGCGAGCGGGAAGAAGAAATAAACAGCTTCATTCCAGAAGAATACTGGTCGCTGGATACGATTTTGTTGAGCGGCAAAAACAAGATGACCGCTAAGCTCAGTAAAATTTCCGGCAAAAAGGCAGAAATTCATTCGGAAGCAGAAATGCAGACCATTCTGCAGGCGCTGGAAGGCGCAGTTTACTCGGTATCCGATGTGAAAGTACAGAAGAAAACGAAAAATCCTACCGCGCCTTTTATCACCAGCAGTCTGCAGCAGGATGCTTACCGCAAGCTGAATTTCACAGCAAAAAAGACTATGCGGGTAGCCCAGCAGCTTTATGAAGGCGTAGCGTTGGGGAAAGAAGGTTCTGTAGGTTTAATTACCTATATGAGAACAGACTCCACCCGAATTGCTGATGTGGCTAAGGCTGATGCAGCAGCCTTTATCAAAGGACACTACGGGGAAACCTATTTGCCCAAAGAACAGAAACAATACAAAAATAAAAATAATGCACAGAATGCCCATGAAGCAATCCGTCCAACGTATGTGGACAAAACGCCGGAGTCTATCAAGGAATATTTGTCCAATGAGCAATATAAGCTGTATAAATTGATTTGGGAACGGTTTGTAGCCAGTCAGATGGCTTCTGCCCAGTTGGAACAGACTACCATCATTACGCGCTCTGGTCAGTACGATTTTACCACCAGCGGCACCATCGTGACCTTTAAAGGATATATGGAAGTCTATGAGGAAAATAAAGAGGAAGACAACAACGAGGATAATCAGAAGCTGGTACCTGTAGAAGTGGGACAGCAGCTAACGTCGGAAAAGTTACTGCCCAAACAGCATTTTACGCAGCCGCCAGCCCGCTATACCGAAGCGACGCTGATTAAAACGCTGGAGGAAAAAGGAATCGGCCGTCCCAGCACTTATGCGCCTACTGTGGAAACCGTGCTGGCCCGTAATTATGTAGTACGGGAGGCCAAACAGTTTTATCCTACCGAATTGGGCACCCTGGTAGTAGATTTATTAAAG
>CABUKW010000232.1 GCA_902492275.1 uncultured Peptococcaceae bacterium
CAGAGAAAATTCATGCTGTGTTGGGAGATGCCAGAGTGTTGGTGCCTAAGCTGGAACAGCAATATGATTTTATTTTCATGGACGCCGCCAAAGGACAGTATCAGGAATTTCTAACTGTGGCCGACCGTATTTTAAAACCGGGCGGACTGTTGGTAGCCGACAATGTGTTGCTCAACGGCTGGGTGGTGGATTTAAACTATCCCCGTCACAGGCAGAAAACGATGGTGTATCGCATGAAGGCATTTTTAGAGCAATTTAAAGAAAATCAGCAATATCAGTGCAGCATCATTCCGTTAGGCGACGGCGTTGCGCTGATTCGAAAAAGCGAGGCGGAGAAAACATGAAGAAACCGGAGCTGCTGGCGCCAGCTGGCACCTTGGAAAAATTAAAATTTGCCGTACAATACGGCGCTGATGCAGTATACATTGCCGGAAAACAATACGGTTTGCGAGCTTTTGCCGGTAATTTTACGCCAGAGCAGATGGCGGAAGGCATTGCACTTGCCCATCAACGACAGGTAAAAGTCTATGTGACGGTCAATGTATTTGCCCACAATGCAGATTTTGATGGTTTAGAGCAATATTTACAGGAGTTGTTGACATTGGGTGTGGACGCCATTATCGTTTCCGACCCTGGTATTATTCGTATTGCGCGGCAGACTGTACCAGATCTGCCGGTGCATGTCAGTACCCAAGCCAATGTGACCAACTGGTCGGCGGTGCAGTTCTGGAAAGATATGGGCGCTGAACGGGTGGTGTTGGCTCGAGAATTGACGCTGCCTGAAATTAAGACCATCAAAGAAAAGGTAGACATTGAGTTGGAAACTTTTGTTCATGGCGCTATGTGCATTTCTTATTCGGGGCGCTGTTTATTGAGCAATTATATGACCGAGCGGGATTCCAACCGCGGGCAGTGTGCGCAGGCTTGCCGTTGGAATTATCATTTGGTAGAGGAAAAGCGACCCAATGAATTTTATCCCATTCAAGAGGACCAACGGGGAAGCTATGTGTTTAACTCTCAGGATTTGTGCCTGCTGCCCCACCTGCCGGAACTCATCGAAACAGGAATTTGCAGTTTGAAAATTGAAGGACGCATGAAAAGTGCTTATTACGTGGCAACGATTATTCGCGCTTACCGCAATATGATTGACGCCTGCTTTGAAGGCGCTGCTGTCAGTGACGACATTCATTTTTGGATGGAAGAATTACAAAAAGTGAGCCATCGTCCTTATACTACCGGCTTTTATTTTGGCAAACCGGAAAAAGGCGCTTTAACGCTGGACGATTCTCAGTATATTCGCCCTTATGACTTTATCGGCGTGGTACAGGATTATGATGCGCAAACCGGTATTGCTACCATCGAGCAGCGCAATCATTTTGCAGTGGGCGATACTGTAGAATTTTTCAGTCCCCAGTATGGTTATTTCCAGCAGGAAATCAGTCAGATGTGGAATTGGCAGGGCGAAGCAATTCAGGTAGCGCCCCATGCGCAGCAAATTATAAAAATTCCGGTTGTGCAGCCAGTGTATGCCTACGATTTGCTGCGTAAACCGGTGAAGGCAGAAGAAAAACTTTTATAAAAAAATTACCGTATGGGAAAAAATATGCTGATGTAACATGCGTTATCTTTTAGGTAGAGTGTTGTGCTTTCCAGTGTCAAGCTGAAGCGTTTCTGCGAATTGAAAAAGGGATGTAACAAGGAGTGGTTACATCCCT
>CABUKW010000233.1 GCA_902492275.1 uncultured Peptococcaceae bacterium
ATATGCAAAAAATAACAAAAGCAATCATTCCGGCGGCGGGGTTCGGCACCCGTTTTCTGCCAGCCACCAAATCACAGCCAAAGGAGATGCTTCCGGTGGTAGACAAGCCCACCATTCAATATATTGTAGAAGAAGCTGTGGAAAGCGGCATTGAGGATATTTTAATTGTCATTGGCCGGTATAAATCGGTCATTGAGGACCATTTTGACCGCTCGGTGGAGCTGGAAATGGAGTTGGAGAAAAAGGGCAAGTATGACATGCTGGAGCAGATTCAGGATATCGCTGGTATGGCCAATATTCAGTTTGTGCGGCAGAAAACGGCGTTGGGCTTGGGCCATGCGGTGTATTGCGCTAAAAATTTTATCGGTAATGAGCCTTTTGCGGTCATGCTGGGTGATGATATTGTGGATTCGCCAGGTTACCCATGCCTGAAACAGATGATGGATTTGTATGAGCGGGAGCAATGCTCTATTTTGGGCGTGAAGGAAGTAGCATCACAGGACATTCATAAATACGGTGTGGTGGATGGTGATCAAATCGCTGATGGCTTGTACACCGTTCACTCTCTGGTGGAGAAGCCGAAAGCGGAGGCTGCACCTTCCAATGTAGCCATTATGGGTCGTTATATCATTACGCCGGCTATTTTCGATATTCTGGAAAAAACAGCGCCAGGAGCGGGCAATGAAATTCAGCTGACTGACGCTCTGAAAACATTGGCGGTAAAAGAAAAAATGCTGGCCTATGCTTTCAAAGGCCGCCGTCATGATGTGGGCGACAAGCTGGGTTTTCTGCAGGCCACAGTAGAGTTTGCTCTGCAGCGGGATAATTTACGGGACGATTTCTTAGCCTATCTGGAACAGATTGTGCAGGAAAATAGAAAAGTGAAATGAAGTGAACGTATTATGATGGAGTTGGATTACTGGGTGCAGGAGGAGTTAACCGACTGGACGCAGAATCAGGAGAAAGTTGCGGCAATTCATCGCAAGCTGATGGACAAAGAGGACGCTTATACCGGTTGGGTGGACTGGCCTTTGCGGATGGATCCTGCATTGCTGCAGGAGATTTTGGATACTGCTGAAGAAATTCGCTGGAAGTGTACGGCGCTGGTTGTGGTTGGCATCGGCGGCTCTTATCTGGGCGCAAAAGCATGTATGGAGCTGCTGCAATCGCCTTTTTACAATGAATATTATGCTGGCAAGCAGCAGCGGCCCCGCATTTATTTTGCCGGACACCATCTCAGTACCATTTATTATTATGAATTGCTGGAACGGTTAGCCGAGGAAGATATCTGCCTGTGCGTGATTTCCAAATCGGGTACAACGCTGGAGCCGTCGATTGCCTTTGAGATGCTGCGAGGCTATTTACGGCAGCGCTATGGCGCGGCAGAAGCGGCAAAACGGATTTATGCCATTACCGATGCGTCCAAGGGTGCGCTGCGGGCGGAAGCTGATGAGCAGGGATATAAAACCTTTGTGGTGCCCGATGACATCGGCGGTCGTTATTCGGTGCTGACGCCGGTTGGGTTGCTGCCCATTGCGGTGGCTGGGATTGATATTACCGCCATGCTGGAAGGGGCCGCTATGGCCTGTAAGGAATATGACAATGCTGATTTGGGGCGGAATGTGTGCTATCAATATGGCTTGCTGCGGTATTTGCTGCAGCAGCAGGGCAA
>CABUKW010000234.1 GCA_902492275.1 uncultured Peptococcaceae bacterium
AAGGGTTTCATAACCCCATCGGTGCCTTTCGCAGAAAGGCGGATTATAGTAATGGCAAAGGGATATTCTGTACCGGAGTGGCAGGTTTATTATGGCGTTTTTTTTGGTGAGACGGTACGTGGGCAGCGGGCAGGGCAGGAGGTTTCGTTGGGCAAGACGTTTGTTTGGAAAGGTGAGGAATGGCAAATTCCGGCTGTTTATTTGTGTGGGAAAGGTTTGGTAGTAGATTTTTTGTGCAAGGTGTCTGCCAAAAAGGTTCAGAGCTTTATTGAAAAATGGCAGCTAAACGCAACCGAGGAAGAAAACTTAAACTTCACTTCAGAACAAAGACTTTGGCTGGAGCAGGAGAACCCTTTGACAGTCGATATGCACCCCGATCTTTCTGTGAATGGGACAAGACTATCGGTTGAGAGTAGCTGCGGACTTTGTTGGAACCCGTGCTTTCCAGAAAAAAATGGCGAAAGGGCGAAAATAGTTGTGCAGCATTATCAGTTGGATGCCGATGCAGCTTGGGTAGTGGAACGCAGAAGCTTTGCCTGGAATACCAAAAGAAAGCCTGACATAAAAACCATATCTGTTACACTGGTGGCTGGGAAAACTGCCATACCTGGTCCCCATTTTTCTGTGCGGGCGGCTGGTGAGCAGGTGGAATTTGTACATCCTGTTACCCATGTAAAGCATACGTTAACGATAGAAAAATATGAATCAATCCACGATGTGAATTTGCTGCACCGACAAAATGATACGATGGAATATCCCTGTTATTTGATGGCTATGGGCTATACTGTGCAGCCAGTACTATCTTCTGAGCAACTGCAAATTCTAGATTGTGCAGAATCTGATTTACCGCGGTCACCACAAGGCGTGCCAGGCCGTTGGAATAATGTATCTGGCTTTTTTGTCAGCTTTGGTGAAGAAACAGCTGCGTTGCGTTCTGCAGTTTCTTCGCTGCATTTTGAACCAGTAACGCGTGTAGCGTGGCGCATGGTTTTTTATGAGCAGTTAAAGCCAGATATTACAGTAGAATTGATATCATAGAGGTTTGCCTCCGAGATTATATTGAAGTTAACCATTGGTGTAATATTAATGAAGCTGATTTTTCAGGATTTTATTAAAACATTCAATAAACTTAAAATAGATAACCAACATTTGAACTTCAAATAGTAAGCACTGTCACTGATGTTGACCAAAAGATTATACCATATTCTAAAGTAATCATAGTCCAACAAAATTCAAAAACTATTAAATCAATAGAGCAGGTTTTCCGTGAGAGTTCCTGCTCTATTTTTTATTTGACGAAAGTAGTTGCATATTCTATAATAGACATAATGATAACAGATGAATCTGAAGAAATGGGTGTGAGAATATGTTTAATACAACCAATGCAATCGGTTTTCTGCTCTCTGCGGCCAATAAGGCCCATGAAGCGGAGTTGGATAAAAAGGTACGGCATTTGGGTGTAACGGCTGTGCAGGGAGCTATCATGGATCAGCTTTATCAGCATGAAGGCATAAGTCAAAAAGAATTGGCTCGATATTGTCAGAAAGATCCGTCTTCGCTGACAAAAATACTGGATATTTTAAGTAAAAAAGAG
>CABUKW010000235.1 GCA_902492275.1 uncultured Peptococcaceae bacterium
CAACAGCAACAGGAGCAACATCGGATTTATCGTCACGATTTACAAAATCATTTCGCCTGTTTGTCCGGCTTTTTGGAGAGTGGGAAAGTAGAAGAAACCCGCGCCTATCTGGGGCAGATGGTGCAGAAGCTGCCGCAAAATAAGGAACAAGTATATAGTCAGCGTGCCATTTTAAATATTTTACTGAACCAAAAGGCAAGAGAAGCCGAGGAAAAGCATTTAGAGATACAATTTCACTGTACGGATGGTTTATTGGATTTCATGTCTGATTATGATTTATGCACCTTCTTGGGCAATTTGTTAGATAATGGACTCGAGCATTCTGTTTGTGGTCGAGACGGTTATTTGTATTTGGACATTTTTTCAAGCACGGCAGGAGAAGTGATTGTTCGTATGGAAAATAGCTGTCAACAGCGTCCTGTTGTGAAACATGGCCGTTTACTCACACAAAAGGGAGATTCTGTCCGTCATGGCAAGGGAATGCAGCAGATACAGGCTGTCACAGAATATTATGGTGGTCAGTTTACTTGGGTTTACAATGAGACGGAACAAAGATTTCTTACTCAATGTCGATTCTCCATCATATCTTAATAGTTTAGATTGCAAAAATGTGGTATAATAAAAATATGGATATAGTTGCAGATGATTGTAGGAGGTGAATTTGTGAAAAGATTAGTGACAGGGGTTCTTCTATTTTGTTTTTGCATGTTGGGTATGGTGCCCGCAGCATGGGCAGAGGAAGCAGCGCCGCAGAAGGTTATGGTTATTACCGTCGACGATGCGGTTGAATTGGGCCTTGCTTCTTATCTGGAGCGGAATATTGACATTGCCAAACAGGAACAGGCCGATTTGATTATTTTGGAGTTGGATACACCTGGTGGAAGGGTGGATGCTGCACAGAATATTAAACGAATTCTCTACGGCAGTGGAATAGAAACAGTAGCCTTGGTAAAAGATCAAGCCTTGTCGGCTGGCGCTTATATTGCTTTGTGTTGTGATAAAATTGCCATGATGCCAGGCAGCACCTTAGGCGATGCAGAAATGCTGATAAACGGTGTGACTGCCGATGAGAAATATCTAGGGCCATGGCGGGAGGAATTTGCCGCTATTGCCGAAGATAAGGGGCGAGACCCCGAAATTGCCAAAGCATTTGTTGATCGAGATATTGAAATTGCAGGCATTGTAGAAAAAGGAAAGTTGTTGACGTTGACGCCGCAGCGGGCTATTGAGTTGGGTATGGCGGATACCATAGTAAACAGTCGGGAAGAATTACTGACCTGGCTCTCTGCTGAAAATGCAGAGCTGCTTTACAGCGAGATAACTGCCGGGGAACGAATTACGCGATTCATCACCCATCCCAATGTAGCGCCGATTTTACTGGCTTTAGGGATTTTATGTTTGATTGGCGAATTTTTTACGCCTGGGATTGGTGTGTTGGCTGTGTCAGGAATTGCACTGCTTTCCTTATATTTTGGAGGACATATGATTGCAGGTATGGCTAGTTGGTTTGCATTGCTGTTATTTTTAGCGGGTATCATTTTATGCTTCATAGAAATTCTGACGCCGGGCTTC
>CABUKW010000236.1 GCA_902492275.1 uncultured Peptococcaceae bacterium
TGGAACGTAATCCGAGAGCGTGGAGGTACTGGATGTATGAATGCTGCAAAGATGATAATGGCCAATCGTACGGCTGGGCCAAAGTGCTGGATTATATTGGCGTTAGCTATGATATAAGAAAAGAATTTTAGTAGGAAGGTGAAGAAGATGGCAGACATAGTAGATAAGCTGAAAGAAATATCGCAAGAGACGCATGAAGTGCAAGAATTGTTAGACTGCGCATTAGATGAGATTATTACGGATAGATACAGTGGGAAAATGTTCAGAATAGTCGTTATCTTGAACACGTTGCAAGATAAACTTTGTGCAATAGACGGAATGCAAGTAAGCTTATTGTCCAAACTTACAGAAAAAAACGCCCCGGAAGAGCGACCAACTCAACACAGGGCAGAAACAAAAACCATAAATAAAGTATAGCATATAAAAGCCTGTAATTCAAGGGTTTACCGCGCAGGTAAGCCCTTTTTTAAAAAGCCGCCGCCTGGCGGCATCCGGCTTGAATGTGAGTATTAAAGTTTGGGGCAAAGGAAAATCACATGAGACAAAAACCAGTTATCAGACAAAAGACCTATCACTGTGGCCCGCAAAATAAAAAATCAAAATACATAGAAGTAGATGTATTTGAGCATGTGGAGACTACAGCAACAAGAAAGGCCAGAAAAAAGCGTGAGCAGCTCACTCCACCCAAGCAGCAAAACCTAAATGATAAAAATGCCCGCCGTTATTTTGTCCTGCTGGTAAAGAGCAACTTTGACGATGGAGATTTCCACATCGTTTTGACCTACAGCGATGACAAGCGACCGGAAACAATAGAAGCGGCAGAACATGAAGTCGCGCTCTTTATAGACCGTTTACGCACGCTCTACAAAAAACATGGCGTCAAAAAAGTGGACTACATTTTCATTACAGAGCAAGGCAAAAAGAATGGGAAAATTCATCACCATGTTTTGCTGAAAAACGTAGGAATCAGCAGGGATGAAATAGAGGAAAGATGGCATAGCAAAAATTTAGGTTTTGCCAACAGTAAGAAGTTGAGAGCCAACGATAACGGCATTGAGCAAATCGCCAACTACCTGCAAAAAGAATCGGCAGGGAAAAAACGGTGGAAAAATTCAAAAGGCTTAATTAGGCCATGGGTGACAACCAGCGACGATAAACACAGTCGCAGAAAAATAGATAAGCTGGCCCAGCTTCCAACGGATTGTGAAGCTGTCAGGGAATTTTGGGAAAAGCAATTCCCCGGATATGTCCTATATGAATGTCAGCATTATTTTAACCAGGTAACGGCCCAATGGTCCATCTATTTGAAAATGAGATTAAGGAGATGATTGCGTGATAATATGTCCGGCCTGCGGCAAAGAAAAACATCATACTGTCTACTGCGGCATATACAAAGACACCATCTGTCAGACCCATTGCAAGGGCTGTCCGTATCGGGACGATAGTTTTAGTTTATCACGCTGCAACTACAGAAGGGAGATGGTCAGAATTGGACTGCTTAAATTGTGATGATACAGCCTGTAATTTATATGGTCAGGAAATTGCCTGGGCACAGAAATGTAT